>JBKPOM010000049.1:0-2734 GCA_046733115.1 Actinomycetota bacterium | reverse complement strand
ACCGGGGCCAGGGCCGGTCCAGGGCCATCGGACCGGGCTCCACCGAACTTCGCACTAACGGCGTTCTAAGAAGTTCAGACGCAGGATCCTGCATCGTCCCCATGCCAGGACGCTCTCAAGAACCAAAAATGTACGGGTATCCGATGGTGATCCCAGCCGCAATCAGCCCAGCCCCAACGAGGATGATAAGCCACCGGGGCGGTGGTTCTTGAGGTCCTCGTCTCATCTCGCTATCTTACCTCCGAACACCCTTCGCCACTACGGACGCTACATCCGATCCAGCAGCCTCGGCCCTTCTTCTTGCCCCTATTCACCGAAGTGCGTGGAATATGTATTCTGCGAAGTTCGCACCGGAGATCTCATGGTGTCATCATTTTCAGGCGTCGAGTTATCCGTCGGGAAAGCGGGTCGAGAAGGAGGAGAGCCCATGCCGGTCGCATACCTCAACGCTACGGAGCTGTTCTACGTCGAAGTCGGTGAGGGGACCCCCTGTCTGGTGATGCACGGCGGCTTGGGGTTCGATCACACCTGCCTGCACCCCTGGCTCGACCCTTTGGGCGACGTTATGCACCTGGTCTACTACGACCACCGCGGCAACGGTCGATCGGGTAGACCGCCTTCGTCGCCGTCGCGCGACGCGACGCATGATCGGCGAACCTTTCATGGTCATGCTCGGTCGCTGCCGACGTTCGCGCCCTCACCATCCTGACTCGGCAGGAAGCCGTCAGTCCTTCTCGCCACTGGCGAAGCGCGAGGCTCCGATGGCCGCGATGGTGACGAGGAAGACGGCGACTATGGCGCGGGGCTGGAGCACTTCTCCGAGGACGACGAGGCCGACGAGGGCGGCGACGGCGGGCTCCAGGCTCATGAGGACGCCGAAGACTTTTGCCGGGATCCTCCTCAGCGCCTCCATCTCCAGCGAGTACGGTATGGCGCTCGACAGCAGCGCGACCCCGGCCCCGAGCACGAGCACCTTCGGGTCGAGGAGGGCGACGCCGCCCTGAAAGACTCCGACCGGGACGAGGGCTACCGCTCCGACCGCCATCCCGATCGCAAGCCCGGTCACGCCGGAGAACTCCGCCCCCGTCTTCTGACTGAGGATGATGTAGGTCGCCCACAACAGCCCCGCGAGGAGCGCCAACCCCACACCCACAGGATCGAGGTCGAGGCCGCCAAAAGCTCCGATGGGCGCGAGCAGGATTATCCCCCCTGCCGCGAGCGCGACCCAGAGCCCGTCGAGCAGCCTCCGGCTCCCGAGCACGGCGACGGCGAGCGGCCCGCTGAACTCCAGCGTGACCGCCACGCCGAGCGGTATCCTTGCGAGCGCCGAGTAGAAAGCTAGGTTCATCGCCGCGAGCGCGAGCCCGAAGACGGTGGCGAGAGCGTACTGCCTCGCCGAATACCCCCGAATGACCGGACGCCAGACGGCGAAGAGGATCACAGCCGCGAACGCGACGCGCATGAATACTGTCCCGCCCGCCCCGGCCTCCTCGAAGAGCCCCTTCGCCAGCGCCGCCCCGAGCTGGACGCAGAAGATCCCAACGAGGACAAGCCCCGCAGGCGGCATCGCCCCGACACCGCTCCGCATCTCCTCGAAACCCCGCCCGACCCGCGACCGTACGTGATCCAACCCGATACCACCATCCATTCGAGATCCACGACGACTCAGCGAGAGCAGCCCCGGCCCTTCTCTCAGTAGCTGCCAGTGCTCCGGCAGCGATCCCCTACGCCCTGAAGAACGGGATGCTGGTCCGCCCCCACAACGCCATAGCTCTCCGTAACCCCGCCATACGGCGCTTATCAGTGCTCTCTTTGGGCCTCATCGCTTCACCTCCTTCGCTCGACTCCCCGTGTTCATTTCCTCAGAAAAGCGGCGTTCTCGCCGCTCTACAGCCGGGTCTTGTACCGACGGTAGTACGCTCTGCCGGGCGCGGGTGAAGTCCAGCTCGACCAGGTCCTCCAGGTTCATCAGTTCGACCACCGGCATCACTCGCTTTCTTGTTGCGCAGGGTGTGAAACCCTATTACGAGAGGCCTGACGTTGCCGAAAGGTGCGGGCCTTCATGCGGTTGCCGCAGACCTCCATCGTGCACCACTTGCCCGAGCGGTTCCTGGAGCGGTCGTAGAAGGCCCATTGGCAAGCATCGTTGCTACAAATCTTCAACCTGCCCCATATCCTCTCATCCGTGGCCCGCACCACAGCGGCCAGGATATGACCAAGGGCAGCGGAAACACCGGACGATGCAGGCCCGAGCGTCGCGACAGCGTCCTCGTCGAAACGGACCCTGAGACACACGCTCCCAGCAACGCGGTCAAGCTCCCTGAGGTAGGCCGGTTCGATGCCTTCACCGTTATTGGCCAATAGCAAGGAGCGTATCCCTTCTCGCAACGCGAGCGAGCGCTTCAGATCTTCCTCATCCGCGATCGCCTCATCATCGATGAGGCCCATGCCAGAAAACCAGTCGAGTAGGGAGTGGGGGTCGTCGAGTTCGTCTGTGCCTTCTTCGACGTCCAGGGTGTTAACGAACTGGCGAACCAGCTCCAGCTCGCCTGGCGCTTCGTTTTCACCGAAGGGACCCCGGCGAGGTTGGAGATGTTGATCTCGATTACTTTGCTCAAGGGCCATATCTTCTCCGACTAACCGAGGTGTGCGACTCTACGATGGCCAGGTTTTCGGCTTTTCAGCCTTTGGCGGCCTGGCTAGTCTCGTAGTCCGGGATCCTGCGCAGCTGCAG
>JBKPOM010000048.1:0-2235 GCA_046733115.1 Actinomycetota bacterium | reverse complement strand
AGCCCTAGCCTATTCGACTCCGGCGGTCCTACGATAGGGCCTGCTCCGGTAATGCCTGGCGGTGGGTGCCCCGACGAGTTCCCTGTCGAGCGAGACGACCTCTGCTATCGGTAGCAGGCCTTATTCACCGGAGTGCGTGGAGAGACTGTCTGAAAAGGGGTGGTTGCGTGCTAGACCGCTACTCTAGCATGCATGAGAAAGCCTTACCCGACCGACCTCGCCGATGCCGAATGGTCCTGCTTGAAGCCTCATCTTCCTATCCCCAAAGCCACCGGACGTCCGAGGATCCATAGCTCCCGCGAAATACTCGACGCCATCTTCTACGTCTTGAGGAGCGGCTGTCCCTGGCGATTGCTTCCCCACGACTTCCCACCGTGGAAGACGGTCTTTCACTACTTCAGGATTTGGCGAATAGACGGCACCTGGGAGAGGATGAACCGGGTCATCCGCGAGCGTTTACCAGTTCGCTTGAGGAGGAACCCCCAACCCAGCGCTGGCATTGTGGATTCGCAGTCGATCAAGACTACCGGGGTAGGCGGAGAGGAACGTGGTTACGATAGGGCGAAGAAGGTGCGCGGCAGAAAGCGCCACTTGCTGGTGGACACGGAGGGTTTCGTACTCAGGGCTAACATCCACAGTGCAAAGCTCATAGACCAGGAAGGGATCAAGCTTTTGTTGCAGCATGCTGGCGAGAAGTTCCCGCGCCTTTCGCACTTGTGGTTGGACGCCGGCTACAGGGGAGAGGATAAGGGCAAAGGTTGGGTGGAGAAGGCTTTGGGATGGAGTGTGGATCTCGTGGAACGCCCACGCAAAATCGCCCCTGAAGAAGTGCTGATGAATTGGGCTGCGGAGTGGGCTAAGGAAGGTAGTAAGACACTGGATTGGCGCAAGCTTGTTCCACCGCGAGAATTTCAGGTGTTGCCGAGACGTTGGGTAGTGGAGCGCTCTTTTGCCTGGATTTGCCACAACCGAAGGATGAGCAAGGACTACGAGAGGCTGTGTACCTCGAGCGAGGCGTTCATCTATGTCGCCATGACGCGCCTGATGGTGAGGCGTCTGACCCGCGTTTGAGGGTTTTCAGACAGTCTCTATGCGTATGTCCTTGTCGGGACTTCTGCTAAACGGAGTTCTCGGAAGTCAGCAGCCTAGCCCCGCCCGAGTGATCCGAGCGCCCTCCACTATCGTACTCCCTCCTGTGCTTACACGAGAAGATGCCCGAACTCTCGCGGGCTAGGGTAATCGCCTTAGCCATTATTACCGGGTGTGAAACAGTCGGAAAGCCCGATGGCACCCGGCTGAGTGCGGGGCATCATGCTCGTTGGCAAGAAGATGCCCTCTAACCGAAGAGGGGAGGCAAACAGGAGGGCGGAGCCCACTATAAGGGCTCCCACGGAGATATACCAAGCTTGCGCTTGGATCGAAAAAGCAGAAAGAAAGGATGTAAGAAGTTGTCCAGAAAGTTGACCATAGTGCTACTGCTCGCGGCGGCCATGTCGCTGAGCCTAGCCTCGGTGGCCTTCGCCAACGGTGGCGACGACCGCGATGATAACGGTAATAACAATAACAAGAAAACCGATTTCAAGGCCGAGCTAAACCCCCTCAACCGCTCGGGGGCCGAAGGCCACGCCATGCTCGAGAAGAACGGTGAGAAAGTCGAGATCGAGATCCACACTAAGGGCCTGGCGCCCAAGCTGCCCCACGCCCAGCACATCCACGGCTTCAAAAAAGCGGTGAGCGAGTGCCCGACCATGACCGATGCCGGACGCGACAATGTGCTCACCACCACCGAGGGCCTACCGGCCTACGGGCCCATCCAGGTGTCTTTGACCACCAAGGGTGACACCAGCCCCAAGAGCGCGCTGGCGGTCGATCGCTTCCCGGTGGCCAATGCTAAGGGCTCCGTCAACTACGAGCGGACCATCTCGGTGCCCTCCAACGTGGCGAAGAACCTCGGCGAGAAGGTCATTGTCCAGCACGGGGTGGACCTCAACAACAACGGCCGCTACGACTTCAAGGCGGCCGGCAAGAGCGAGCTGGATCCGTCGCTGCCCCAGGAGGCGACCGCGCCGGCCAACTGCGGGGTTATAGACCCGGTTAGGTAACACGTTTATAATGCTCTAAGGCACCCTCTCGAGTAAGAGAGCGGGTGTGGGAGGCTGGGGTCCTCAACCATGGGGACTCCGGCCTTTCCATTGTGTTCGATCCACGAGAGGCCTTATTCACCGAACTCGTGGA
>JBKPOM010000047.1:0-3969 GCA_046733115.1 Actinomycetota bacterium | reverse complement strand
GAGAATTACCCTTCTAGGACGTTCGTGCATAAGGGCAAGAGGAAGGGCCGGGCTCCAACAGCCCCGGCCCCCTAGCCACCCTATACAGGGTGGGAAAGCGCGAACTACTACCGTGGAGGGGCCACCCCCCAGTCCGGGTCTTGATCGGTCGCCGCGTTGTTGGTGAGGTTCGTCGGGGAGGAGCCGTCTCGGTTCATGCTGTAGATCTCGTCGTTGCCGGCCCGGTCGGTGGTGAAGGCTATCTTGGTGCCGTCCGGAGAGTAGGACGGATCTTGATCATGCGCCGCGTTGTTGGTGAGGTTGGTCTGGGTGACGCCCAAGTACGTCATCTCGTAGATCTCGTAGTTGAAGCTGCCGCCCTGGGTGGGAACCGACCTCGTGAAGGCTCGATTCCAGTAATCGATGGGGCCAGGAGCATAGGTGGGCCCGAAATCCCCCGCCGGATTGCGACTGAGGTTGTATGGATCTTCGCCTTTGTAACCCATGAAGTAGACCTCCGCGTTGCCGTCCCGGTTGGTCTCGAAGGCTATCGATGTGGCCTGTGCGTATGTGCCGGCGGGGGAATAGGCGGGAGCGAAATCGCGCGCCGGATTATGGGTGATGTTCTCCTGGTCGGAGCCGTCGGCGGCGAGCATCGTGTAGATCTCGTAGTTGCCGTCCCGGTTGCTCGCGAAGGCTATCCTCTCGCCGTCCGGGGACCAGGTGGGATACCTATCGACCGCGTTTATGTCGTCGTTCTTGGTGAGGCGCTGCTGGTTCGAGCCGTCGGCGTTCATCACGTAGATCTCGGGGTTGAGGATCCCGTTCCGGGTGCTGACGAAGGCTATCTTCGTGCCGTCGGGGGAAATCTCGGGTTCGGTATCGCTGGCCGGGTTGTTGGTGAGGTTCCTCAGGTTCGAGCCGTCAGCGTTCATGGTGTAGATCTCCTGGTTGCTGTCCCGGTTGCTCGTGAAGGCGATCACGGGCGGCTTACCCTTCTTGGCCTGAGCGTCCCCGGCGGCGAAGGACATCGCGAGGGCCGCTGCCAGCGCCGCCAGCGCCACAACCACCGCCAAAGTTCTGAGGAAGTGGCGCCGGTCGGTCTTCGTCGTCGTGGTGGTTATCGGTTCCGTACGCGTCATGGTCTCTATACTCCTTCGCTCTTGTCTTCCGTGTTCCGGCTAGGGACTGCATCTTCTCTCTCTCTCTCTCTCTCTCTCGGCTTAGCTCATCGAGCATCTCCTCTCGCTGCCGATCTTCGTTTTGCGTCTTACGAGGAGGACTTTAGCGGGGGGTGCTCTCGGTAGTGCTCTCGGTAGTGCACTCGGAGGTGCTCAAATCGGAAAAAAGATCGAAATCGGGCTACCGGAGGGCGTGCGACTGTACTGGTACACCGCGCCCGGTTATTGCGCCCGAGGGCTACGGCGCCGACTTCTACGAAGGGCTCCGTACTACTGAGGGAGTCGTCCTTGAGCAAGGGTGCAGCTCCGAACTTCTTAGAACCCCGTTGGGGCGAAGTTCGCGGGCTCGCCGCCTTGCTTCTGGCGTCGGCGTGCTCTGGGTGGTGGGCCTAGCAATAGCCGGAACCGTCGATAGCTGCACCCCGACGGCGGGTGACACCCCGCGTGATGTTGCGGCGCATTTACCCAATAGCTATATGCACCCCCCTGGGGGGTCGTGGGGTGTTGGGAGCCCACACGGGGCGGAGTAAACCCCCGAGGGGGCCTTACGATTGGCGCACTCCCACCGCGCCTATAGCGGTTTGCGATGATATTGACCCATGCAAACCATGGCTTCATGAACGCTTGCCGAAGCCGTTCGGAAAATAAGCGTCGTGCGTCGCTGATGCCAAGCGGGTCAACCACACTGAAAAACGCTGTAAGAGGCGCGTAGCGTCCTTTGTTCGCCGCCTTTTTTATAACCCCCGAAAAATAGGAAAAATTGAATACTTTAGGGTCTAGAGGGTGTCTGAGAAGGGTCGATGTATAGGCGACCAAGGGCTACTACAGAGCTCCCAAAACGGCAAAATGAGCGCCGAAACGTTCCTCTACAGCCCCGCGCAGACCGCTTCCGGCGACCTGCTAGGACTTTTCAGACACCCTCTACGGCGGATTTCGGTATGGTTGAGACACGGTTGAGCCACATCGCATGATGCGTACATGCGGTCCGGCCCAAGGGTTTACTCAACCACTCGTACACGTATGGCGCGTGTGGGTCAACATCAACGCAATACGCTGTAATGACGTCGGGCCCAACGTGGTGGTCTTTCTTGCTCAAGTAGTCCAGATCCTCCAGATCGGCCAAACCTAAGCGCATGCCGCCGCTCCTCTCCCCCTACGAACTGAGGCAGCTTCGTATCGTATCGTCTCAGTTCCGAGAAGATCCCTTCCAGGCACCTCGGTGAATAGGGCAAGGAGAGGGCCGGCACAAAAAGCTCCGGTCCAGCCTGAGGCTCCCGACGAGCGTATCGTCGGGAGCCTCTGCGCTGAGGTATCGTCTGAGCCTATCCGCAACGGTCGACGAAGCGGCTCCCCGACTTCGTTACGACCCTCGCACCCTCTTTGCTACCAACATCGTTGTTGTAGATGTAGGATTTCGTGAGCACGTGGTTGTTCGCTCCAGAGCCGCTCTCGAACGTTATCGAGTTGCCGCCCCCAAGCCTGCGGTCCACCCTGAAGGGTTCGTAACTGTAGGGTTGGTAGATGGATCCAACCGTCTCGATCGTTATGGCTCTGTTGCGGTTGTTCTTGACGCGGGTGGTTTCAGGGGAGGCATTGCACGCTACGGTCACCATCAGAGCGGGCGTGGCCGCCTCAACGGGACGTGGGGAGGCTACCTGCTTCGATGCCGGACCAGCCATGGTTAACCCCAGTGTCGCCAGCATCGCGCCGACCAAAAGAACCGTCTTTCTCATACTCCCTGCCTTTCTGTAGTGACGGGCAAGTCAACCCACGCGTCGTACGAATAAGGATAGAGGTACGCGACTTTAACATCATGAACTATGTGTGGGGTAACGTGCTGGTCAAGATTAGTGATATAGCTAAGTTGTTGCACCTTGCCGGCGAACTTCTTAGGATCCCGTCAACGCAAAGTTCCCGGGCGGGATAGCTCAAGTACACCCTAGCCCCGGTCCGGAGGGCTGGGAGCGTATCAGCTATGGCTATTTTCTCATAATACTTCCTACAACCCCCAGCATCGCAGCAACAAAACCGAACCCGGAAAAGCAGCCAAAGGCCAAAGGGGATAGGGAAATGCAAAGAGATCGGAAGGTTTAGGAAGTATTATGCGTCAACACAGAGCCGTGCGCGAACGCCGGAGGAGAAGTCCGTGGCGACCTGGAGGACGGCGTCTTCGTCGCCTGAGCGCTCGCGCCACAGGCGCACGAGGTCCTCCCCGAAATTCTCGTTGAGGTGGTTGGCGGCGTAGGAGTTGGGTACCACCACGGTGAGGGTGGACCCCTCAAGCTGGCTGCCCTCGAACTGTTCGAACCAGGGGGGGAGGCTCTCGCGGCCGCGCAGGGCGATAAGAAATTCGACGAGGGCTTGCCACTCGGCTTGAGCTTCCGGATCCGGAGCAATGAGCTCTTCGGAGGAAGTCTGCTCCAACTGGTCGGACGGGAGAGCAGGCCACGCCAACGAATCGGTATCCTCCTCGATAGACACCGGAGAATTATAGGGCGGTCCCTGAGCTGATGTGCCACGTGAAGGGTGCTTTTCGCCCGATACCCTAGTACGTTCCGACCGTGCGGGCGGCACCCCAGAACTGGTGAGCAGCTCTGGCTGCGATGGGTTAGGCAGCTCGTAGCCCTCTTCTATGGCCCTGCGGAGCCAGCCCGCTGGGTTGCGCAGATCCTTTTGGTAGGGGAGAGCGTTAGCGTAGCGGGTGCAGTGTTCGGGACCGAACTTGGCGACGAGGTCTCGGGCTACGTCTCCGCGTAGGCCGGAGTGGGTAAGCAGCTGGATGGCGATCAGTTCCTCACGGGTGCCAGTG
>JBKPOM010000046.1:0-22524 GCA_046733115.1 Actinomycetota bacterium | reverse complement strand
ACGCTTCCAGGGTCTTCCTCGCGTCGTAGTCGCTCCTGAAAAAGCGCCGGTCGATGAACCACTGGACGCGCCGACGAAGCGGGTTGAAAAGCGCCGCTATCGCGAGCGTGGAGACGAACACGGCGAGTTGGGGCTGCTGTTGCTGTTGGCCCGTTGGCGTTCGGAAGAGGGCCCGGGTCGTCGTTACGCCCCCGAAGTACACCAGCAAGACAATCAGCGTGAGCGAACCGTATACGAGTGTACGGTTGATGATGATCTCTATCCCGTAGAGGCGGTACTTGAGGACCGCGAAACCCACGGCCACGGGAATCCCGGCGTAGCCCAAGAAAGTAATGTTCTTCGCTCGAGCGAGACCCACAACGGAGGCATCTCGTTGGATGTCAGATAGTCCGGCGCGAAGAGCAGCTGGGTGATCAGGCGACCAAAGTACACCGCTCCCACGAACGAGGCGGCGAAGGCGAGCCACCTGATCTGCTCGCGTACCTCCCAGCCGGAACGCCGGTAGCGGAACGCCGGTAGCGCAACACCAGGCTCGCCGCCGAGGCCAGAATACACACGGGAAGCAGCAACACGACGAACACGGCCACGATCTGTAACCAGGGGTATCCTTCCAATCCGAAAGGGTTGCGTACCCCCGGATGGTCTTCCAGGGGCCCTGGAACGAAGACGAAGACGACGGTGATGAGTACCATCACCGCCGCGGAAAACTAGGCAAACGGGCGCCATCTCCTCGATGGAAGCCTCCCGCTCGGGAAAAGCAGGATCATGTAGATCCCAAGCAACCCCACGGGCGGTACCCAGGTCCCCTGGAGTAGCGCGTTGAGCTTTACCGAGGACGTGACCTTACCGGTCGTCGCAAGCTCGTATGCGTGGGACGCGTCTCCCAGGGCGAAGGACATCCAGAACAGGCCTGCAACAAGGCAGATCCAACCTATAGAGTTCTCGGGACGTTTCGACGCTATCAGGGCTCCGACGATCGGGAAGGCGAGGAAAGGAACGTATATCAACAGCTTGCCGATGGGTTCGGCGGCCGGGTCGTCGGGGGACTGCGCAACCCGGGCGAGGACGTACAGGGCGATACCCCCGACGAACATGGCCGCGGAGAGGCCAGCCAGCGACCACGCCAACCAGGCAGCGACCCGGCGGCTCATTTCGGAGGCTCGTTGCTCAAGGGTTTCTCGCCTCTTTCGCGGACCCGCATCATACCCGAGGCCAGTTTACGGGAAGACCGTCTGCCGAGCGTTACGAAGAGCGTTACGAAGCCGTCCGGTAAAGGAATCCCGTTCGCGGCGTCTCGGGCGACTTTGTGTATAAGAGGCCATCGGTATAATCATTGACCGTGGATGCTGCGCGGTTCTTGCCTGAGTTACAGAGGGTGCTGGAAAGAGACGGCGAGCCTGCTTACCGTCTGGATCAGGCCTACACTGCCCTGACTGGGTCGCTAGTCCGGGACTGGGAGGAGGCCACGAGCCTGCCGCAGAACTTGCGCGAGACGCTCAACGAGGAGGCGCCGGCCGCGGTCCTGGATCTGCGGCGCACCTGGAGGGCGACGGACGGGACGAGGAAGTACCTCTTCCATACCCACGACGCTCACGCCATAGAGACGGTCATGATTCCCGAGAAGGGCCGCCACACCGTCTGCATCTCGACCCAGGTCGGGTGTCCGATGGCCTGCAAGTTCTGCGCCACCGGACTGCTCGGCATCAAGCGCAACCTCAAAGTGCGTGAGATCACCGAACAGGTCTTCGTAGCCGCAAGGGATATTGCTCCCGAGAGGGTCTCGAACGTGGTGGTTATGGGCATGGGCGAGCCGATGCTCAACTACAACGCGACGCTCGCGGCGTTGAAGGTTTTGAACGACCCGGACGGCTTCGGGATTGCGGCGAGGCACATCGCGGTCTCTACTAGCGGGTTGGTGGACAAGATCCGGCGTTTCGCGGACGAGCCGGAGCAGTTCCATCTGGCGATCTCGCTCCACACCCCCTTCGAAGGGGAGCGGCGTGAGATCATGCCCGTCGCCGCCCGCCACACCATCCCCGAGCTGATGGACGCGGCCCGCTACTACGTGACGCAAACGCGCCGCAAGCTGTTCTTCGAGTACACCCTTCTTGCCGGCGTCAACGACCAGCCGCGACACGTCGAGGCCCTGGCTGAGCTCCTTGACCATCCGCTCTACCACCTGAACCTGCTCCGCTTCAACTGGACGGATACGGGCTTTTCGGCCACCTCGAAGGCGGACGCCAGGCGTTTCCTCCGGTACGCGAGAGAGCTCGGCCTCTCGGCGACGCTGCGCCCGAGCCGGGGACAGGACATAGACGCCGCCTGCGGCCAGCTCGCCGCGAAGGATTTGCGCGGGCGCCCCGCCCTTCCGACCATCTAGGCCTTGAAGGGCGAGCCCGCAGAGAGGTTGGACCCGCGGGCGATAACGCTGTGGAGGATCACGGGCCTTCTCAATTTGCTTCCGCTTCTCCTCGGAGCGGGTTTTGCCGGTTGGGCCCTGATAAGGTTCGGCAACGTTTCCTTCTTGGTAGCCGCTCTGCCCGTGCTCGCGGTCCCTGTGCTAGGCGTCGTAGTCGTCGGGGTGGCGCCTGGGTTGCGGTGGAGGAGGTGGCGGTACGAGATCAGGCCGGATGAGATCGACCTGCAGCGGGGAATTTTATGGGTCGGGCGCACGCTCGTGCCGCTGGCCCGCATCCAGCACGTGGACACCAGGCAGGGGCCGTTGCAGCGCCGGTTTGGTCTATCTACGGTCGTCTTTTACACCGCGGCGGGGCCGAACCAGATCCCCGAGCTCTCCACCCCGGTCGCCGCAGAGGTGAGGGACCGCATCGCCGTGTTGACGGGGGAGCAGGATGAGCTCTGAGAAGCATCTCCACCCGGTCGCCATGCTCATCGGGGCCATAGGCACGCTCAGGCGCTGGATCAGCGGACTCATCTTCCCTGGCATAGTCCTCCTGATTAGCCAGGGATTCAGCCTGCGAACGGTGGCACTCTTCCTGATAGGCGTCCTCGTCGTTGCCGAACTGGCGGCCCTCTGGGGGTTCCTCTCCTGGCGGGCTACCACCTACGCGGTCACCGGCAATTCCTTTCGGCTAAAGCAGGGCGTGCTCCAGAAAAGCGAACGGACGATACCCCTGGATCACGTCCAGTCGGTCGATACCGTGCAGGGGGTCATCCAACGCGCCTTCGATGTCGTCGAAGTGCGGATCGAGACCGCAGGTGGGGGTTCGAGCGAACCCGATGCCTCGCTCTCCGCGCTTGATTCGGCGTCGGCGCAGGCGCTGCGGCGCGAGATCGAAGGTTCCCGGAGGGAGAGGACCGAAGAGGCTGCAGGTTCTACGGTCCTACGGGAGCTCTCGAGCAGGGATTTGCTGATTGCGGGGGCCACGAGCGGCCAGATCGGGGTCGCTTTCTCTCTGCTCGCCGTCGGGTCCCAGTTCTTCGACGACTTCCTCTCGGGTGCTTTCGTCCGGCGTCTCGTCGAGACCCTCGCGCCGAACTGGCCCATGGTGCTCCTCATACTTGTGCCCTTGGGCCTGCTCCTGGCCTGGTTTCTGGCGATAGCCGGAACGGTTCTGGCCTACACCGGCTTCACGCTCGCGCGCGAGGGAGACTTCCTGTACATCAAACGCGGCCTCCTGGAACGCCGCGAGGCGACCATACCGCTCGCCCGCATACAGGCCATCCGCGTCTCCGAAGGCGTGCTGCGCCAGCCCTTCGGCCTCGCCTCCGTGCGCGTGGAGAGCGCCGGCTACGGCGAGGACGCCGGTGTCTCGACCATGCTGTTTCCCCTCCTGCCCCGCAACGAGGTGGACGAGTTTTTGACCAGTGCTGTCCCCGAGTTCGCCGTGAACCCGGCCTTGCAGCCGCTCCCGCGCCGCGCCCTCAGACGCTACGTCTTCAGGGCCGTGTTCGGGTACCTGATCCTCGCCCTCGCCGCCGCGCTTGTCTCCTTCCTAGTCTTGGGGTCCGCCGTAGGCCTTCTCGCGTTCTTCCTGGTACCACCCGCCGCCCTGTACGGGTGGCTTTCCTACAGAGACGCCGGCTGGGCTTTCGAGGAGGACCGGCTGGTCGTGCGTTACCGGAGCCTGGGCCGCAAGACGGCCGTAGCGCTGCGACGCCGGCTGCAGTCCCGTGAGGTGATACGCAGTCCCTTCCAGCGCCGTGTGCGGCTCGCCACCTTTCTGGCCGAGGTCGCATCGGGATCTGGTGGATTCGCTCTGCGAGTCAAGGACCTCGACGCGCGAGCAGCCGAGACGCTGGCAGGAAACCTGGGACCAGCAGCCCGCCTCGAAGGCGCATGACGCGGCTGTTGCTCCGCCGACCGCACCTCGCAAGACGCGGGTGCACTTGAACGAGCATCTCGCCAGGCGCTAGAGTGGAGCCCGGCGTCTCGGCGGCAGGATTCCAGGAGGTACGAGACGATGGCAGAAGCCCTGGGACAGGTCGTGGGTACCTTGCTCTTCGTGTTCCTGGTGATGCTCGGCGTCGGGAGCGTGTACTACCTAATCCGTCGTCCCAGGGTGACTTTCTGGGGCGCGGTCTTCAGGTGGTGGGTCGCGCTCACAGCCGTGCTCCTGGTCATCAAACTCCTCGACCGGCTCGCCAGCGCTTGACCTATCGAAGGTCTCGGATAAGGAAGGCGTACTGGCCGGAGCCCCCTTTGCCAGCATCCCTTGCCGGTTTGTCGAGATCAGTGGGAGAACGCGTATGAGAGGACTCGTTATGTCGAGCGCGAATCGTCTACGACGGAGCGCTGCACGTCGTCTGCTGGTGGTGGCCTTCGGGCTAATGCTCGGCCTATCGGTGGCGGTACCGGTGTTTGCGGCCGATGGGGGATTCCAGCCGCAGATCGTAGGCGGTACGCCGGTGCCGAACGGCGATTATCCCTTTGTGGCCTCGCTAGGCGACGTGAGGTACGGTGCGACGGCGTACAGGCGGCACTTCTGTGGTGCCTCCCTGATCGACCGCAATAGCGTACTAACGGCCGCACACTGCGTGAAGGGTACTCCCAAGCGGCCGTTGCGCGTCGTCGTCGGACGGACTGTGCTCTCCAGCGGCCAGGGCCAGACGCGTCGCGTCGCGAGGATTTTTGTCCATCCGAGGTTCCACGGGTTCACGAGCCAGACCTACGACGCCGCAGTCCTCACGCTGAACAACCCCGTCAGGGGTATAGTGCCGATCAAGCTCGCCGGCCCGGCCCAGGACCCGCTGGAGAGGCCGGGGCGCCTGGCGCAGATAGCCGGCTGGGGAAACACCGTCAAACAGCCCACGCGCGGCAATAACGGGGGCAACTACCCCGACCGGATGCGCGCGGCGCGCGTGCCGGTCGTCTCCGACACGAGGGCCACGAAGGTCTACGGCCGGGTCTACGTCGGGGCTCTGATGGTCGCCGCCGGCAAGGGAGGAAAGGACGCCTGCGACGGCGACTCGGGCGGACCCATGTTCGCTGGACTGGACGGACAACGCTACCAGGTCGGGATCACCAGCTTCGGCAAGGGCTGCGCCGCGCGCGGCTACCCGGGGGTCTACACCGAAGTGAACGCGGGCTCGATAAGACGCTTTATCGTGAACGCGGCCGGCCTCTGACAAAAGGTCTGATCACCCGCTACGATAGGCTGCGGGCGGTATCTGCTAGGGCTTCCGGTATCTGTGAGTCTGGCGGCAAGGAGGTGTCGATGCGCCTGACGGTGCTCTTGCCGCCCTCGTCTTCTTCGAGCATCCAGACCTCGTCGACGAGGGCGGATTCCTGCACCTCGGCGACGTGGGAGATTATGAAGATCTGGCCGAACGAGATCTTGAGGCGCTCCAGGGCGAGCAGCACGTTGTTGCGCCGCCCGGGGTCGAGGCTCCCGAAGACCTCGTCGAGGACGAGAAAACCCAGAGTGTTGCCGCCACGGGAGGCGACTATCCTAGAGAGCGCCACCCTGGCGGAGAGGCTCGCGACATCCGCCTCGCCGCCCGAGAAGCGTTCGATGGCGTAGGAGTCGTCGAAGCGGTCGAGTAGCTTGACGCGGAAGTTGTCGTCGAACTCCATCCTCTCGTAGCGGCCGTCGGTAAGCTCGCGCACGAGGTTGGACGCTTCGACCTCCAGCATCGGCCGCGCCCGGGCCGTCAGGCTGCGGAAGAACTGGGTGAAGAGCCCGTCCATCTCGTCCATGCGCAAGGCCGCAGCCGCCTTCTCGTTGGCGACCTTCCTGTCGTCGTCGAGGCGCTTGAGTTCGGTTCTTGCGACGTCGATGCGGTGGTCCGCGTCCTTCCACTGGCCACCCAATCCCTCCCGCGCGTCCCGTAGACTGGAGAGCTTCTCTTCCGCGACCGTCACATGCTCGACGGAGGCCTCGTAGGCGGACTCGTCGAAGCCGAGGGTGGAGATTTCACGCCGCAACCGTTCGGCCGCCGCCTCCGCATTCTTTCCAAGCTCGAGGGCACCTCCGAGCGCGCGTTCGACCTCGGGGCGCGCTGAGAGGCGCCGCTCCAACTCCTCGACCCTGCCGAGCGCCCGCTCCAGCCGGTCTTTCTCTTGTTGCTTTTCCCTGTGCGCCCCGGCGTCGTAGGTGAGTCCGGCCAGTGCGTCGAGGCTCTCGGCGAGCTCCGCGGCGCGCGCCGCCAGCTTTGCGTGCTCGGCGGCGAGGCTCTTCACCTGCGGTCGGGCGTCGCGCAGTTCCTGTAGGCTGTCGCGGCGGGCGCGTGCCGCTTCGAGGTCGGCTTCGGTCGGTGCTTTCGTACCAGCGATGCGGGCTTCGATCTCCCCCAGTTCCGACCTGGCTTTCTCGAGCGCTTCTTGACGGACGGCGACGCGGTCCTCAGCGCGGACCTTCTTCTCGCGCAGTTCGCGCCAGCGGTTAAGGATCGAGGCTACCCTCTCGAGTTTCCCGGCGGTTTCGTCCGCCGATGCGGCGAACTTCTCCGCCTCTTCCGTCTCGCGTTTGGCCCGGCGACGGATCGCGGCTGCCTGCCTCTTCAGGGTGTCGGAGATCTCCGCCTGCTCCCCGCTCTCAAACTCCCTGTGGCAGGTGGGACAGTGTTCCTCCGCGCCGCTGTCGATGGCTTCCCTCGCCTTGTCGACGTTCCCGGCCTCGCGCTCGTCGGCCTTGGCCTTTCCCCTGTGATGCGCCGCCAACTCCCGCAGCTTTTCCTCACCCTCGCGCAGCCCGCGCTCCGTCTGCTCCAGATCCTCGCCGCCGGAGAGGTCCTCGAGTTCCTCCGCGAACCCCGCGGCTTCCTCCCGCGCCACTGCGTACGCTTCTTCGGCCTCGCGGACGCCCTCGGCCGCGAGTCTGCGGGCCTCGTGATCCTCCGCTAACCTTCGTAGCTCTTCGTAGCGAACCTCCGCCCTCTCCAATTCTCCCGCGGCCCGTTCGAGCACGGCGAGGGTTTCGGAGAGCAGCTCGGGACCATCCAAATCGAAGAGGACGTAGAAACCTGGCAGGACTTCGTCCTCTTCTCCATCCAGCTCTTCCAGATCGTCGCCGACCTCGCCCTCGATATCCGAGATGCGCCGCTGTGCCTGCAAGTGCTCCTTGCGTTCCCGGTCGCGCCGCTCGGAGAGTCGCCGGTCTTCGTCCAGTTTTTCCAGCTCGGCGACGATCTCGGGCAGCCTGTCGGTCTGAGACTTCAGGCGATTCAGTTCTTCTTCGGCGGAGACGAGATCGGCGAGGTCTTTCTCGGCGTCGGCGCGGCGGTCTTGTGCGCGGCGCAGGTCGGCCTCGGCATCGCCCAGGTCGGCCGCGAGGCGCGAGTGCTCGCGGTAGGTGGTCTCCAACCTGGCGCGGACCTCGCGAGCCGCCTTCAGTTCTTCTTCGGCGGAGGCGTGTTCTTCGACGACTTTCTCGAGCTCGGTCTCGAGGCGTCGGCATTCCTTGCTGGCGTTCTCCAGCTCGGTCTGGAGGGAGTCGAGATCGGCTTCGGCGAGGCGGCCTTCGAGGAGCCGGGCTTCGGAGCGGAGGTTGTTGCGGTCCTCGCGCAGGAAGGACTGGGCGGTTTCGACGCTGCTTATGCCGAGGAGCCTGGAGATCTTGCGCACCCTGCTTATGCCCTCGTCGTGGGCGAAGAAGCGAAGCTCCTTCTGCCTGGCGTAGAAGGTCGCCTCGAAGGCCGTCCTGTCCATCCCCAGCAAATTCTCCTCGACCCAGCGCGTCACGTCCGCCGTCCCGCTGACGAGCTTCCTGCTGGCGCCATCGAGCGCCTCCGCGGTCGTCGAGCCGCTCCTCAGGCGGCGACGGACGGTGAAGGAGCCGGCGTCTGTCGCCAGGGTCACCTCGACCGTGGTCAGGTCTTTGGTCGTGCCGCCGCTCCAGGGGATGGACTCGTTGGCGAAGCGCGGACCGCCGCCGCGGGAGCCGAAGAACGCCCAGAGGATGCTCTCGAAAAGCGTCGATTTGCCGGCGCCGTTCGCGCCGACTATCCCTATTGCCCCTTCTGGGGGATAGAGTTCCACGGGGTCTCTCAGTTGCTTGTAGTTCTCGATGAAGAGGCGTTCGAGGATCACGCGGCGCTTCCCTCCGGGGCACCCGGTTCCTCGCTCGCCGCCCGCGTTAGGTACGCTCGTCCCTTCTCCAGGAACTCTTCGGCAAACGAGGCCTCGAGCTCGCCCCGCTCCTTGCGCTCCTTGATGAAAGCCGCGAACTCCTCGCCCAGTGGTCCGAAGACGGCGGTCGATGAGCCGTTCCTCTCCATGTCCTCTGGCCGCTCTTCGGCGTGGATCTCCAGGGAGAAGTTCAAGCAGCGGCGCTGCAGGGCGCGCAGCAGCTCGCGGTCCATGCCGCTCGCCACGCCGTGGCTTACATCGTAGAGCCTGAGGCGGACGATGGCATCGTCGAGGTCGATGCCCGAGGTGCGTTTGCGCACCTCCTCCGTCAGATCCGCCGCGTCCATCTTGCGGGCGCTGATCTTCTCTAGGTCCAACATCGGACGCGCCGCTATCTCGACGTGCTCGATGCTCTTGAGGCCGTCGCTATCGAACTCGACGACGGCGAAGCCTGGCTTCGAGGCGACCTCCCCGAACCCGAACCGCTCGGTCGCGCCGGCGTAGTAGGCATTCGGCTTGTGCTTGTGGAACTCGTGGTAGTGGCCGAGGGCAATGTAGTCGAAGGCGCCTTGGAGCATACCCGGTTGCAGGTTAGCCTCGCCCATCTCGTGCTGGCGCGCCTCGAGTCCTGGCACCATCCCGTGCGTCACGAGGATGTTGATGTCTGCGTCGCGCACCGGTGTTACCGCGCCCGTCCCGAAGACCGCTCCATGAGGAACGAGCGTTACGCCCACCGCTGCGCCGTCGACATCGACGGGTTCGTAATCTATCTCGAAGCCGTGGGCGGAGATCGTGTTTACCAGGTTCGCGTACTCCAGGGCCGCGGTCGTGGAGCGCAGGCGCGGCGTCTCGTGATTGCCGGCGGCGACCAGGTAGGGAATCTCCCGGCGCGTGATGCGGAAGGTTTGTTTCAGGAAGCCGATGATCACGTGCGTCGCCGGGCGCACGGAGTCGAAGACGTCGCCGGAGTGGACGACCAGGTCTACATCCCGCTCCAGTATCGCGTCCACGGCCCGCTCGTAGGCCTCCTGGACGTCGACCTCGCGCTGGTTGCGGCTCGTCTCGGGATGGAGTTTCGCGTACCTCGTGTACCCCAGGTGCGTATCCGAGATGTGGGCTATGCGAACTATGTTCGGGCGCTCCTTTCCGTTTCAAGTCTCCGCTATTCTAGCTAGTCGGCGGGTAGTTCACGAGGTAGTTTCGTTGCCACACGACAAAGGTGTTGCCTAACATGGGAGAGATCAAGCCATCATAGTCGACGTGCGAGCCGATCCAGGACCAGATTATCGTGTCGTCTTCCCGCAGGCCGAGTGCTCCATAATCTCTCGTCACCCGGACCGAGTAGATCGGTTCCGCTGAGCGGATAAGCTTGGACCGTGAACCGGGGTGGTCCGGGTTTTCGACGAATCGCTGGTAGGCTTCTCTCGCCCTCTCCTTGACGGGTCCCGGTATGCGCGAAAAGGCCGTTCGGAACCGACGCGTCGTCCTGGATCTCAAAGCGATCCAGGATTCAACTCTTCCGTCTTGCCTCTTTGGTGTCCCTCAGATGCTTCCCATGTGAGTACGGACAAGGCCCCTTGCGTGCCGGCGAGGCGTTCTTCCCACTCCTCTTCCGCGGCAAGCTCCGCGAACAACCACTCGGCCACGGCGTCTTGCTCGTTTTCGGGCAATCGGGAAGCGGCATCGAACGCTTTCTTGAGCAGGTCTGTCCTCAGTTGACCTCCCGTCCGGGTCTACTTATAGATTACATGGAATCGCTCGCATACCAGCAGCATATCCACAGTCGGTTCTCGGCCTATGGTCGGCAGCGTGCGCGAGAAGAAGCGCCAGTGTGCGTCGCGCCAGTACTCGAGCGATCGCCCTCTCCCTCTTCGTACGCGAAGCTCGCATCGACCTCTTGGTAAGGGCGCACGACTACCTCGGTCGTCTCGACGATGCACAGAGGGTCGCCTTGTCCGTCGAGGACGATGGTCTTCAGGCCAACCTCGGGCAAGGTGGAACCTTCGGCCCCGTACTCCCAGAGCGCCGAGTAGTCGCCGTCTTGGTGCCGTCCACGATCGAAGCCCCAAGCTTGTCTGCCAGCTGGGGAGAGTTGCCCAGTGCCACCGCCGCCATCACCGCGAACATCGCCAGGGTGTGAACGGCGACCGCAACAAAGCTGGCTAGCGCCTCGGGGTTGGTGAGGAAGAGGTGTAGGCCGTGGCCCCAGTGTTCGTGCTCCTCGTGAGCCCCGTGCTTCATCTCGTGCATCGTTCCTGAGAGCTTCAGCAACACGGAGACGAGCATGAGGCCAGCCCCGTGCGCGCTTGCCATGATGAAAGACCATGCCGTCAGGTCTCTGAAGCCGACCCGCATACCGACCCAGCGTGGGTGCTTGCGCCTGATGAGCTTGTAGAGCCTGTAGAGGATGAGCGTGCCTGCCGCCACGTAACGCAGCTAGCCCAACGGGATCACGATTTGCGCGGCCAGAACCGCCGTCACCACGAGGATGACGGCGGCGTGTCCGAGGGCGATGGGCCAGAAGGCCTTGACGACGGCCTCCCGACACCCCTCCTGCAGGCCCAGGGCCACCGCGAAAAGCCAGCCCATTGCGGGGTTCAGGCCGTGGTAGGCGCCAAACAGGATCAGGGCGAGCCAGGGCCAGTTCTCGTATGCCATGGTGCCTATGCCGCTCACGACGGGTAGCAGAACGAGTCGGAGGAGGAATCGCCGCCCTGGGAACGGATCTGGTGCGGCCTCTCGTCCCCGAAATCCACGAATAAGTCCGGGTCGATGGTGAAGCCGCCGTTGTCGACGTTCACGTCGGCCTTGGCGACCCAGCCCTTGATGCCCCGTCTGGGTAGAATTGATCGTCCCAGCTAGAGTACAGCGAGTTGCTGAAGTACGCCCTGCGCCTGTCGCGGCTCACTTCCACCATCTGCGGTCCGCCGTTCAACGGGCTTACCGAGCTGGGGTGTGCCATCTTGCGAACTATGCCTCCCAGATGAACGGAGCCTAGTGCCTGGGGTTGACGGGGTCGGAGACGTCGTACTGGCGCATCTCTCCGGTCCCCCAGCAAGAGGCGTACAGGAAGCGGTCGTCGAGGGAGAAGTTTATGTCGGTGACCAGCGCCGGGACCGCGCCGAAATCCTTGAGCATCGGGGCAGGTCGTCAGCGTCGGCGGATTCGGTGGGTATATCTACGACTTTGCGGACGGCCGACTTGCCGTCATCTTCGCGGTACCACAGCCAGATCGAGGCCGACAGGTCCTTGAGGCAGACAACGACGCAGGCGAAGCCGTAGGCCTTTGAGGGGTCGTGGGCGGGCCTGAGCTCGAGGACTATCTAATACTCCTCGCCAAGGTCAAGTGCCTGCAGGTGCCGCCGGCGGCGCAAATCCCACACGTGCACGTAGTGCCCGTAGCCGCTGGACAGGAGGATCTCCGGGTCGAGGCCCGCCTCGACCATGTTGGGAGTGCCCCCGAGCTCGTGACTATGGTGTCGTAGCCGAGATGCCACCAGAAGTCGTACGCGAATTGCTGCGGGCCCGCGGTCCATCTCCCAGCGCCTCAGGGGCTCGAGGGTGTCATGGTCCATGACGAAAACGCCGCCGGGCCCGTTGCCGTCGGGGGCTCCGAGGGCGCTGACGTAGATGCCGTCGGGGCCACAGTGGAAGGTGTGGGGGCGGCTGTAGCCCGTGCGTTCGTGCAGCTCGTCTGGCTCTATCACCTTGACGATCTTTGGCCGGGTGGGGTCGGGTTTGGTGTCGATGACGTAGATGTGTGAGGACTTCAGACCGGGGACGAGCAGGTATCGGCGCTCGACGTGCGGGTGGGGCGCGTAGGGGCGAAGAGCCGCCGAGCAGGCGTTCTAGCCGAAGTGGTGAACTTCGTCGCCCATGCCCAGCTCGACCCTGCCCACGACCTGCTGGTAGGTCGTAGAGCCCGGGTCAACGTCCATGACCGCAAGCGCGTCGGGTCGGCCGTTGCCATCAGGATTCAGGATCACCATGTAGGCGAGCTCTTCCGGCGGGGCCTTCATCGCCATCTTCGGCGAGGGGTAGAAGGTCGGGTCTGGTCTCAACGTAGCCATAAGATGATGTCTCTCCTTTCGGACAGGTTCGTCACGCTCGCGTCTCACCTTCTTCGGTCAGGGAACAGATCGGTCCGGCACCTCGATCGGAGCCCTTCACAAGATAGAGGTTCCGGTTTTGGCCAATCGCTCCTCGAACGATTGCCGCCATCCGGGGGAGAGCGCACTGATGCGAAGCGCCTTCCTCGCTCCTTCCAGGTTCTCGGGATCGAAGTAGAGCAGGCGGCAGATCTCCCGAACCGTCATACGCTCGGGATCCGTCCTGACACGGTCGACCACGTCGCCTGCGCCGACCTCGCCTTCTTCCAGGACGCGCAGGTAGAAGCCTACCCGGCGACTGGTAAGAAACCTCTTCTCGAAGCCGCGCAATCCCATCTTTATGCCGAGCTTGTAGCACGGGACGCGCGGCTGCGTAACTTCGACCAACGCGCCGCCCACGCGAAAAACGTCGCCGACGTGGATCTCGTCTTCCGTCATCCCCTCGACGGTGAGGTTCTCCCCGAACTGTCCGAGGGCGAGATCGGTTCGACCAAGCTCACGCTTCCAGTAGTCGTAGTTCTCGATCGAGTACGCGTAGGCCGCCTTGTAGATTCCGCCGTGGCCTACAAGATCCGCCTGCCCGTCACCGTCGAGGTTCAACGTCCCGAGCATAACCCGTCCGTCGACCGGCGCTTTGAAAATTCCCGTCGTTACCGTCTTGCCCCCATGTACGACTTCGGTGGGAGGCGAAACGTTCACGGAGAGTAGCTTCATCCTAAGATTCCCCTTCCTTCTGGATGTCAAGGGCCGTCAGACCGGCTCCGTTCTCTACGGCCTCGAACCGTGCCGACGCGGTCGGTTTCTCATCAGGGCCGAAGCTCGTGTGTGCCTATTCCGGTTGGGCCATCGCGAGGACCTGTTCCCTGGTGATCTCCATGTCGTGGACCTCGCGCGCGTGCTTCTGCACGTTGGCCACCAGTTCGTCGTCGGTTCCCCCTCGCACCACCTGCCCGCAGTCGCAAAGCATGACCTTTGCCATCTGTGTCACCTCCTTTAGTGGGCGTATGTTACGCCACGCCCGTTGCTAGAATGTTGGCGGCATGTTGTGAAGGGATTGGGAATGCCGCTCAGGATCTACTTAACCGGCCGGGTGCTCATCGAGAACGATGGCAAGGTCCTCCTCGACGAACGACGCTTGATGGGCAGGCAGGGCCGCCTCGCCTTCGCCCACCTGGCCTATGAGCACCTCAGGGCCGTATCGCGGGACGAGTTAGCCGAAGAACTATGGCTGGGCAAGGCACCTTCCTCCTGGGAAAGGTCGCTCAGCGCCCTCATCAGCAAGCTGCGCGCGCTACTCGTCGGCGCCGGCCTTCCAGACGTCGCCCTCAACGCGTCGTTCGGCCACTACCAGCTTTCGCTGCCGGCCGACGTCTGGATCGATGTGGAGGCCGCGAGCGAGGCCATCGACCGCGCCGAAAGCGCGCTGCGGGGGGACGAACCGCAGGAAGCCTGGGGATGGTCGCAGGTGGCTTACCAGATCTCCCGTCGGTCCTTCCTGATGGGCGAGGAGGGACCGTGGGTCTCCCTGAAACGCTCCGAACTGCGCGGCGTGCTCGTGCGGGCCCACGAATGCCTGAGCGAGCCCTCCATCTGGCACACGCAGTCGGAATACGCAGTGAAACACGCCAGGGAAGCGGTGGCTATCGAACCCTTCCGCGAGACGGGCTACCAGCTCCTCATGCGTGCCCACGCTGCGGTCGGCAACCGGGCAGAGGCGTTGCGTGTCTACGAACGTTGCAGAAGCCTCCTGTCGGAGGAGCTCGGCGTGCTCCCATCCTCCCAGACTGAGGCTGTGTACCTCGACATCCTGAGATCCTGAAGGTGCCTCATTCGTGGCGAGTACCTCGGCTAGATGTTTCCGACGTTCGTTGCCCTTGCGACGGTGCTAGGCGTTCTGTAGAAGGGACTTCTCGATCGCTTGCGGTAGTTCCAGGAGAACAAAACGTTCAGCCGGATAAAGATAATCTTCGCCGCTTTCGTCTACGACTCGCAGGTCACCATCCGATATTGCACCTTTGTCCGGCAGCACACGGTAGATCTTGTAGCAACTCCAGGGAGGCCGGGTATCCGTCGTTGTCGACGCGAACGGCGAACCTGACGCTTTCTGTCGGCACCTTCATGCTCAGCTAGTCTCGCATCCGATCGAGGCCGGAGAGTATACTGGAGGCATCCCTTCTGCCAGAGGATGTTCTGGCGGGGCGTTTGAGGTTCCAGCGGAAGTTCTTGTAGGGGTCGGCGGCGCCGTGGCCCGTGCGGTGGGCCGCCTGCACGGCGTCCAGGGCCTCGTAGACCTGCTCCTCCGGAACCCCCTCTATCTCGGTGCGTATGGCGGCTATGGCCGGTGGCTTGGCCGTGAGGTTGCGCATGACGGCGAGGACCGAGGATGCCGCGTCCCCGCGGCGCTCGCCGAAGATGTCCGTGCCCTGTTTGCCCATGAGGACCGGCGGTCGCGGGAAGCGACCGAAGACAGGCACGGCGTAGTGGGCGTGCCTGAGTAGGAGGCGACCTTTTTCTAGCTGCAGCAACTCTTCCCTCGTCGTGCCCGAAAAAGAGTGATAGCTCGCGTTGGTCAGCTCTTCGTCACCTATGCGACCGTAGAGGCTGGTCGCGGCGTTGCCTATGACCTCGTCTTCGACCTTGCTCCTGAATTGCTGCGCCCCGAAGAGAGTGAGGTTGAGGTGCCTTCCTCGAGCGGAGATGTCTACGAGGGTATCTTTCAGAGACGAAGTCCTCGAGTTGCCGGACGGGGCGTACTTGTTGAGCTCGTCGACGAAGATGATGAGCTTGTCCACACCGAGGTTGCCTGTCTCTGCGAGCTCCCAGATCTTCGAGATCACGCTGGTCACGATGAGGTCCTGCGGCACGCCCGTAAGCTGGGAGATGTCGACGACCCGCATCTCGTTGTCCTCGAAAGGGCCATCTGCGCGCGGCAGGTCGCCGTGCTCGACGCGTCCGTGCGCGAGCAGCCCGCCGCACTTGTTCGGGAGGACTTTGAAGCGGTTACGCACCTTCGCGATAGTCATGTGGTTGTGGCCGTTCCA
This sequence comes from Actinomycetota bacterium, assembly GCA_046733115.1. Taxonomy (GTDB): domain Bacteria; phylum Actinomycetota; class Rubrobacteria; order Rubrobacterales; family Rubrobacteraceae; genus Rubrobacter_D. Next base: position 6,844 of record JBKPOM010000046.1, on the reverse strand, counting down.
GGACGAGGTGTTCTTGCCCTCCTCGCGGGCCGCCTCGAAATAGTCTTCGATCTCATCGAGGAGCAGATAGAAGTCCGCCGTCGTCCTGATGCCCCTGTCGCGAAGCTCCTCTATAAAACCCCTGAACTTGTCGTCCATGTCCGAAGGCTCAAAGACGTAGCCCGCGTAGGGCAGCACGTCGCCGAGCTCCCAGATCACCGGGTATACGCAAGAATCCTCTCCGCGCGCGCTCCTCAGAGTGTTCAGCTTGCGCGCAGGGATACCCTCGGCGTGCACGATCCGCTCTCCCGACTCCATCCCATAACGCAAGGGCGCGAAGATCTTCAAGTTCTCGAAAGGCCTGACCTCGATGCCCAAAGAGTCATACATCTCCCTGTCTTCGGGCGGCAACCCCCGCTGACCGACCCTCGCGTAGCGCTCCGCGAGCTCGGGGTCGTCCTCTGGGGCCTCGACCGGCTTGTCCAGGAAGAGGAGGTCTGCGCCCTTCACGTTGAACATCAAGGCGGCGACTTTCTTGTCTTTCACGGTCTGGAACGTGCTCGCGATGCTGAAGAGCGCGTGGCTTGTCTTGGTGGAGAGCCCGCTCATGCCCGTGATGTTGAGATGGCCCGCCTCCGGGCCGAGAAGGTATTCCTCGTCCACGTAGAGGGGCGTGCGCTGCGGGGAATCGTCTTTCTCGTTGCCGTTCTCATGCAGGAGCATGGGGATGCGGTGGCCGGAGAAGTCCTCGGTGCCGAGGGCGAACTCGATGGCAGCGTTCGTGGCGAAGAACACGGGACCGGTCCGGACCGGTCGTTTGGACTTTTTTCTGTCGTCACGATGCTTCGTGGCCAGGACTCGCGCGCGGAAGACGAGTATTTCGGCCCGTTCGGAGAGGGCTTCTAGGGAGGGGTCGCCGTCGTAGGCGTAGAAGTCGTCCAGGAAAGACAGCAGGTCGGAGTAGCGGCGGGGGTCGTCGAGGACGGCTACGGCGGTGGCGTCTTCGGACTCGGCGGCGACGATGTGCCCGATGTCGAGGTTCTGGGCCGCTTCGGTCTCCGCGGTCCAGAAGAAGAACTCGTGGGCGGTGGCCGGGCTTTCCTCGCTGGTAACGACCCGGCCTATGGGGCCGGAGATCTGGTCGAGGAAGTCGTCGTGCAGCATCTAATTCCTCCCGTTCGATGCGAGTTGGCGCTCGAGGCGTGCGTAGGCCCTCTCCGAGCCCTGCACAAGGGGCTTGAGGATCTTCTCGACGTACCTTATGGGGTAGATCATGGCCGGCCATCTGGGCTCGGGCTTCGCGAGCGGTGCCCGCTCGGCCAAAATCCAACGCGATATCTCGTCGACCTGCTCGGGCTCGGTGTCGCGCGCCGCCTCGACGCGCATGAGCGAACCCAAAGCGTCGGCGCCACGCTGCGGCGGCCACATCCTGAGATACCACGAGGTACGCCACTCGTTCCTCTCGCGACGGAGCTGCCAGTCGGGGACGAAGCTCGTCGTTCGCATCCCGGGCTCAAGGTCCATCAGCATGCCGACGTCTTTGCCGACGAACTCGGGGCGGGCCACGCTCTTTATGAGGCCGATGGCGCGCCGATTCGACTCCCGTACGTCTCTTAATTGTCCGTCTACCGCGATCCAGGCGTCGGGGGCCTCGAGGACCCTGTCGTCGCCCTCCCACCCCCTGAGCATCCCGCCCTCCAGCCGCTCCCTGAGCGCCCTGACCCTCACGCGCGCGCTCTCCCTCATGCCGACGTAATCCGAGGGGTCCGCGTCGGGTATGTACTCGGCTGAGTCGAGCACGAGGTGGGGGGAGGAGGGGACCTCGTCGGGCGCGAGCTCGGAGAAGCCCGCCGCGAGTAGTAGCCCCCAGAAGGCTTCGACGCTCGGGTCGCCGTTGCTGCGGGGTAAGATCACGGCCTGCACCGCGACCGGCGGACTCTCCAGCGGCATCCGCGAGAACCGCCGCTCGCAACGGTTGACAATCGCCGCCGCCACGGTCGCAACTATTACGGGAGACATCTCTATGCGTCCTATCTCACGCGAGCTCTGCACACCATCGAGGAAGTAGCAAAGCTGCGAGACCCCACCGTTGCTGCCGAGGTCCCTCGGTCCTACCGGGGACTCCAGGTGGTGCGGCCTTCCGGCCGGCAACGTTTCTTCGTCGTCTTGGAGGTCAGAATTGAACTGCTGGACTTCCAGATCGCATGAACCCGCTCCCGCGGTCACGTGGATGCCCTTTCGTCCGGCGCCATCCAGGGCCTGGCTGATCATCTCTACAAAATCTTTGGAGCCGCTCCCCGCTCGCATACGCGGCAGTATACGCGGGCTCGCCTTGGAAGACTATCCTTCTTCGTCAGGTTCAGGTACAGGAAGCTCGAACTGCCGCTCGGCGAGCCCGACGGCCGCCCTGAAGCTCCTGCGCTCCTCAGGGGTCTCCGTGTAGGCGTCGCGGGCCATCTTGAGGACCTCCTTCGCTTCGCCGCGTTGCTCCGCCGCGTTGGGGATCTCCTTGGAGAACGCGTAGGTGAGGTCGTCGCCCTGGGCCGCGTAGAAATGTATGAAGATGCTCTTCTGGCGGCCGAGCCCGGCGAGGGCCGTGTCGCCGCTGACCTGGGAGACGTTCAGGACGGTGCCGGCGGAGAGGGGTTCGCCCTCCATCGGGTAGACGCTCAGGGCGAGGCGGACGACGGGGCCGTAGAACGACTTGTAGAACTCGAGCCGGCGCACTATGCGGGAGGGGCCGCGGACCGCTTCTATCTCTTCCATTTGCGCGGCTATGATCACGTGCCCCTGCGGGGGCCGCATCGACTCGCGGCCCTGCGTGGAGATCACCCGCGCCTGCACGCCCCTCTCCTCTACTGCTCCAGCGAGGCTCCGGCGGACGCGCTCGGGGAGATCCAGGCCTTTGCCCTTCTCGGTCAAGAGGCGAACCTCTCAAAAAAGCGGGCGAAGTACCAAATGGTCTCGAAGTAGTCGTCGAGGCGAACCCACTCGTTCGGGGAGTGCAGACGACTCTCTACGTTTGCCACGCTGCCCGTCATGATGGTCGGTATCCCGAGCTCGGCGACCATGAGCGAGGTCGGCCCGCTACCTCCGATGGTCGGGAACACGATGGCCTCGTCGCGCCCGAGGTCCCGCCACGTCTCTACCGCCGTGTCGACGACGGGCGAGTCGACGGGTGTCTTCGCCGGCTCGACCCCGTGCAGGTCGACGACCTCGAGGTCGTCGAAACCGCGTCTCCTCAAATGAGACCGGATCAACTCGAGCACCGGAGCCGGGCTCTGGCCCACGACGAGACGGAAGTCCATCTTCACGAACGCTTCGGAGGGCACTATGGTTTTGGAGCCGGGACCGGTGTAGCCGGACTGGATGCCCGCGATGTTCGCGGTCGGGCGCAGGAGCATCTCGCGCAGCGCGTCCTGTCCGGTCAAGCCGCGGTCGAGGGCTTCGACGCCCCAGTACGCACGCAGAGCGGCGTCGTCGAAGGGGATGCGACTGATGGCTTCCAGATCCTTCTCAGAGGGGTCTTCGGCGAGCTCGTCGAGGCCGTCAAGCGTGATCTCGCCGTTCTCGTCCTTGATGGTCCTCAGGGCTTGGACCAGTCGCCAGGCCGGGTTGGGGGCTATGCCGCCGTACATGCTGTGCAGGTCGTGGGAGGCGCCGCGGACGCGCAGCTCCACATAGGCCATTCCCTTGGTGCCGCAGAAGATCATGGGCCGCCCCGCCTCGTCTTTCATTGAGCCCTCCCACAGGCAGGCGTCGGCGGAGAGGAGATCCGCGTTGGACCGGACGAAGGGTGCGAGGTTGGGGCTACCGACCTCCTCCTCGCCCTCGATCAGGAACTTGAGCTTGAAGGGGAGACCGCCGTGCTCCCCTATATATAGGCTCAACGCCTGGATGCGGGCGAGCACGTCGGCCTTGTCGTCGGCGACGCCGCGGGCGTAGAGGCCGCCGTCCCTGACCGTCGGCTCGAACGGGTCGCTCTCCCAGAGATCCAGGGGCTCTGGTGGCTGCACGTCGTAGTGGCCGTAGGAGAGCAGCGTCCTCGGTCCTTCTCCGATCTCGGCGTAGATCACGGGATGCCCGTCCGTCTCCATGATCCCGGCTTCGGCGGCGCCGGCCTCTTGCAGCTTCCCGGCGACCCACTCGGCGCAATCACGAAATTCTTCGTTTTCGTCCGCGCGGGCGGAGATAGAAGGCATCCTGAGGAACTCGTTCAGCTCTCCTAGCAGTTCTTCCTTCGACCCATCCACTTGCTCTCTCGAGTCCAATTGCCGGCCCTCCTTTTCGATTGGGATGAGGTTAGCACTTTCGCGTTCTCGCTTCGCACCTGGTCTGTCCGGAGGCTTGCTGGTATATTCAGGCCCGAGGCGAGCCCGTGGAGAAGAGACCGGACAGCGACCCAGAGCCCCGCCACGGAGGACACCGCCACGAGAGGTGGGACTCTGACAACTTCTTCGGCCTGGACTTGGAGAAGATGAGCCCGAAGTCCCAGGTCGTAACCAGCCTCGCCGTGCTCATCCCGGTCGCCATCGCCGGGGTCCTCGTGCTTACGCTGGCATCCGGACTCTGGTGGCTGATCTTCGTGTTCGGATGGATGATCTTCCCCGCCTTCGGGCTGCTGGTGAGGGGTATCGCGGGTCTTTCCGAGGGCCCCGACGAGCCCGCCGTCGCCAACTCCGGGGAGCGCGAGCTCCTTGAGGCGTTGCAGAGGTGCGGCGAGCTGACGCCCGCGCAGGCGGCGATGGAGACCTCGCTCACGGTAGACGAGGCCGACGGTATGCTCGACGACCTCGCCGCTAAGGGCCATCTGAACGTCAAGGTGCGCGGCGGGGGTCTATTCTACGGGCTGTGGGAGAGCGGTTCGGGGGCCGCGAGACGCGAAATGGACGAGGAGCAATAGGTTTCTGTCCCAACACACTCATGGTATCATTCAGGACCCGGAAGGGGTTTTTCGGCGCGTGAGATGTGGAGTATGGGGTAAGCACTAGTCCATGGATGAACGCAGGATACCCGAGACGCTCGAGGAGGCCTACCGCCTGCGCGATACGGCCGACTCTCTGCAGGATAGGGATTTCTACCAGGAGCAGGTCTACCACCTGAGGCGCGAGGAGTACCGCTCGCGCGGGATAAGAACGGAGATATCCTCGCGGCGCCGCGAGCGCCAGAGCGCGATAGAGTTCTCCCGCGAGATGTTCTTTTTGGAGGTGGCGGAGATCTCCAGCCGCAGCCCGGGTAACTCGGCGGGGCGCGAGGCCCGCCGCTACGCCACCCGTCTCGACACCCACGCCTTCTTGAAGCAGCTCGCCTCGCCGCACTCCGGCGCCGTCGAGCTGTACAGACGCAACTACCTGGAGCTGCTGCGGATGGGCAAGTCCCCCTCCGAGGCTTACTACCTCTCGCGCGTCATAGGGCTCGCCAGCGAGGGGGAGTTCAGGCGCGCCATCGAGAGCGTGCGCGAGACCGGCTACCCGGCCCGCGGGGGCGTCGCCTACGCGGTGGAGCGGGCGGCGATCCAGATCAGGGACCTTCCTGGGGGTATGATCCTGATCCTGCTTACCTTCTTCGCCTCGCTTTTCGCCTTCGTGTGGGCCACCCAGACCTGGGATTCGGCAGAGGCCGGCACCATCTTTTTCGTCTCTTTGGGCCTCATCGCCGCCGGTGCGCTGATGTTGATCTCCGCGATCTTTATCGTCACCTTTATTAGATCGATAAATAAGTAGTCCCGGGGCGCAGTGCGCGCCGAGATCCTCCCGCATACGTCATTCCCGCGCAAGCGGGAATCCACGAGTGGCAGTAGACCTAGGCCCGCGCGGTGGCTGTCTCCTTCTCGTGATCGTCCTGGCCCGGTATTACTTGGCTGAGGGAACCTTCCCCATCAACAACAGGTAGCCCGGCACCACCCAGGCGCAACAGAACAACAGCATGGTGCCGCTGGGTATGTGCGGGACTGACAACACGAGGCCCGCCGGTCCCGCGGCGATGAGCAGCCAGGCCATAAATCCGGACAGGACGTTCGTCCGCCGTACAGACCCGCCAGGCCAGACAGGCATCCCAGGAAGACGAGAAAGTACGCCCTGCCGAAGTACCCGTACTTGTCCGAGTCGGTTGCCCACAGGTAGGCCAGGACGGGGGTCAGGAGTACGCCCAGCACGCCCCGGAGGATCGCTGCCAGCCCACTCAACCTGACGAGGTTAGGTGACATACGAGTTTCCTCCCCGTTTCCGTCGCCCGTTCGTACTCCATTAGGACAAGAGACGATGAAACCCCTAGGGGGGACCGAAGCTTGGCGTCCTTACCGACCGTGGCCGGACGACGCGCTTGTGCAGGGATGGGTAATTCGTTACCTATATCGGATCGATCAACAAGGAGCCCCGATCTCGGGGCGCAAACATCCTGTGGGGGGCTCAGATCTACGCGCAGACGCCTGGAACCGAGATGCCACAAGAGATACCAAAGGCGCGTCGCGAGTGGCGCCAACGCCGTAGACAGCAGAGCAGAGCCAGATACGGGCTTCGGCGCCTCCTGGGGATGCTGTCCACCCTGCTCGTGCTCCTCGTAGGAATACTCTTCCTCCCCGCCTTGATCGCACAAAGACCGGTAGCCCGCCTCCATGTCCCCACGGCCGAAGCAGTCCCGAAGCCTCCCGTCACGGAGCCGCAGGCCGACTCCCGGGCAAGCTCGCAGATCGGCTCCGAAGCATCCACGCCCACCGTACCTGTCAAGACGTACCTCATAGGTTACACCATGACCCTGCGCGAGTGCGCCGAGTTCCTGATCAAGAAGAGCGACAACACGGCCTGGAAGATGCTCGACCGGTACCTGGGAAGGGACTACATCAGGGCCGAGCTCTACCGCGCCGGCG
>JBKPOM010000045.1:0-3474 GCA_046733115.1 Actinomycetota bacterium | reverse complement strand
GAGCCGGCCGGTCCTACGTAGGAGCCGAAGAAAAGCGCCCCCACGGCCAAGGCCGCCGAGGCCAACACCACGCCTATCTTTCTCATTGCCCGCAACCCTTTCTTGCCAAGATCACTCCTTCAGTTCCTTTCTGTGTAGTGGGACGAGGCCCCTACCTCGTCAGGCAAGTGCTTCGTCCCCTGCGTCACATGACCTTCTTCGGGGCTTCGTTCCAGCAGGCGCATCAGCAACCGCGCGGACACCTCCTGGTCGAGCGGCGTCTCCCCGAGGAGGACCTTGCGCACCGCCTCTACGATCCGCGCGGGGGGCGCGCTCTTGAGGACGTAGCCGGCTGCGCCCGCCTTGATCGCCTCGGCGAGGTGATCCGGGTCCTCGAAGGCGGTCAGCACCAGCACCCTCGTGGCGGGGACCTCCCCTTTATCGCCCTGTGGCCTCCAAGCCGTCCATCTTCGGCAGGGGAAGGCCCATGAGGACGAGCTCCGGCCGCAGGCGGCGGCACAGCGAGAGCGCTCCCTCGCCGTCGGCCGCTTCGCCGACCACCTCGAGGCTCGACTGCTCGCTAAGCAACCCCCTCAGCGCGGAGCGGAAGAGGGGGTGTTCCTCGGCAACGACTATCCGGGCGGACGGACGCATCGGGGATGCCTGTTCCTCGCCCACCTGCGGCTTTCCCTTGCGTCTTTCCTCGTCTTGCTCGGTCCCTACCGCCACCGTGTTAAGGCGTTCTCGTATTATAACGGTGCAGCGATAAACAGGGGACAAAGTGTTCCTTCGTTTAGAAGCGGAACTTCCGAGAACGCCGTCAATGCGAAGTTCGCAGAATTTACCTCCCACGCACTCGCATGAATAGGGGCAAGAGGGAAGGGTGGGCCCAGGGGAAACCAACGAGCAACTCGGGAAAGGAGAAGGAGCTGCTCAGAAGATAGACCCACCCCACCGATACCATAGCGAGCGGCGATGAATCCTCGATGAACGTCCAGGAGAAGCCAACTGCCCAGAACCCCCTACACGTTGCAAACTTCGGAGAATACCCCTTCTAGAGACTGTCTGGAAAGTCCCGACGGGCACCAAACCGGGGCTACACAGGCCGACACAGAGGGACGAGGAGACCGCATTTTCGCGTTGCAGGCGAGTGATCTAGCCTCGTTGACGCCTCTTCAACCTAGTTTCCAGACAGTGTCTCTACGAGCTTGGGTGAATAAGGCCTTGCGGCAGTGCCTCGCCGTAGATTCTTCGCCGATTCATTATTGCTTGTTAGATTGGCGTTTGTTAGCTTAAGAGCAAGAGGGGGCTGGGAAAGGAGGAGGTTGTACTAAGTTATGGCCATCGAATTGGTTTCTGCTGAACCACAACACGTAGATGAGATAGGACGAATCTGTTTCGAAGCCTTTAAAGAGCTTCAAGAGGAGCATGGGTTTTCTCCAGACTTTCCCACTATGGAACTTGCACGACAAGTTCTCGGCATGATGGTGCAGCGCGACGACTTTTACGGCGTGGTCGCCCTCCGCGACGGCCAGCCGGTCGGCTCCAACTTTCTGTCGCTGATGGACCCGGTCGCCGGAGTGGGGCCGGTCACCATCGATTGCTCGTGCCAGGGCCAGGGTATCGGTCGGGCCCTGATGCAAGACGTGATCGATTACGCGCGGCGCAAAACGATTGAACAAGTGAGGCTGTTGCAAGACTCGCACAATGTGGCCTCCCTTTCCCTCTACGCTTCGCTGGGATTCGATGTGAAGGACACCGTGGCCTTTATGCAAGCTGCCCCGGCAGCCGAAGCCGATGACAGCGTGCGACCGGTCGCCGAACCCGACCTGTCCGCCATCGAGGAACTTGCCAAACGCATCTACAAGAATAGCCGCCGCAACGAAGTCGCGGCTGCTGCTCCCTACGGTTTTCCGGCGTTCGTTCGGGAGCATCAAGGGCGCGTCACGGGCTATCTGATACCGGGCACTTTCGGCCACGGCATCGCCGAGACGGAGGAGGACGGCCTGGCTCTGATCGGTGAAGCCGCGCGCCGCCTGCCGCCTGAGTTCGCTCGCTTTTTCTGTCCGCTGAGCGAGGGTAGCTTCTACCGCAAGACTCTGCAAACAGGCTGTCGGGCAATCAAGGTGATGAACTACATGAAGCTGGGGTCGTATGAACATCCCGAAGAGGTGTGGATGCCTTCGGTGCTGTACTAAAGCGGTAGTCAATGATATTGGACCATCCCCGCGATGTCTGCCTTTAAGCATAGCGCCGTAAGCTTCGGAACGTCCGACACACCCCCGCCAGAGGCGGGAAGGAACATAGGTCCAATATCACTGCATAACGCTATAAAAGAGAGCCGACTAGAAGCAGGTCCCCGACCTCTTCATACCTTCGGGGCTAGCGGCAGGCCTTCTACGGTGCTGGGGATGGCCGGAGCAAGCCCCGCCGAACCGTAGAAGCCTCGCACGCCGCGCGAACTTCGGAGAATCCCTCTTCTAAGACGTTGGGTGAATAAAGGGGATTATTCCCCCTCTGGCGGCACAATCGTAAAGTTATACTTCGCGGCGACTGAGAGGAGCTTGGCGACATCCTCCTCACTGGCTGGCGGGGCTGCGACGCCCGGCTGCGCCGGCTTACCGATCTCCTCGAACATCTTCTCCATGCCTGCAGGAACATAAAGGAATAACATTCGCACGGGCGTCGTCCTCACCACAGCGTACGAGTGCTGAGTGCCTTTCGGGACAGATATGACCGTCCCGACCGGCGCCGGGAGCGTGCGACCAGCCACCGTGACCAGGAGTTCGCCCTCGAGGATGACGAATACTTCGTCCTCGAGATGGTGTATGTGCGGCGGCGGCCCTCCACCCAGCGGGACCACTGCCTCCAGTAGCGTGAATGCTCCGCCGGTCTGCTCGCCAGGCCAGATATCTTTAGCGTGTACGTGTCGCCCAACAATCATACCGCCTCTCCCTCGCCCGGTGGCACATGGACAGCAGCTTGTTTCTCCAACGACATACGCTTGTCCTCCTCAACCTCATTCCTCCCGCGGGTTAACATCCCCGCATCGTAATGATGGCATTAGCCAACACTCGACGCATCCTCAACCTTTTGGGTGAAGGTGCTGCCGCGCTGTGGAGTGGCTTACTGCTCATCGCCTTCATCCCCCTTAGCTTGCTTTTCTCGTTTTTCTCGAACAGCTTCTACGGCCCAGGAGGGAAACTGGTCGATCTCCTCTGGTTGGCACTTAGAGTTACGCGCTGTGGAGTCGGAGAGAGGTGCCAACCGAGCAGCCCTCTCGCGTGAGGTGAACTTCCGAGAACGCCCCTTCCACGCACTCCAGTGAATACCAGCAGAGGACGGCGGGTAACCTTACGCCAGCGCCTCGACGCTGGCGCCGGTTCTGATCCTACCGCCCGAGAGTACGTCGGCTCGCAGTCCGCCACGGTGTACGAGGCCACGCAACGCTCCGGGCCTCGTCAGCCTTTCGAGGTGCGAACACGGCTCGCACCT
>JBKPOM010000044.1:0-4528 GCA_046733115.1 Actinomycetota bacterium | reverse complement strand
CTAGGCAAGTCCTTCCCACTCTCATTTGCCCAAGCCGAAGCCATGGGCCTTACGGTAGGTAGCGTCTGAGGAGCCACCGCCACGTCGCAATCCAGGCGAGACGGCTCCCCGCGTCTAACGTTCATCCGGAAGATTGTGGCTCTTTCGGACCGGCGCATGCGGGATCTTGCAAACGAACTTCGGAGAAAACACTCCTTCCCCGAAGGTGGGTGAAGAGGGCAAGAAGAAGGACCGGCCCGTGGCGATAGTGTCAGGAAAACGTGGCCGCGTAGTCACGCGCGAATTCCTCAAAACTGCGCGGTGCTTTGCCGGTCGCGTCTCGCACACCGGATGTGACAGCCGACGCCTCGCCGCGCCGATAGTGCGCGTAGTCCTCGATCAGGCCGTCTGCTTGCCAGACCGGTACCCCGAAGCCGAGTAGGACGTCGCGCATGGCCTCGGGCGGGATATCGACGAACGCCACCTGTCGTCCCAGCGCTTTGGAGAGTCCTTCTGCCATCTCGGCATGGGTGAGCGCCTGCGGACCGGTGAGATCGTAGAGCTCCCCTTCGTGCCCAGCTTCCGTCAGTGCTGCGACGGCAACGTGTGCGATATCGCGTAAATCGATCACGCTGACCTTCGCATCGCCCGCCGCCGCGTAAAAGGCGTTTCGGGTCGCGATGGTCGAGCGGAAGTTTAATAGGCCCTGCATGAAAAGGTTGGGGCGTAGCAGCGTGTACGCGATGCCTGACACTTGCAGCGCCGCTTCGACCGCCGCGTGATACCGTAGGAAGCGCACGGGAGAGTGTGCTTCAGCGCCAAACTGCGAGAGTTTTACGATGTGCGCAACGCCGCTCTGCCGCGCCGCATCGATGAACGTAATCTGTTGCGCTTGCGCGCGCTCCGATGAATTGGTAAGCAGGAAGGCCCGTTCCACCCCAGCGAGTGCGCTGAGAAGTGTCGCGGGGTGATCAAAGTCCCCTTCTACGACTTCGACGTGGGGCAACGCGATCGCGCCAGCGCGTTCTCGATTGCGGACCATAGCGCGTACTTGCACGTGAGCCGTCGCCGCGAGACGTTTCACGATCTCTATGCCGTTGTTGCCGGTTGCGCCGGTGACCAGGATCATGACACTTCTCTCCTCTCTCCTCTATCGGCGAGAGCTGGGTGATCAGCCCCGCCGGTTAGCCAACTCCGCTACCGTAGCAAGCGGCCGTACTAGGCGCATCCCCTATATGGATGATTCCTAATATTGCTTGGGCGTTCCAAAGGGTTGCGAAGTTCCGAGAATCGGCCTTCTACAGCAGGTTGCGTTGGTATTGACCCGCGCATGCCATACATGCACGATCGGTCGAGTAGGCCCTGAGTAAGCCCTTCGGCGAAACCTTTCGTACACATCATCCGATACAGGTCAACTACACTGAAATTCGCTGTAAGAAGTTCGCACAGGGCTTCTGTTGATGGCATCATGCTTGTGCTGGAAAGGGCGACCCCCGGGGTTTTCTCCAAGCGGTCGGGAAGGAGAGGGCGATGCACAAGATGCGCGGAGCAAGGCGGGCAGAGCGGCGCCCGTTCGGGGCTCAAGTGGCGTTCGGGCGGGTGGCCACGGGGCTGGGGTGGACGAGCCTCGGCGCTTTCGCGGTCGGCGCGAGCGCTGCGGGAGCGGTGGCGATAGGCGCTTTGGCGATCCGGGCGCTGGCCGTGAAGCGAGGCAGGATCCAGCGCTTGGATATAGAGGAGCTCGAGGTCGGACGGCTGCACGTCAGGGAGCTGGTCGTCGAGCAAGAGCAAAGGCCGGTGGCCGAACGGGAGCAAGCTCCTCCTTCACAGGCAAGCGAATAGAATCTAGCGCCCCCCGGCGCGCCGAATTCTCGAGGAGGGGCTTATTCGCCCGAGTGCGTGGAAGAATAATTCTCGGAAGTTGCGCCGGCCCTTGTAACCTGTCACCCTTGGCCCCGTTGTGCAACGTAGCGGTGCTGACGAGTCGCGCTCCTTTATGGAAGGAGTAGAGAAGTGGCGTTGAGGAAGAGGCTGTCGGTGCTGTTGGCGACGATGGCGGTCGCTCTCTTGGTGGCCAGCAGTGCGGCCCTAGCAGTTACTCGAGTCGGCACCGACGCCAACGACTACCTTCGTGGGACCGACGGCAACGATACCTTGGTGGCCAAAGGAGGCGACGACGTCCTGCTAGCCTTCGAAGGCACCGACGCCTTGTCCGGCGGAGCAGGCAGGGATGCGGTGCTAGGCGGAAACAGGGTCGGCCCCCAGGGTGGCGAGAAGACGCTTGAGGGTGGTCAGGGAGGCGACTTCGTGGGCGGTGGCAGAGCCCGCGATGTCGTCGCTGGTGGACCTGGTAGGGACTTCCTGTCGGAAGGCGAAGCTTTTGGACCTCCAGACGAGCGGCAGCAGGACGCCGTCTTCGGCGGTAGCGGTGCCGACCGCCTCGACGCCAAGAACGTACCCGCTGCGAGGGACGTCGTCGACTGCGGTGGGGGCTTGGACTGGGTGTTGGTGGATAGCAAAGACCTTACGAGCAACTGTGAGAGGGAGTTTACCAACGTGCACAGGTTCTACAGTTCGCTCTCGGACTATTACTTCGAACTGTTGAGCCGAGTATAGTTCGCCGTCCGCGGTAAGGGAGGGCCGAGGCGTTATGCTCTGCAGCCCTCCACTAGCACTTATAAAGCCAACGTCCTAGAAGAATCTCTATGAAAATGTCAAGCTGCAGAGCGGTCCTCAAACGTGGTTCCGTCGCGCAGCATCGCCCACACCACATTGATCCTCCGACGCGCCAGGGCGATGAGAGCCTGAGTGTGCCTCTTGCCCTCGGCCCTCTTGCGATCGTAGAAAGCCCTAGACTCCGGGGCACTGCGCAGGCTGGCAAAGGCCGACTGGTAGAAGACCCGCTTGAGGACTTTGTTGCCACCACGCATCCTTTTGTTGTTACCCACCCGTTTGCCGGAGTCACGCGCCGCCAGAACGAGACCCGCGTAAGCAGCGAGCCTGTCGGCGCTCTCGAAGGTGCGGATGTTGCCCACGGCCACCAAAAACTCGGCCCCGAGGATCGGTCCCATGCCTGGCAAGCTAGTGAGAATCCGAGCCTCGGCACGGGCGAAAAAACGCTGCCCAATCTCCTCATCGATACCCTCAATGCGCTCCTTGAAGCCGAGGACATCTTTGGCAAGTTCTGCAACGATACGAGAGGCTACCTCCTGTGCGGGTAGGGTGACACTCTGAGCCTTGGCCGCGGCCAAAGCTTTATCCGCTACTTTGTTTGACCCTTTGACGCCACGGTTTCTGAGGTAGGTGGCGACGCGCTTGTGTCCGGCTCGCCTGAGCTGGGCCGGAGTCTGGTAGTGGGTTAGGAGGGTGAGGGGGCCTTTGCTGTTCAGATCCAGTGCTCGCTCCAAAGCCGGAAACAAAGACAGAAGCGCCTCTCTAAGGCGGGTGATGGTCCTGCTCTGGTCGGTGATGAGGTCGCGACGGCGAGCGAGGAGGAGCTGTAGCTCGGCGATCTCTTGTTCATCTGCCTCGAGCTCGCCTAGATCTGGCCTCATGCGCGCCTGGTCGGCAATGACGTGGGCATCGCGAGCATCGGTCTTGGACTCACCGCGGTAGGTGTCGCGGGCTCGATCCACGGTGAGACCAGGGACGTAGAAGACTCTTTGGTTTCGCTTCCACAAATGCGCTAGCAACAGCGCCGCGCCACCCCCTGGCTGGTCTACTGCCCAGACAATCCCTTCAGCCAACGAGAGAGCTTCGTCTATGAGCCTCGCAATGTCTGCTTCGTCGTTTTCGACCTTCCGAGAAAGCAGCTCTGTTCCGGAAGCGTCCAGCACGTGAGCCCAGTGAAACTCCTTGCCGGCGTCTACACCCACCCAGGCTTTGTTCAAATTAGCACGCCTCCTCGCCCCTCGTTTTAGCAGTTTGCCCTCATCGGAGTATCCCGCCGACAGCTCCCTACATAGCGAACACTGCACTTCGCCGATCTCTATTAGCGGTCGGGACCTCCACTAGAGACCGAGGGGCAATTCTTCTACAGCCATCACAGATGGCGAGGCATTCTCAAGCCATCCTCGGTTTCCTTGTGCGTCATCCAAGATATGTGCCTGGACAACATCTATAAAGATAGGGAGGCGTTCTGCGAACTTCGCCATGGCGGAGTTCTCGGAAATTGGTAGGGGGCTTGGCCTGGTGGCATCATGCTCACGGTGCAAAGGTTTACCCCTCCCAGAACTCGGCGAGTTAGGAAGGAGAACGTCGTGTCACAGGAGAGTGTTACCTCCAAAGACGGCACGCCCATCGCCTACTGGCAGAGCGGGCAAGGACCGCCTCTAGTGCTGGTCCACGGGACGGCCGCCGACCACGGCCGCTGGGCCCCGGTCCTGCCTGCGTTCGAGGAGCGCTCCACCGTCTGCGCCGTCGATCGGCGCGGTCGTGGCGGCAGCGGCGATCCTGAGGAAGTCTACGTCATAGAAAGGGAGTTCGAGGATATCTCAGCGGTGGTGGACTCCCTCGGGGAGCCGACGATCTTGCTGGGCCACTCCTACGG
>JBKPOM010000043.1:0-6335 GCA_046733115.1 Actinomycetota bacterium | reverse complement strand
GGCTTGTCGGAGACGTCCTCCTCGTTGAAGGCGCGCGTGCGTGGCACGCGCTCGCCGGCGAACTTGTCGGCGTCGATCGCCGCGTGGTGGAAGGGACTGTGCATCGCGCCGAAGTTGACGAATGCGAGAAACGCCGAGTTGTTGGCGAGGCGGGTGATTATGAACCGCAGGGCATTATCCGCCACCAGCGCGTCCGCCTCCGGCGGGTCTATGTCGACGTGCCGGCCTTGGTCGTTGACAGACTGCCAGCCCTCATTTTTCCCGTCCCAGGCGTACCACCTATCCCAACCGGGCGGTATAAGCCGATCCCGATAGTTATTCAAGTACTTCCCGAACAGCCCCGTGGCGTAGCCCCGCTCGTTTATCCAGGTGGCGAACGTGGAGCGGTGCATCCCCTGCTCGTGGAACTTCTTCCAACCCCCGATCGGTAAACTATTGCCGTAGATGCGTGTGTTGTGCGTGTACTGGCCCCGCTGTATCGTCGCGCGTCCCGGGCAACACAAGGGGTAAGTGGAGACGGTGTTGGAGAACATTACGCCCCGACTGGTGACGTTGTTTTGCAGCCCCGGCATCATGCGGTTCTCCACGCCGGGCAAGGCGTCGTCTATAAGGACGAACACGAGGTTAGGCTTGTACTTGTTCTCCTGCCCCGCCTCCACAGCCATGCCCGCAGTTTACTTCACCTGTCGACTAGGTCACCCGGTGAGTATCATCATCGTCCCTTATACACCGGAGTGCGTGGAAGGGTTATTCTCGGAAGTTGGGTGAATAGAGCCGTAGCAACCCACAGGGGGTCGCCCACGGAGGAAAGGAGGTGTACCTCCCTGCTCAACAAATTAGGTACCCCCACGGTAGAAATACAGAGAGGAGGATATAGCTAATGCCACACTACCTGGTTCAGATGTCCTACACCAAGGAGGCGATTGAGACCCTGGATGAGCACCCCCAGAACCGTCTCGAGGCGGCTAAACCGGCCTACGAGGAGCTCGGGGTCACGATCCGCGAAGCCTTCCTGGCCTTCGGGGACTACGACGTCGTATTGCTTCTCGAGGCGCCCGACAACGTCCGGGCGGCGGCTATCGCCCTGGCTGTTATAGGGGGAGGAGCGATTGCCCACTACAAGACCACGTCGTTACTGACGATGGATGAGGGGGTAGAGGCGATGCGGGTTGCAGCAACATCTGGTTACACTCCCCCTCACTGAGATGCTCTGCCAAGCTCTGAGTAAAAGATAAGGTATCTGTGTGGGCCGGGGCTCTTATTAGCAGCCTCGGCCTTTCTCTTCTTGGCCTTATTCACGAACGTCGTGGAAGTCGCGTTCTCAGAAGTTCGTATCCAAGATGCTGTATAGCCACGGTCCTACGCCGCAAGGCCATGCCGCGCTGACCTTTGTGCAATGGGGGACGCCACCCGAGGGTCCCCCATTCCCCTCCAGGCTGCTATCAAAGCACACGCCCTCGGCGAAGAAATCACTCATTTGGGGTATGCGCTCTGGCCATCTTCGGTAGTACAATCGGCGCATCGTTAAGCCGTCCGCCCCTCATCCCCCTCCGAGGACCAGCGGATCGGCTTTTCTCTTGCCTGCCCCCGGTTCTATGCGGTTTCTTATGTACAGATAAAGGATCTTCATGGTGCGACGTACATAAGAAACCGATAATATCCGCTGCGCGTATTATGGCCCCTCCTGGAGTAGGCCCTCCGGACCGGGGCTATGGAGGGCGTGTCTCTCGCGTCGAGCCTCTAAGATCTGCGGCCGCGGTGAGAACCAGTGGCCTTACGATGGAGCCTGGCAAGCCCGCCCACTGACGCATCCAACTAGTTTAGCCCCCCACGGGCTCCGAGCGCAAAAGGGGCAAGACGGACGAGCCGTAAGCGCAAAGCGCTACCGAAGGATGGCCCTCGGAGGACCGGCCGGCAAGGACTTGAGAAATGTGCACCTAAACTCGTGTGCTCGGGGCGGACCGTGCATAATGTCCGTAATCGAATCCTAAGCATCTGGAGGGGGACGTTGCGGCTGAAGACGCGGGTTTTGGCGTTGCTTCCTGTGGTGGCGGTTCTGGGCCTCTTGAGCACGGGCGCGTCCGTAGGGGCCGAGCAGGCCACCGAGCCGCCGCGGATGGAGAGGACGGCTGATGGGGTCGTGGGCGCCTCGATCTCCCACCCCGAAGGGTGGGTCTTGGAGCGCGAGGCCTACACCTTCGACAAGACTTACGGCTTCACGTTGTGGCGCCCGGGCGACGCTGTGGCCGACCACGGCCGGTTGCCGGCCGTGCGCGTCGCGCTCGCCTACGACCTCGAGCCAGGCCAGATCGACGCTCGGGTCCGGCAGACGATAAGAGACTACCCCGACCTCTCTTTGAAGCGGCAGGAGGTCGGAGTCGCAAGGGGGCGCTCGGGGGTCGCGGTCGGACCGGTGCCGGGTAGCACCCCCTTTACGGCGGTCTACGTGCCGGTCGAAGGGAGGGTGTACAATATCAACGTCTACTCCGAAAGACCGGGCGAGGAAGGGGTCGACGCCGACGACAGGGCGTTGCTCTCTTCTTTGCGTTTCGCACCGCCCTCGCGGCCCGTGTCGTCGTTGGATCTGCCCGCCGCGAACTCCGCCGAGGCGCTCTACGCTCCGGGGGACGCTCCCGATCTGGCAGACGTGGCTCGGGCGGCGAAACAGGAGAGCATTGCGGAAGGGTGGGCGCAGGACGCGACGTTCGGCGCCGCCTCCACCAGCGGGGAGCGGCGCATGGCCGGGGGGTGCTACCTCGCGGACCCCGACTTCTTCGTGCAGACGCAGCAGGGGCCCTACGCGAACGGCCGCCCCGGGGACGGTATCCCGACGGGTTACACGATCGTCGGCAAGCCGAACTACTGGGGTGAGTACACCCACGGTAGCATCGGCATGGGACGGTGCGACGAGCCCGAATACACCAACGACATGTTCGCGGTCGATTACCCACTGAATAGGGGCGACGCGATCTTTACGCCGTTCAATTGCGGGACCGTGACCTTTGCAGGCCGCAACGAGTCCCACAGCGCCTACGGGATAATGGTGACCATCAGGGCCTGCAACGGCGAATACGTGAGCCTCGCGGGGCACCTCGACAGCCTCGCCGCAGGGATCTACCGAGGAGCGAAGATAGGCAACAAGAACAAAGTCATCGGCTACGCGGGAAACACGGGCGGTTTAAACACGGGCGAGGGTCGTATACCCGTGGGTCGCGTCCACCTACACCAGGCCTTCTACCGCTACCCACGCTACAAGCCGGACGGTTCGCCCTACGGCGGCAGGGGACTCAAGGTCGTGCGCCACCACTATTTCCGAGGTAAAGGAGAGGTCTATACCTTCGGGTGTAGGAAGTGCTCGGGGGTGAAAACCAAGGGCGATCTCATCTCCAATTGAGGGTACCGAATACGCAGCGATGGGCGCACCGAGGCCGGAGCCAACGACGAAGAGGAGAACCCCCGTGGCCCTCAAGCCGCGCGAGGCCGAGATCCGCGGCTGGGTCGAGCAGGGCAGGAGCGATGCTTGGATCGGCGAGAAGCTAGGTACCAGCGCTGGCAGCCTCCAGAGCTTCCGCTTCCACAACTCCATACCGCGGCGACCTACCCTCGGCGAGGACGAGCTCGCATGTGTGCGGACGTGGGTCGAAGAGGGCAAAAGCCACGCCTGGATCGGCGAGAGGCTCGGGAAGACGGCGGTGGCCGTGGTCTCGCTTTGCTCTCGCAATGGTATCGCGTCCCCCTACCGCTTCAGCCCAGAAGACCTGCAGAAAGGTGCGCAAGTGGGTAGGCCAGGGCCTCTCTGACCCCTGGATCGCGGAGGAGCTCGGAAGAACCGAGCAATCCATAGCGGCTTTGAGGAGGCGGGAGGGTATCCTCCACGGCACCGGAGCGCTGAAGGGCAGGGAGGCCGACATCGAGCGGTGGGTCGCAGAAGGTTTCTCGGACGAGTGCATAGCCGAAGAGCTAGGTTCCACCCGGAGCGGGGTGTCGACGTTCCGCTCCGCCAACGGAATAAGACGTGCCGCCCCCTGCACCAATGGCATCCCGTCGAAAATCGCAGAGCGCGAGAGAAACCGCGCCGCCGTACTGACGGCGGTGTCAGAGCTCTGCGAGGCGGGCGACGGGGTGAGCTACGATCAACTGCAGGGGCACACCGGCCTCAACATGAAGACCGTCATGCGCCACGTTCGTCATCTGCGCGAGGCAGGGCTCGGGGAGATAAGCTATCGGCGCCTGCAGGGCCGCCGAGTGGCTGAGGTCTGGCCACTCCAGGCGCGATGAGTACCACCGCAGGGTCTCCATGTGTTGAGGCGAGGATGTGGGGGCCGACAACTCTTCTTCGGTGTGTTCCTGTGGCGTCGGGAGAGCCGGTCGACGTGGCGATTTGCATCTTTGGCCCCAACTTCGCGGTGATCTGGGAGTAGCCTGCGGAAGTAGCAGGCCCCGCCCCGCTTACAGCGCTGTGCAGTGATATTGAACCCCCACTCGCTTCTGCACCCGAATCCAGCGCGCAGAATGGCGCGAAACCTCCTGCGTTGTGCTTAACGGCAAGCATCTCGAGAGTGGGTCAACTTCATTGACTACCGCTATAGTGGTTAGCCTACGCAACACAAGGGCCGAGGCAAAAAGCAGTCTTGGCCCTTCTTCTTGACCCTATTCACCCGGGTGCGTAGAAGAGTAATTCTGCGAAGTTCAGCACTACTTTCTATGGTCCGGATTCGGAAAATACATTGTAGTCGAGCTTTTGCAGGATAGGTGCGCGTTTTCTCACGAGTTGAGGATTAGGATTCAAGCTAGTCAGTTGGCTGTCGGGTTGTGATTCGTAGGTGGCGAGGACAACAGCTGCCTTCTCCCTGGTCGCTTCAGTCGAGATGCCTAACTTGACTCCCCCAGCGTAGGTAACAGGCAAGGTCAGCATGACAACAATGAGCAATGTACCGAACAGAATGGCGGTGGAGTGCGACTTGCTCTCAAAATGTAACTTCGCGAGCATCGCATAGAGGCCGACCACTCCGAGGATGGAGTAGGTTGTGTACCTCGATACCAAGGCCTGATCGATGCCGCGCTCTGCCCGACCGACCGTCACAGCCAGCAGAACGAGGAAGGAGAACAACAGGAGCGAGGTCCAGAATGAATACTCCGCTAGTTTCCCCTGCCTGATAACGAGGAACATACTCGCTCCAACGATGACCAGGAGCAAAAAGCCGATTGCGAAGGCCGGTTCCTGCCACCAAGACAGTGAGCTCCCTAGCGCGGTCAGAAAGAACCATAGAAAGTACAACGGCCCCACCACAATATCGGCGGAGGGGCTGGCTGTGGTGTGGGCAGGGATATGGTAGCCGAGGAAGTAGACAAGCCACTCTGCTACTCCGAGGAGGCTCCAGGCTCCAACGAGGAACCACTTCGTCCGCCTCCTGAGCTGCCCGACGAGCAACTGCACTAATCCTACTGGCCACACCAAGAGGCCCTGCGCAGAGGAGAGCGACGCAAGCGCGGCGCTGGCCAGAGCCGCTGGAAAGAGAAGCTTACGCGAGGTGTCACATCCCAGAGCTCTGAGGAAGTAGAAGGCGAGGACGGCGAACGTGAGGACCAACACGAACTGCATCAAAAGGCCCATTAGCATCGTCGCACCTTGCCTGAAGCTGAACACGAGGAACGCCACGGGCAACGAGGGTAAGTTTCCACCTGGAGCGGATGCTGCCGTCGAAAGCTACGAAGAGGACAAATAGCGTGACGAGGAGCAAGGTTTGTGTTACATACATTTCGGCAACTGTGTTCCATTGCGTGAGGCTACCCAAGGAGAGGATTACGACCTTGGGGATGAAGATTCTGTGCTCGTTGAGTTGAACCCAAAGGCGCGCGAGGTTCGGCTTGTCGAACAGAATTGCGATTCGCCACTCGTCTCCGTAAACGACGTTGACCCCGAACAACCATACATATAGGAAACCAAGGGCAGGAGGAAATAAGAGCAAGACAACTGCGGCGAGTTTTCTCCCACGGCCAAAGGGTTCCTGCCCATTGGTAAGCATCTGCTCCTGTTCCTCCGTCATGCTCACCGCTCACTTATCCACGGTAGGCAACGCAGGGCGGCGCAAAGCTCAACTGCTGAACCCTCGATGTCCCCAACTGCGAACCATCTTCATGGCAATCAAGGAGTCTAACGCACATATTCACCCGAGTATGTGGAAGATAAATTCTACGAACTTCGCCTCAACGGCGTTCTAAGAAGTTCGCCTCGAAAAAGGTTCTAAGAAGGCTGCCGACCGAGCCGCACCCCCCTCGACCCGCTACGTGCGCCTATACTCCTTTCGCTAGCGCGACGAAGAGGAGGGGCAGAT
>JBKPOM010000042.1:0-31513 GCA_046733115.1 Actinomycetota bacterium | reverse complement strand
AGAACGCTGGTCCAGCCGAGAACAATGCTAGTGTGAAGATCGCGTAGAGCGCGACGATCGGGGAGATGTCAGCGAAGGCGAGGGCGAACGCGCTGCGGAAAGTAAACCCTTTGCTGAGCCTGTGCTCCTCAACCACCTCCTCGTGAGCAGTACCTCTCGATTCGCCAGCTGTAGAACTCATCTACCTACTCCTTTGCCACTGAGGTTTCTCCCACCGACTTACCGTGAGAGGCTGGCCGCATCGCCATCCGCTTCAGCCGCCTTTTTTTAGTCCGGCGAGCAGGCTCAAAAACTCAAAGGCGACCGTAGCCGCTAACAAAGCCGTAATTTGGGCAGGACCATCGTACTGAGGGTAGACCTCGACGATGTCGCAGCCGACAATATCAATGCCGGAAAGACCTCGGACGAACCCTAGCGCTTCGAGGCTGGTGAAACCACCGATCTCTGGTGTCCCCGTGCCGGGAGCGAACGCCGGATCGACGAAGTCCACGTCGAAGGAGACGTATGCCTTGGCCTCCCCGAGCCTCTCGCGGATGCGGGCTATGGTTTCCTCTATGCTGAGCTTCCTTACCGCGTCGGTCGTGAGGAGATCGAAGCCCAGCTCTCTAGAGGCTTCCAGATCGCCCTGGTCGTAGAGCGAGCCGCGCATGCCGATCTGGATCGAGCTCTCCGGCCTCAAGAGGCCCTCCTCCACCGCCCGTCTGAAGACGGTGCCGTGGTTGTACTTCTGTCCGAAGTAGCTATCCCAGGTGTCGGCGTGAGAGTCGAACTGCACGAGCGCCAGGGGTCCGTGGACCGCGGCTGCCGCGCGCAGTTCCGGGAGCGCCACCGAGTGGTCACCACCGAGCACTATGGGCGCCACTCCTGCCCGGTGCACCTCCTCCAAGCCTACCGCTATGCGCTCGTAGCTCTCCTCGATAAAGCCGGGGACGACGGCCACGTCGCCGTAGTCTATAACCGAGAGGTACTCGAAGACGGAGACGTCTTGAGAAGGGTTGTAGGGCCTGAGGAGGTGCGAGGCCGATCTTATCCCCTCGGGGCCGAAGCGAGCACCTGCCCGGAAGGAGGCCCCCGTGTCGAAGGGTGCGCCGACGATGGCGACGTCGGCGTTCTCGAGGTCCTGCGTGTTGGGCAGGCGCATGAAGGTACGCACGCCCGAGAAGCGCGGCGTCTCGAAGGAGTTCACGGGTTCGTAGCGGACCACTTGAGCGCCTCCTATTCGTCGCTACAGGTTTTGGACGCTCCGTTTCAAAGTCCCGGCGATAAACGCCAATCTAGGCTCCAGAGCTGAACAAAGCAAAGTCCCTTCTCGATTCCACTTCTGCATTATAAAGGTCACCTGCTCCACCCGCGAGCGTCCTCGCCGAGTTGGTGCGCGTTATGAAGAAAGAGGTTCGAGCTGGAAAACTCTGAAATCAGATCTGTCTATTACACGTTCGACTCTCACGACAGTCGTGAGTGATGTGGATGTAAGAGCCTATAGCGTTGTGCAGTGATATTGGACCTATGGCTGCTTCGCAGGCCTGGCGGGGGCATCTCGGGCGTTCCGAAGCTTACGGCGCGCTATGCATAAAAGCAGACATCGCAGGGGTGCTCCAATTTCATCGACTACCGCTTTAAGGACCCACTATTGGTGCCCGAGATATGGGTAGTCCGGGCACACCTGCGGCGCAGGTGGGTCACCCCGGCGGGGGGCGCGCCCGGAGGTGCCCAGACGTTGAGGGTCTTGACGTCAGCGGTTAGGCAATTCCGTGTGGTCTTCTTGCCGCACACCACCCGCAAAACTTAATCTTTAGCCTCACTGCGGAGTGAGAGGTAAGGTCTTGAATTCATGAGGCTCCTTCTGGCACCAGTGTTTGGGCGTCGAGATCTCTTCCTCCCTGATCCACTCCCGCCCTTCGGGGTCCCAGAGTTCTTTTCTCTCGTAGCCACCTTCAGGCCGTTCGATGACCATGAGGACCGCGTGGCCATAATGCCTATCCGGTGGCATCGACGTCAAGGACATCTTCGGCTCCGCTGGCCTCATGCGTCCCGCCACACGAGCTTCATGTAGTAATCCCACCACCAGGGATCGCGGCACTCTGGCGCGGAGACCTGATAATCCCGATTATGTGCCAGCGGTCTATCGGAATACCGTACCAACTGCACAGGTACGCGACGAGCCTCGCGAGGAACGGTACATCGGGGTGGTGAACCATGCAGGATCGTCGAGGTACCCCTCGTGCTCGATGCCTATGGAGTGCCGGTTCGCGTGCCAGGAGCCAGCATGCCACGCGATGTTCGTATCGTCCACGCACTGGGCTATCTGGCCGTCCCATGACCTGACGACGTAATGGGTCGAGACGCCCGGATCGGGCGTCTGGAACCAGTCTACGGCCGAAGCGTAGGAGCCCTGGGTCCCGTGGACAACCATCATGTCTATCTACTCGGCCCCCGGTAGGCCGCAGTGTAATTGGACCAGTCGGCCGGGTACCATACCATCCCAACAACATGCTGTGCTCAACATTCCGTCTGAACAACCTAACTTCAGTTGCCTGCGTATCAGCCGCGAAGTGCCGGCAAGTTGCGTTCAGGCATTTGAGACAGCGTCGAGTATGTACTTCCGTAGCCTACGACGCTTGGGTATCTTCCGCCCTGCATCCCACTTCTTCTAGGCTCTCGCCAGTTCTACTTCTTCGCTACCATCGCCCTTAAGCACGGCGCGGAACCTGAAGGCAGGTGTCGTAGAAATGGAACATCATCAAGGTGGAGGTCCGCTATCTCCACAAAGATCCGCGCCAGGAGTCCACCTGATACCTGCACGGTGCCGATCAGTATTTCAACAAGTCAGCACTTCAGCTGATCAGCTTTTTGTTTTTGCTGAAATGCTGACTTGCTGAGGGCTAGCAAAGAGGATAAACCTCTTTGCTAGCTGCTATAAGTGAAGTCGATGCACCTCGGCGATGTATATCTCGTGGTGACGGCGATACTTCGGAGCGGGCTCTCTTTGGTTACTATCGACCTCGACGGCGGGAGGGCACGATGACCCCTGCCAGGTTTTCCGGACTTCGTCTTGCGCCTCTTACTCTTCATTCCGCCACTCGAGTACCCTAAGTGCGATAAAGCAGAGCGTCGCGAGGGCGAACAGCAGTAGCGGGTTGATGAGCCGTCCTATACCCACTGCCACAAGCCCCATCAGGACCAGCATGGTCGCCGCCGGCAAGGTAAGGAAGATCAGGTGCGTCCGTCGAACGAACCGTGGGCTCAATTCGGTATCGACCAGCCTGCGGCCCGAGCTTATGTACCACCACAGCGCCGCCATGACCAACCCGGTCAGAAGCAGGTGGCGAAGTAGAACTGCTGGGCCACTGGGTCCCCTATGTAACCCCCTATCACGGAGGTGGGGAACGGTATGAAGGCGACACACAGAAGTTGCAGCAGCGCGAGCCACATCAGGCCACCGTCGAAGCGCCTGATGTGCTGGAAGAAGACGTTGTGCCCCACCCAGAAGTTCGCGATGACCGTGAAGCTGGTCAGGAAGGCGAGCACCTTGGACCAGAAATCGAGGAGACTATCGAGGAGGGCGTAGTCGTGTAGATCGGCGGCAGCCTCGAGTAGGACCAGCTCTACGGCGAGGAGGGTCAGGCCTATCGCGTAGACGCCGTCGCTCAAGAAGATAACGCGCTCGAGTCGCGGGTCTCGCTCGGACATGGGTGGCGCCGCAGCACCCGCGCCGCGATGTTCGGTCATAGATCAACACCCTGCAACCGACCGACTCCGTACATAGTGACGTGTGGCTCCTTCAGGCGCATCCCCGACCGCCCTCGTTCGGCCGGTCGGCGCGACGGGAGATGGCCGAGACTACTCGGATCTCTGGCAATATCGTCCTGTACAAAGGTACAGACCAAAAATCGTACTTTCGATGGGCGCGCCGACCTCGTATCCTTGAGAATATAAGATACGCAAGCTACCGGTACAGGAGATCAAACATGGAATCAGACCGTTGCGCTGCGTCGAAACGTTGTCGCGAGAAGGGGAACGGGGTGGGCGGTGACCCAGAACGGTGGTCCGCAAGTGGCAGAGCCGAAGTGGGCGTCTGACTTTGCAGCCCATCATCTCGGTAAGTAACCTCGTCAAGACCTACGACTCGGGTTTCCGGGCGCTCGAGAAAATCAACCTGGACATCCGCCGGGGGGAGATTTTCGCCCTGCTTGGTCCCAACGGCGCCGGGAAGACGACGCTAATAAACATCGTCTGCGGGATCGTCAACCCGACCGAGGGCGTGGTGTTGGCAAATGGTCACGACATCGTCTCCGAGTACCGGGCTGCACGGTCGCTGATCGGGCTCGTCCCGCAGGAACTCACGACCGACGCGTTCGAGACCGTCTGGGCGACGGTCAACTTCAGCAGGGGCCTCTTCGGCAAACCGCCTGACCCCGGCTACGTTGAGAAAGTTCTCAGGGACCTCTCGTTGTGGGACAAGAAGGACGACAAGATCATGACGCTCTCAGGCGGCATGAAGCGCAGGGTCATGATCGCCAAGGCCCTCTCGCACGAGCCGCGAATTTTGTTTCTCGACGAGCCGACGGCCGGCGTCGATGTCGAGCTCAGGAAGGATATGTGGCGGATGGTGCGCGGCCTGCGCGAGAACGGCGTGACCATCGTCCTGACCACCCACTACATCGTCGAGGCCGAGGAGATGGCAGACAGGGTGGGGGTCATCAACAAGGGTGAGATCATCCTCGTCGAAGACAAGGACGATCTGATGCGCAAGCTCGGCAGCAAGCAATTGACGCTGCAACTGGCCGACCCGCTGGACGAGGTGCCCGCCGCGCTCGCCAGCTACGGGCTGGAGCTGGCGTCGGACGGCGGCGAGCTCGTGTACACGTACGATTCGCAGGCAGGACGGATGGACATAGCCGACCTTCTCGCCGACCTCAGCGCGGCGGGCGTCAGGTTCAGGGACCTGCAGACAAGAGAAAGTTCGCTCGAGGAAATCTTCGTCGATCTCGTCAAGGAGCGCAGGTGAATTTTTACGCCATACGCGCCATCTACAAGTTCGAGATGGCCAGGACCTTCCGCACGCTGTTGCAAAGTATCGTCTCGCCCGTCATCTCCACGTCTTTGTACTTCGTGGTCTTCGGCGCGGCCATAGGCTCGCGCATCACCAGCGTGGAGGGGGTCGGCTACGGCTCGTTCATCGTGCCCGGCCTCATCATGCTGACCCTGCTCACGCAGAGCATCTCCAACGCGTCTTTCGGCATCTTCTTCCCCAAGTTCACAGGCACCATCTACGAGCTTCTCTCCGCGCCGGTTTCCTACGTCGAGATCGTCATCGGCTACGTCGGGGCAGCGGCGACCAAATCCGTAATGATCGGGTCGATCATCCTGGCAACCTCGGGCCTTTTCGTGCCCATCCGTATAGACCATCCGCTGTGGATGATCGTCTTTCTAGCGCTCACGTCAGCCACCTTCAGCCTCTTCGGCTTCATCATCGGGATCTGGGCCGACGGCATCGAGAAGCTTCAGATCGTGCCGCTGCTCATTATTACCCCCCTGATCTTCCTCGGCGGCAGCTTCTACTCGGTCAGCATGCTGCCGCCGCTCTGGCAGAAGATCACGCTCTTCAACCCCGTCGTCTACCTTATAAGCGGCTTCCGCTGGAGCTTCTACGGGCTCTCCGACGTGAGCGTGGGGGTGAGCCTGTCGATGACGGTCCTGTTCCTGATCGTTTGCCTCACAGCGGTGTGGTGGATATTCAAGACGGGCTACCGGCTAAAGGCGTGAAGCGGTTCGGGTTAAGGGCAACGCCACGGTGGGACCGCTAGCGCGGGCCTACGTCCTTCTCTACCCGTGGAGTCCCGCTTCCTCGGGACATGACGTACGAGAAGGGCCCGACGTGCGCCCGCAACCCGAAAGCGCGATCGCCCAGACAGACTCGGTATAAAACGGTGATGCAGGGGCGGTTCGCGGACCGCCCTCGCTGTTCACACGGCCACCAGGAGCTCGCGCTGTATGTCTAGCATGCGGCGGTACGTTCCGCGTCTGGCCTCGAGTTCTGCGTGGGTGCCGCGTTCGACGATCCGGCCTCTTTCGAGGACCAGGATCTCGTCCATCTGTTCCATGCGCACGAGCCTGTGGGTGATGACGAGCGTGGCGCGGTTCTGCATCGACCGGTAGACGGCGTCGAGGAGTTCCTGCTCCGTTGCGGGGTCCAGGTTTGTGGTCGGCTCGTCGAGCACGAGGAGCGGCGCGTCTTTCAGGAGCGCCCTGGCGACGGAGAGGCGCTGCCGCTCGCCACCCGAGAGCTTGAGCCCCTGCTCGCCGAGCGGACTCTCGAGACCTTGGGGAAGGCGTTCCACGAGTTCGTCGAGCTGGGCCCTTGCCAGTACGTTTCGCAGATCATCGTCGGTCGCCTCGGGTCTGGCGAGGAGCAGGTTGGCGCGCACAGTGTCGTTGAAGACGTGGGTGTCCTGGGAAACGATCCCGATCAAGCCCCGCACGTCGTCCTGGGCGTACCCGCGGACGTCGCGGCCTCCGAGGGAGATAAGACCCGATGTCGGGTCCCAGAAGCGCAAGACAAGGCCGGCGAGCGTGCTCTTCCCCACTCCGCTGGGTCCCACGACCGCAACCCGTTTGCCCCGCTCAAGGGCGAACGAGACGTCTTCGAGGGCGAACCGGCCCCCGGCTTCGTACCGGAAGCCCACACCTTCGAACGCGAGTTTGTGATCCTGGGGTATGGGGAGCGGCTCTGCGGGGTCCTTCACCTCGGGTTCGGCGTCCACGATCTCGAAGAGGCGTTCCCCGGCCCCGATGGAACGGCCGAGGAATTGGAAGGCTGTGCCGAGCGGCTGCACGGCCTCGAAGCTGCCGAGCACCACGAGCGCCAGGAAGGCGAGGTACACGCCCCGAGCCTCTCCCCCCGAGACCAGTGGGATCGCAAGTACGAGAACAGAGAGCATGGCGAGGTTCATCAGGAGGTCGCCAAGGGCGTTCTGGAGCCCCGTGATGAAGGCCATCTTCCCCTGTAGACGGCCCAGCCCGCGGTTCAGCGTGGCGATGGCGCGTTCGTGATCCCGCTCCCTACCAAAGGCGAGCAGATCCTGCGCTCCCTGAACGCCGTCCACGAGCCTGGCGTTCAGCTCGCCCCTCAACTCCAACTGCTTCCGTCCGAGCCCACGCGCCATCCTCCTGACCAGAAGCGGCACCCCGATGCCCGCGGCCAGCAGGAAAGCGAGGCCGGCGAAGGCGAGCGAAGGACCGAAGGAATAGAGGAGCATGAAGGTCAGGAGCGAGGTCACGGAGGACACGGCGACGGGGGCGACTATTCGCAGGTAGACGTTCTGCAGTTCTTCGACGTCCCCGACGATTCGGGAGAGGAGGTCCCCCGTGCGGTAGCGCAGAAGGCGGGCCGGGGCGAGTGGTTCGAGGCGAGTGTAGAACCAGGTTCTGAAGTCCGCGAGTAGTTTGAAGGTCAGGTTGTGGGAGACGAGGCGCTCGGCGTAGCGGGCGCCCGCCCTGGAGACGCCGAAAAGGCGGACCAGGTAGATAGGGATGACGAGCGACCCCAGGAAAGTGACCAGCGCGGAGGCGGAGATCACGTACGCCGCCGTGGCGAGCAGCCCGACGTTGCTCGCCACCGTCACCACACCAAGCAAGACAGCCAGCATTACGCGGGGAATATGGGGCTTCAGGAAGCCGATGAGCCGCAGGAAGGCCCTCACGCGGGCACCCATCCGTAGGCGTTCACGAGGCTCGCGTAGAGGCCGTGGTTTTGGACCAGGTCCCGGTGCGTGCCCGTCTCGGCCAGCCGACCCCAGTCCAGAACGGCGATTTTGTCAGCCCCGTAGACGGTGTTCAGGCGGTGGGCGACCACGAGCACCGTGCGTCGTTCGGTGAGACGTTTTAGCGCAGTCCGGATCAAACGCTCGCTTTCTGGATCGAGACTCGAGGTCGGCTCGTCCATAATTAGCACGGGGGTGTCTTTGAGGAAGGCGCGGGCTATGGCTATCCTCTGGGCCTCTCCCCCACTCAGACGCGCCCCACGCTCCCCGATCTGGGTCGCGAAGCCATCAGGGAGCTGCCTGATGAACCCGTCGGCCCCGGCAAGCTCGGCGGCCCTTTCGATTTCTTCTCGACTCGCCCCGGGGCGCGCGAGGCGAATATTCTCGAGTACGTTCCCGTGGAAGAGGTGCGGCCTCTGCGGCACCAGCGCGAGCTTCTCCCGCCAGGCTTTCGCAGAGTGCTTCATGATCTCTACACCGTTCGCACGGATTGTGCCCGATTCAGGGTCAACAAAGCGCATCAACAAATTTACCACCGTGCTCTTGCCGGAGCCGCTGCGTCCGACGAGCGCGGTCAGGGTGTTTGCGGGTAATGTGAGCGTGAGCTCCCGGAGCGCCGCCGTCTCGCTTTCGGGATATGTGTAACCGACGCCGGAGAGCTCGATGGAAATCCCGTCAGATACGGGACCCAGGTTGTCGGAAGCCTGTCGCACCCGTGCGGGGGTGGCCAGGATCTCGAAGATGCGGTCCGCGGCGGCGCTTCCTTCCATTCCGGCGTGGCGGTGGGCGCCGAGCTCGCGCAGCGGTTTGTAGAACTCGGGCGCGAGAAGCAGTACGAGGAACGCCACCTCGAAGGGCACGTTGCCGGAGATCACACGCACCCCCAGCGTGACGGCGACGAGGCCTATCGCCGCCGCGGTCATGAACTCGAGAACGAACCCCGAGAGGAAGGCGTAGCGCAACACCTTCATCGTGCGCCTCCTGAACTCCTCGCTCGCCGCCGCGACCTTCTCACCCTCATCGGCGCTCCGGCCGAAGATCTTCGAGGTGGTGAGGCCTTGCATGGCGTCCAGAAAACTCGCCCCCATGCGCGAGAGCGCCCTCCACTGGCGCCTGGTGTGCTCCTCCGCATAGCCCCCGACAAGGACCATCAACACTGGAATCGCCGGCGCCGTAACCAGCAGCAAGACAGCGCTCGAAGGGTCCCGCGGCGAAATGTACCCGGCTATCATCAAGGGAACGAGCACGCTGAGAAAAACCTGCGGCAGGTAGCGCCCAACGTAAGCGTCGAGTTTCTCCACACCCTCCGTCGCGGTCGTCGTGAGCTCGCCGGTCCGCTCCCCCACCGTGTAAGACGGACCCAGCCGCAAGACGTGCGCAAACAACCGCTCCCTAAGCTCGGACTTCACCCGCACGGCCCCCCGCTGGGCCGCAACCTCGCGTCCCCACACCAGGACAGAACGCAGGCAAGAAGCGCCGATCAGCAGAAGAAGCAGACCGCGAACCTCCTTCAGATCCTGGCCCTGCAAAAATACCCTGGCCACGACCTTGCTAAAGGCGA
Organism: Actinomycetota bacterium; assembly: GCA_046733115.1. Lineage (GTDB taxonomy): Bacteria > Actinomycetota > Rubrobacteria > Rubrobacterales > Rubrobacteraceae > Rubrobacter_D. Next base: position 22,189 of record JBKPOM010000042.1, on the reverse strand, counting down.
CCAACTGGAAGATCGTTGCCGCAGCCGCCAGAAGCCCGAGCGCCACCGTCAGCCCCAACGAGACCCGCGCCGACCGTACCTCCCTGACCAGTTCCCTATTCACGCCAAGTCCAGGTGGATACCGACGTCACGACGGAGTCCATCAATGAGCAGAGACCTCATGGTGGCAGTGGATTCCCGCTCCCCGCTTCCGCGGGAACAAGCTTCGCGGGAATGACGGATGACAGGGCTCGGCGTACCGGCAAAGAGGTACGCCGAGGTCCCAACACGGTCACGTTCGAACGGGGCAATACCAAGGAAGCTGACGGCTGAAATGCTGATGGTTGACAGCGCTAATAGCCTTCGTCTTCCAGATTCACCTTCCCGCGGAACAGACGGTAAATTACAACGAAGTAGACGACGGCGAGCACCATCCCGATGCTCCACCACACGAGGCCAACCGCCATGCCGTACTGGGAGGCGGAGGCGTTGTATATGGTGAGGCTGTTGGCCTGGTCGACGGCGGGAAGGACCTTCGGGTAGACGCCGAAGACGGTGCTCGTCAGCATCCCGATTATGTAGGCGCCCGAAGAGAGGAAGGCCGCCCTGTCGTCGTTCCTGCGGTTGAAGAGGATCATGCCAACGAGCCCGGCGATGGCGACGAGCGGGAGCACGTACCCGTAGGGACGCTGGTTGAAGCTTTCGAGCATCCAGGGGCTCACCCAGAAGGTGAACGCGGTGGCGAGCACGGTGAGGACGGCCGTCGCGTAGGTGAAGCGGCGCGAGATCTTGCGCGAGCGGGCGTTCAGGTCACCATCGGTCTTGAGGGCGATAAAGTTTGCCCCGTGCACGATGAGCGTCGCAAGTGCTAGAAGCCCGATCAGGACCGTGTAAGGGTCCAAAATGCCAGGGGTGTCGGAGAAGGGGGTGAAGTCGGTCCACAGCGGCTGGAAGAAGTAGCCGTCCGCGTCCAGCGGGACGCCGCGCACAACGTTGCCCAGAGCCGCACCGAAGAAAATAGCCAGGAGCGAGCTACCGAGGAAGAACACGGCGTCCCAGAAAGAGGCCCACATCGCGTCGCCTATGTGTCCGCGCAGCTCGATGGAGAGGCCCCGGATCATGAGCAGCCACAACACGATGATGAGCGGCAGGTAGAACCCGGAGAAGCTTGACGCATACAGCACCGGGAAGGCGAAGAACAGGGTGCCGCCGCCGGCGATCAACCACACCTCGTTCCCGTCCCACACGGGCCCGATGGCGCGGATGATCTTGCGCCGCTCCCTATCCTCCCTCGCGGCGACGAGGTGTATCGCCCCGGCCCCGAGGTCGAAGCCATCCAGGAGGACGTACATGGCTATCATCAAGGCTACGAAGATGAACCAGATCGTCTCCACCGTTCCTCCCTTCTAGGCCGTGAGGCCTTCGGTGGCCTCAAGCGCCTCCTGCTCGCCTTCCGGACCGTGGGCGACCTCGCGCACCATGAGCACGATGTAGAGGAGGCCCATGATCAAATACATCCCAGCGAAACCTATGAGCGTGAAGAGCACGCTACCGGAGGAAACTAGCGGCGAGACGCCCTCGGAGGTCCTGAAGAGGCCGTAGGCAAGCCAGGGTTGGCGGCCGAGCTCCGCGGTGAACCAGCCCGCAGTGTTCGCGATGAAGGGGAAGGGCATGGCGAGCATCAGGACCCAGAGCATCCACCTGGCGCGGTACAGTAGACCCCGCCACAGCAGGAACGCGGCCACCACCATGATGGCTATAAAGATGGTCCCGAGGCCGACCATGACGTGGTAGCTGTAGTAGAGGAGCGGGATGTTCTGGGGCCAGTTTTTCTCCGGGAAGGCGTTGAGACCGCTGACCTCGGCGTTCCAGTTCTGGTAGATGAGGACGCTGAGTGCTCGCGGCACGACGATGGGGTTCTCTATGGTCTGGTTCTCCATGTCGGGCTGGCCGATGAGGACTATTCCGGCCTGCCTCTCGGACCGGAAGAGGCCTTCCATGGCTGCGAGTGAGACCGGCTGGTGTTTGGCGACCTGGTCGCTCGAGAAGTGGCCGCTCGGGAAGAGCATCCAGAGGCTCGCGATCACCCCGACCGTGACGCCGACCTTGAGGAAGAGGCGTCCGTACTCCTCGTGCCTCCGCCCGAGCACGTAGAAGGCCCCGAGGCCGGCCATCACAAAGGCCCCGCACACCACGGCCCCGCCCATGTTGTGCGCGTACTGCGCGAAGGTCCACGAGTTGAGCAAAACCGCCCAGTAGTTATCTAGCTCTATGTTGCCGTTCGAAAGCATCTTGTAGCCGACCGGGTGCTGAACCCAGGCGTTGGTTGTGATGATGAAGTAGCCCGAGGCCCAGGTGCCGAGGAAGACCATGAGGGAGGAGAACCAGTGCACCCGCTGTCCGAAGCGCTCCTCTCCGAAGAGGAACAAACCCACGAACGCAGACTCTAGGAAGAACGCGAAGGCGCCCTCCATCGCGAGGGTCTGGGCGATGATGTCCCCGGCGAATCGGGAGAAGGCGGCCCAATTGGTCCCGAACTGGAACTCCAGGGGTATGCCCGTGACGACCCCCATCACGAAGGTGACGGCGAAGATCTTGGCCCAGAACCGCGCCGACTTATTGTAGAGAACATTCCCGTTGCGCATGTAGATGCTCTTGAGGACGAAGATGAGCAACGCGAGCCCCATCGTGAGCATCGGAAACAGATAATGGTAGGTTACGGTGAACGCGAACTGCAGACGGGACACCACCAGCGCGTCTTCCAAGACCTACCCCCTGAACACCGTGTTCGCTTTCACGCCATGATACCGTCTCATCATCCCACCCGCGCCCCGACCGCCAGGACCAAAACGACCGCGCTAACCAGCAGGTTCACGTAGGAAATCCGCAGAGAAACCCTCTGCAACGAGCGGCGCCGCTCGGCAAAGGTTCTGGCCTTCTCGCTACTCGCCTCCCGCTCGGCCTTCGCCAGTTCGGCGAGGCGCCGCCCGAAGTACGCGCCGTGCACGGCGGCGAGGCCGAACAGAAGAAGGAGCAACGCGTATTCCGCGTAGAATCTCGCCCCGAAACCCCCGAAGGCACCATCCAAAACGGCGAAGAGCGCGAAGAGGATCAGGTTCACCATCCCCACCCTGGCGTACTGTTGCCCTATCACCGAACGTACCGCAACGCGTTCGGCGTCGGACCACTTCATCGCCTTCAAAGCAGGCGAGACGACGGCCGTCGTGAACACCAGCCCCCCGAGCCAGACGCCCGCCAGCACGACGTGCGTGACGTGGAAGATTTCGATCAGCAATGCCCGCCTCCCAACTATTACCGATTCGGTGACATTATATGCGCGTTCCTGACGGGTATGGTAGGGCTGCGCGCCCGTCCCGACCCTAGCGGTGAGAGGGAAGCCCGGCCTGAACAGTTTTGCCCAATTTGCTGGCGAGCATTGACTAGATCGTCTTGCGCTCAGCGGCGAGCCTTCTTGCTTTTACGGTAGCCTGTACGTGGGTCCTCTTCGGGGATGGGCGATGAAGGCGTGGCCTGAAAGACCGGAAAATTGGACGGGGTGGTACGGAAGGCGGCGTGGAGGTGCCAGAGCGTCAGGACGACGACCACGAGCGCGGCGCCGAGGATGGCGAGTTCTGGTGGGGCGTGGTTGCGCAGGGTTTCGGCGGCCAGGATCAGGCCTGCTATGAGGGCGATCACGAGGGAGATGCCGCGGTGGAAGCGTCCCGCTTCTGAGTGGGGCCAGGGGTCCATGGCGCGCACGACCTCGCGTCCGTGTTCGGAGTCGGTGCAATCGCTTTTGGCGGGGCAGTGGTTGCAGATCTGGGGCCTTGCGCGGTAGCGGACGAGGCGCCGCTCGTGGTCTGTTTCGCTGCGGGTGAGGATCTGATCTTCGGGGCAGATCCAGGCGTCGTGCGTGAGATGATACGTAAACCCCGCGGTGCGGTAGCGCAGCGAGCGGGCGTGCGAGTGACGGGCCAACAAGTCGAGGCCAACGGCGACGCACAGGAGGAAGGCGGCGTAGCCGGCCGCGAGGAAGACCTCGACGTGCACGCCCTACCGTCCCCTCGGCTCGGCGGGCTCCGGCTCGGCGATCTCGGTGAACAGTATCTCCTCCGGCTCCTCCATCGTGACCAGCGGGACGGTGTGGCGCACGCCGAGGTAGCAGAGATACAGGAGCGGCAGCACGCCGCCGACGATGAAGAGGACGTCGCCCGGTAAGCGCAGCCACTCTATGAGAGCGTTCGTCGGGTTGGTGACGTACTCCAGCGAGCGCGCCTCGAAGTATCCCGTGTTCACTGATTCGTAGAGTTGCAGGATGCCGAGGGGGAAGAGGGTCGCGAAGATCATCCAGGCGAGCCCGAGATTGAGGGACCAGAAGCTCCACTTCGCCGCGCGCTCGGACCAGCGCTCCTCGGGGATCAGGTAGCGCAGGCAGAACATGGCGAAGCCCGCCGCGAGCATCCCGTAGACGCCCATCATCGCCCCGTGGGCGTGCGCCGCGGTCAGGGCCGTCCCTATCTCGTAGTAGGAGACTATGGGCAAATTGATCAGGAACCCCAGGATGCCGGCGCCGAGGAAGTTCCAGAAGCCGACGGCCACGAGGAACATCACCGCCCAGCGGTGTGGGAACGGCGTGCGCGAGCGCGACTCCTGGTGCGCCCCGAGCTGCAAGAAGCTCCACGCCTCGAACGTCAAAAAGGTTAGCGGGATCACCTCGGCCGCCGAGAAGAACGCGCCGAGGGCCATCGCCGATGCAGGCGTCCCGGAAAAGTAGAGGTGGTGCAGCGTGCCGACCACCCCGCCGACGGAGTAGAGCACGATGTCAAGGAAAATAACCGTGAGCGCCACCCTCTCGGAGACGACGCCGAGCAGGACGAAGATGTAGGCGACCATGACGGTCGTGAACAACTCCAGAAAGTCTTCGACCCAGAGGTGCACGACCATGAAGCGCCAGTAGTCGGCGGTCGGGAAGCTAGCGTCGGGCCTGGCGAGAAGTCCGACGGCGTAGAAGGCTGGGATGGCCAGGGCCGCGAGGAAGAACATCCACGGCATGTTGCCCAGGCGCTCGTTCCTGAGGCGCCCGCGTATCGCCCGGAAGAGCATGACCACCCAGAAGAAGAGCCCGAGCGATAGTAGTATCTGCCAGAAACGACCGAGGTCGAGGTACTCGTAGCCCTGGTTGCCAAACCAGGCCCACAGGCCACCCATCCAACCGTGGATGCCAAGGAACTCGCCGATAAGGCTGCCGAACACCACGACGGCCAGGGCGCCGAGCAGCCCGTACGCGAGCCACTTCTGGCCCCTTGGCTCGCGGCCAGCGATCATGGGCGCCAGGAAGATGCCCGCAGCGAGAAACGAAGTCGCCGTCCAGAAGATGGAGAGTTGCACGTGCCAGGTCCTGACCACGTTGAAGGGCAAGAGCCTGGCAAGGTCGAACCCGAAGAAGCTGGCCACGTCGGCCCTGTAGTGCTCTGTGGCGGCCCCGACGAGCGTCTGGATCAGGAATAGGGCGGCCATGACCAGGAAGAAATACACGCACACGCGCTGCGCCGGCGTCAGCGCCACGTCGCCGGGGGTGCGGAACGAGAGGCTCTGCTGGTCCCTGCCGCGCCAGCCGAGGAAGCTCCACCGTCCGACCGCCCCGAAGAGGAGCCCGAGACCGCCGAGCAGGGCGATCAGGGACAACACACTCCACACTACCGTGTTGGCCGTCGCCTCGTTGCCGACTAGCGGCTCGGGCGGCCAGTCGTTGGTGTACGAATAGTCCTTCCCGGGGCGCTCCGTCGCCGCTGCCCAGGCCGACCAACCGAAGAAGGCCGCGAGCTGCCTTATCTCGGTCGAGTCAGTGATGGCCCCAGGACGCAACCCGTACCTGGTTGTGGGCTCGCCGAAGTAGCGCTCGTAGTGGTCAGTGACCTCTCTAAAGGCGACAGCCTGGGCCCCCGTGAACGTTAGCGTCCGCGTCTGGGGATCGTAACGGTTATTCTTGAAGTCTTCGACGGTGCGCGCCGCTGCTCGATCGGAACCCCTGCCCCCGTAGTGCTTGCGGACCGCGAGGGCGGAGCGACGCAGGTAGTCGGCTGTGTAGTCGGGGCCGAGGTAACCGCCGTGCCCGAAGACCGAGCCGTACTCCATCAGGCCGTTGCGGAGGAATACTTTCTGTCCTTCCCTTATGTCCCCCCCGGTGAACACGGTCTTGCCAGCGGGGTCCACGACCTTCTCGGGGATCGGCGGCTGCCCGCTGTAGGTCCCGTAGCCCATGATCCCAAGCACCAGAAACCCGAACAGAAGCGTCAGCACCACAGCCTGCACCCAGCCCCTGGACACGAGCAACCCCCGACGACCAGACCCCGCGTCCAAAAGCCACCTCCACAACCAACGCCGAACCAGCAGGCTTCAACTAAACTATTACTCAATTCGTAATATAAACATGGGCCAGATGATCACGCAAGTCATACCAAGTCCGGGTAACTGCCGGAGGCACGACGCGGACCGCCATAGCGCACGGGCGCCTCTTGGTGGGAGTGGATTCCCGCTCCCCGCTTTCGCGGGGACAAGTTTCGCGGGAATGACGGATGAGAAGGGATCGGCATGCGCCCGCGAGCGGAAAGCGCGTCCGTCCGGGCGGACACGGTGTCATTCGGAGGTCCGTTGGGGCAGCGCTAGGTTCTGGGGGGCAGTTGGACCGAGGGGTTCTGGGTGAGAAAGTCTTCGAGGGTCTGGGTGGCGAGGTAATCGAGGATCGTCTGTTGGCCTTTCTCCCAGGCCTCGTGCAGGGCGCAGGGGGAGCCCTGTCCGCAGATGCGGTCTGACATGATGCAGTTGGTCACGCCGAACGGTCCTTCCACGGCTTCCACGGCCTCGCGGAGCGTGATTCGGCCGGCCAGTCGCGCGAGCTTGGAGCCGCCGTTGCGGCCCTGTTCGCTCTCGATCAGGCCCGCGCGGGAGAGACTGGCCAGGATGCGGGCCAGCAGTCGGCGTGGGATGTGGGCCTCGGCTGAGATCCTCTGCGCCGGCACCCGCTCTCCGGTCCAGGCGAGGTAGAGCAGGGCCCTCAACGCGTACCGCCCCTCGCTGCTCAACTCCAGCCGCAAACCCTCATGCTCCTTTACACCCCGACGAACCGTCTCGTTTGCCTCGTTCGTGTCGTACCCGGGAAGGTTACATGATCGGTCAGCTTTCCCCATAGCAGTCCCTGCGTAGCGGGAGACGCCGGGCATGGTTCGGGTTAAGGTACTGAACGTATGCGGGAGCAACGTTCAGTGAACCTTGGCGAGGTGGCTGGATCGGCGACCGGGCGGGAGGGCGTGGTCTGGACCCTCGAAGGGAGCGGAGACCTCAACGCCAACCTGGTTCGTTTCGAGGCGGGAGGAGGCGTCGGAGAGCACGTCAACGACGAGGTCGACGTGCTGATCGTTGGCGTGTCGGGTTCGGGTTTGGTCTGCGTGGACGGAAAAGAGCATCCCGTATCGAACGAGACCATGGTCTTCGTCCCGCGGGGCGCCCGGCGTTCCACGCGGGCCGTGTCGAAGCCCTTCGCCTACCTCAGCGTCCACCGTCGCAGAGGACCGCTGCGGATCGGCGGTTGACCAGCCGGTGCGGTTAGCGGACCGGAAGCTCTTTGCTGGGGGCGGACGGTCCCGACTCCAAGACTTCGAGGTCGCGTATGTATGCTTCGGCGTCGATCTCGCCGCGGCCGAAGCGGACTCGCAGGGCCTCGACAGCGGGATCGTCGCCTGCTGGGCTCCGGGGCGTGGCGGCTGCGCGGGAAGGGAAAATCCTCGCCATAGCCCAGATCACTACCGCAAGAAGCGAGATCCAGAACAGCACGAAGATCGTCCCCAAACCTCCCATGCCGCCTATCATCCCACCTAAACCGTTCATCATGAGAACTCAACTCCTTCCGGCAGCGGGGCTCGTGCTCTTATTAGAGCCTAGTCCTAGGATGGAGATCCGCCATGAGCAAAGTTGATGAGACTAGTGATCACTATAGGTCAGAGAGGCTGATACGGCGTCCCCGAACCCGCCTCTTACTCACCGTGCCTGGCTTCCTTCGCCTGGGTCGAAGGCGAGCATCAGCACCTCTCCCGAGCGGGCGACCGTGCCCTGGACGGCCTCGTTTGCATGGCTCTTCAGGGCTGCCGGGATCATCCCTACCTGGATGAAGGCTCTCTCCGACAGAACAGGCGTGGGGCGCGAGGGCGCGATGGGGAAGAATCGCTCTCCCCAGACCCGGTACGCGTCGGCAGGGGGAAGCACGCGCCCGCCGGCCGATGAGGCGACCTCCCGGAGCGCCTCCTCGACCGCCGCTCTCCGCCCGCCGGGGTAGGCCCCGAAGAGGAGGTGAGATTGACCGAGGCCCCTGAGACGGGCCATCTCTGGGCTCAGGAACGCCAGGTGCCACAGCGGTAAACCTTCACGGAAGATGTTCGCCACGGCCTCGGCCAGCCGCTCGCGGTCTCCGAAAGCCAGGGCGAAGGGCGCGTCGTCTTCGGCGCGCCTGGTCTGCAGGGTTGCGCGGACCACTATCCCCCCTTCGCGACCGACGACGGAGCGCAGTTCGTCGCCACCCAGGGTTCGGCGGGTGCCGCCGGGCATCACGACTTCGGCCGAGACTACGTTCTCGCTCAGGCGGCCGTACTCGAAGGAGCCGACCCCGATGCCGTCCTGGGCCAGCCAGCCCCCGATGGTGGCCCTCGGGGCGCTCGTGGGGTAGACCGTAAGGCCCAGCCCTCGGACGCGCAGTTCGTTGTCCAGCTCCAACCACAGCGCGCCCGGCTCCGCCTCGGCCAGGGGTTCGTCCGCGTCGGAGAGCCAGAGGCTGCGCATGAGGTCGAAGCGGATCAGGACCCTCCCCTCTCTTGTCTGTTTCTCCGGGGTGGTCTCCGCCCCGAGCGCAGTCAGGCGTAGGGAGTAGCGGTCGGTTATCCTGGCGAGGAGCGCGACCTCGTCGGCGCTCGCGGGGAAGACGGAGGCGAGTGCGCCGTCCGGAGCGGGTCTTCCGGGCTGCCCGCGCTTCAGCCGGTCTCCGAAGACCTCTTCGATAGCCCCGAGCGCTCCTTCGTGCAGATCTGCCATCTTTACGCACCTCTCTACCAGTCTACTTGAGCCGGAAGATTAACGGCTCCCTTGCCCTCCTGCATGGTCTATCTTGACGAAAGGATTCATCTGATTTGACCATCGTCTGGCGCTTCGTGTCCCGCTCTAGGACTTTCTGGTCAATGCGCATTAGGCAGATGAGCCAATTTGATCAGGGCACCGCCGCCGCCGCGGGCTACACTGTTCTTGCAGGCAAAAGGCGAAATAGGAGTGTCGGATGGACGCATTCGCGGAGCCCGGGGGCCACGCTGTTGGTGAGCACGTCAGGAGGGCTCACGAGGCCCTTCGTGGTGAGCACCAGCTCGCGGAGTATGTGGCCGACCTGGAGATCGAGGACTGCGTGAGGATTCTTGCCGAGAGCAAGACGGGGTTGCCCGCCCTCGCGGCGCGCAGGGACGAGTGCAGGGTAGGGCCTGACGAGAGGCGGAGCTTCGAGGAGGTGATCCGGGTCTGGACGCTCGAGGTGTTGTCCGGGATCGAAGGGTAAAAGAGAGGTTGCCCGTCGGAACCAAGACAAAGAGGAAGGCGTGAGCGTGTTCGGAGGCAGGATCTTGCTGGCCACGGACGGCTCCCCCGAGGCAGAACGCGCCCTCGGGACGGCCACGATGCTGTCGCAGAAGCTGGGTGCGGAGCTGCACCTGGTCTGCGTGGAGCCAATGCCCGATCCCCTCTCCTGGCCGGAGGCGAGGATTATGTCGCCGGAGCTTCGGGGGGACATCCGCGAGCGGGCGGAAGATAAGGCCCGCAAGATGCTGGAAGGTCAGGTCGAGAAGATAAGGGAGATGGACCCAAAAGTCTCCGGGGTTCACGCCGTGGCGGGCCGTCCTGACACGGAGATCGTGCGCGTCGCCGAGGAGGTTGGGGCTGGGCTCGTGGTTCTGGGTAGCAGGGGACTCGGTCCCGTCAGGCGTGCCGTGATGGGCAGCGTCTCCCTCTCCGTGGTCCACCACTCCCACTGCTCGGTACTCGTCGTGCGGGGAGAAGATGCCGGCCTTCCCGGCCCGATCTTGCTCGCCGTCGACGGTTCGGAGCAGGCCAGGGTCGCGGCGGAGGCCGCGGCCGAGATCTCGGCCTCCACCGGCTCGGGGTTGCACGTCGTGTTCGTGATGCCGACGGCCGAGCACCTGTACGGTCGCCACCTCTACTCCAAAGAACTGAAACGATCCGTTCGGGAGCAAGCCGGGGGCGATGTCAGGGCTTTCCTCGACGAGCAGGTTAGGTGGATAGAGGACCATGGCGGCAAAGTCGAGGACAAGCACATGGCCGTGGGTAGGCCCGACGCGGAGATCGTGGAGCTGGCAGAGGAATTGGGGGCCGGCCTGACCGTGGTGGGCAGCAGGGGGCTCGGCGGCGTCCGCCGGGCGCTCGTCGGCAGCGTCTCCGATTCGGTGGTACGCCACGCCCACGGGCCCGTGCTCCTGGTCAGGAGCGAGGAAGAAAGAACATAGAAGCGTAAACAGGTGGTACTCGGTCCGCGTCTGGAAAGGAGGAGCTGATGAGTGCAGGAACGATCAACCCGAGGGAGTCCCAGGTCCCAGAGCCGAACGTGGCCCGGCTGCTTTTCGCGGATACGCGTCTGGCGCCGGTGTGGCTCGTCGTGCGGGTGTACCTCGGCTATCTCTGGCTCGTGGCCGGGTGGGAGAAGCTGGTCGACCCTTCCGGCGTCTGGGTCGGGAGCAAGGCCGGGGCGGCCGTCGCCGGTTTCGCCCAGGGGGCGATGCAGCAGACCGGTGGCGAGCACCCGCAGGTCACGGGATGGTACGCGGGTTTCTTGCAGAACGTCGTGGTTCCCAATGCCGCGCTGTTCTCCTACCTCGTCACATTCGGTGAGATTTTGGTCGGACTAGCCTTGATCCTGGGCCTGTTCACCGGCATAGCGGCCTTCTTCGGCGGGTTCATGAACGCGAGCTACATCTTCGCTGGGGTCGCTGGGGCCAACCCCCTGATGTTCATCCTGGCGACGTGGCTGGTGCTGGCCTGGCGGGTCGCCGGCTACTGGGGCCTAGACAGGTGGGTCCTCCCTCGCCTCGGCGTCCCCGGCTCGCCGGGAACCGTGTTCCGTAGGGGTCCCGGCGGGGAAGAGGGTTCACACACGGCCTGAGAAACAACGGGTACGAAGGGCGAAATAGGGGTACAGTTTTGTGTAGCACTCAGGCGTACGGATAGAGGAGGATTGGGATGGGCGAGCAGCGTGCGTCCGCCATAGAGCGGATACTGAAACGGATCGAGGAGCGCATCGAGGATTGGCGCCAGCGGGACTCGGCCCTCCACGCCGAGGCCGACGCCAGCCGGAGCCGGCTCTGGGCCGAGGTGGCCGAGCGCGAGCGGCTGCTCGCCGAGGCCGTGGGCGCCGAGGAGGCGCGCCGCGAGTCTATCGAGGAACTCACCAAGCAGAACCTGGTGGTCTTCGTCTTGCACCGCGAGGAGGTAATGGAGACGCTCGAGGAATTCGCCCGCCAAGGCGACAGGCTCGTAAGCGTCGTGCCCCGCAGAGGCGGCGAAACCATAACCCAGGGCCTCAAGGGCTCGTGGCTGGTCTTCGAGCGGGCGGAGCAAGAACCCGAGGGCTCGTAAGACGGACGACGTTGCGGGCTCGGGGCTGCAACGTCGGTGCTAATACCCCCGCAAACCCTTTTCCGGGAGCCTCGCTCACGCCGACGGTGACGGCGCATCCCGTCCCAGGCACCATCTGTAGGAATGGCTGAGTCGGTATGGGTATTTTTCCTCGCGCTGCTCACGGCGGTGGCGACCGGGCTGGGGGCGTTGCCCTTCCTCATCTTCGAGAACCCTACGCGGAGTTGGCTCGGTGTCTCCAATGCCCTCGCGGCCGGGCTCATGCTCGCGGCGAGCCTCGGCCTCGTCTACGAGGGTCTTGCCTACGGCCTGTGGCGTACGGCCTTCGGGATCCTGCTTGGTCTCCTCTTTATCGTCATCACCCGCCGCCTGATCCAGCGAGAAGAGCACCCGGCCGTCTTCGCAAGCATGGGCGCGCTCGACGCCCGCAAGGCGCTGCTCGTGGTCGGGGTCATGACGATCCACTCCTTTACGGAAGGGGTGGCCATCGGGGTCTCCTTCGGCGGTAGCGAGGCGCTCGGGCTGTTCATTGCCGTAGCCCTCGCGATCCACAACATCCCCGAGGGGCTTGCGATCAGCCTGGTTCTCGTGCCCCGCGGGGTCGGCGTGGGTCGCGCCGCGCTCTGGAGCATCTTCTCGAGCGTGCCCCAGCCACTGATGGCCGTGCCGGCGTTCCTCTTCGTGGCGCTATTCACTCCTTTGTTGCCTTCCGGGCTGGGCTTTGCGGCGGGAGCGATGATCTGGATGGTCTTCTCCGAGCTCGTCCCCGACGCCCTCGAAGAGGCCAACGGCGCCACGGTCACCACCGTCGTAGCGCTCTCGGCCGCAGCGATGGTGGCTTTCCAGTTCCTGATCCGCTGAGACCCGATGTTCAGGGAAGTACGCCGAGCTCGCGTGCGCGGGCTAGTACCTCCAGCTGGGAGTGGGCGCCGAAGGCCTGCAGGAGTCTGCGGATGTGGTTGCGAACCGTGGCTTCGGAAAGGTAGAGCTTGCGGCCTATCTCCCTGGTCGAGCGGCCGGAGGAGAGGAGTTGGAGTACCTCCATCTGACGGGGGGTGATCTGCGGCGCATCCTTGCGTGGGAGAGAGATCACGCGCTGCCCCTCGCCCACGCGCCTGACGAGCTTGCGCACCAGCTCGACCTCGGAGGCGCGGTGGCGGGCGTTGTTGAGCGCGAGGGCCGCGCAGTGGGCGACGCCTTCGGCGAGCGCAACGTCTTCTGCGCCGTAGCGGTGCCCGGAGCGGGCGGAGATCAAACCCATCGCGCCAAGCGCATGACCCCCGACGCGGAGCGGGACGCAGATGTAGGAGCCGGGGTCGGTGCGGCGCAGGGCTTCGAGGTGCTCGGGGTCGCCGGCGGCTATGTCCTCTAGCACGTCCTCGTCGAGGTCGGGGACCAACTCTGGGGTGCCCGTCCTGTAGACCCTGGCGGTGGCGTGCGGCCTGCTCGGGTCGAGCCGGTAGTTGCTCTTTAGCGCACGGGCTAGGGCTTCGTGTTCGGGGTCGGAGTGGGCGACGGCAAACCTGCTCACGGAGCCTTCCGTCTCCTCGACCACGTCGACGAAGCACCAGTCGGCGATGGCCGGCACCGTGAGGCGCGCCGCCGTAGTAAGCACGGTCCCGTAATCGGTCGAGGCCGAGAGGAGCGCGTTGGCCTCGGCCAGGAAGGAGAAGCGCCTTTCGGCGGCGGCGGCCCAGGCGGTGCGTTCGTCGAGCAGGCTCTCCTTGTCGAGCTCCGCGCGTCGGCGCTCTATCGCCGCGCCCAGGACCTCGGCCACCTCCTGCAGGAACAGGATCTCGTCCTCCGTGAACAGCCTTCTCTCTTTCGTGTGGGCGCTCAGTATGCCGTAGGCGCGCCCGCCGACGTGGATGGTGGTGCTCAGGCCGCTCACCACCCCGTGCTCGCGCAGGAGGTCGGCGTCCTCGAAGCGGTTCTCCGTTCGCAGGTCCTCGACCACCACGGGTCCGGGAGAGATCAGGGCGTAACCGGCCTGCGACTGGAGGTTCGTGCCGACCGTGGCAGTACCTAGGAGCCCCTCTCTCCACCCCACGCCGGCCCGCAGCAAGAGCGTCGCGCCGTCGGGCATGAGCTCCAGGACCTTGCAGTACTCGACCCCGAGCACGCCGGCGACCGCGTGCACCGCCTCGTCCATGAGGCCGGCGAGGTCCATGCCGGAGAGCGCCGCCAACCCGAGCCTGCCGGTGGCCTCCTGCTGGCTCACCCTGGCCCTCAACTCCTCTTCCGCGGACCAGAACTCCGGTTCGAGTTCGGCGCCGCGGGATCTGGTATCGCTCATCCTTCTCCTCCTGAGGGGAGAACCTCCGTGCTGCCGGCCACGAAGGGCGACCCTACCGTATCGCCCCAGGGGCCCACAACACAAGTGTACATAAAACGTTACCACCGGGACCCGTCGGCATAGCTATAGAGGTACGCGGCCTGTAACATTCGCGGGTGGGAGTCGTCCGGTACTAGATGCTTAGGCGGAGGAGCCGAATCATGCCCGAAAACGGAGTCGCGCCATACGGTTCGTGGAGGTCCCCCATATCCTCGGACCTGATCGTCAGCGGCGTGGTGGGGCTTTCGGAGGTAGTGGTCGACAACGAAGACGTGTACTGGATGGAGAGCCGTCCCGGCGAGGATGGCCGCAACGTCGTCGTACGCCGGACGGTGGACGGAAGCACTGAGGACGTGACGCCGCAGCCCTTCAACGCACGTACGCGGGTACACGAATACGGCGGGGGCGACTTCGTCGTCCATTATGGCACGGTCTACTTCTCGAACTTCGCCGACCAGAGGATCTACCGCCGTCCTCCCGGCGGCGAGCCACAGCCACTGACGCCGGAGACCGGCAGGCGATTCGCGGACATGGTCGTAGATCGGGCCCGAAACCGCCTCATCGCCGTGCGCGAGAACCGCGCGTGGGCGGGGCACGAGCCAGTAAACGAAGTAGTCGGCGTGGACCTCGAAGATGGCGACGAGACCGTGCTCGTCACGGGCAACGACTTCTACTCCTCGCCGCGCCTGAGCCCGGACGGAGGCCGGCTCGCGTGGTTGACGTGGAACCACCCGAACATGCCGTGGGACGGCACGGAGCTCATAGTCTGCGATCTCGGGGCCGAAGGACTTCCCGAGAACGTCGAGCGGGTCGCGGGCGGCCGAGACGAATCCATCTTCCAACCGGAGTGGTCCCCGGACGGTACGCTCCACTTCGTCTCGGACCGCACGGGCTGGTGGAACCTGTACCGCCTGAGCGCGGGAAGCGTCGAGTTGCTCTGCGGGAAGGAGGCGGAGTTCGGCTCTCCGCAGTGGATCTTCGGGATGTCCACCTACGCCTTCGTCTCGCCCGCGCGAATCGCCTGCTCCTACACCGTGCGAGGCGCCTCGCACCTCGCCCTCCTCGACACGCAGACCAGAGATCTCGAGCCCGTCGAGACGCCATACTCGAGCATCGAGTACGTGCGTGCTAACGGGGCCGCGGGCGACGTGGTCTTCCGGGGTAGCTCGCCGACGGAACCCGCGTCCATCGTAAGGTTGGACCCTTCCACCGGAGAGCACGAGGTCTTGCGGCGGTCGGAGGCATTGGAGATAGATCCCGGCTACCTCTCCGTCCCCGAGCCGGTAGAGTTCCCCACAGAGAACGGCCGGACGGCGTACGCCTTCTTCTACGCTCCGAAAAACCGGGACTTCGTGGCGCCTGATGGTGAACTCCCACCGCTGCTCGTGATGAGCCACGGGGGTCCCACGGCTGCGACATCTACGGCCCTGGATCTGGAGATCCAGTACTGGACCAGCCGCGGCATCGCCGTGCTCGACGTGAACTACGGTGGGAGCACGGGCTACGGGAGGGAGTACCGGCGCCGCCTCGACGGTGCGTGGGGCGTGGTGGATGTCGAGGATTGCGCCAACGGGGCAAAGTACCTAGCCCGGCGCGGGCTCGTGGACGGTGGGCGGCTCATGATCACCGGCGGCAGCGCGGGCGGCTACACGACGCTCTGCGCCCTCGCTTTCACCGACACCTTCGCCGCGGGCGCGAGCCACTTCGGGGTCAGCGACGTGAAGGAGCTGGCGAAGGAGACGCACAAGTTCGAGTCGCGCTACCTCGAACGCCTGATCGGACCCTACCCCGAGCGCGCCGACCTCTACAGGGAACGCTCGCCGATACACTACGCAGAGAAGCTGTCTTGCCCGGTGATCTTCTTCCAGGGCCTGGAAGACGAGGTGGTACCCAAGGAGCAGGCCGAGACGATGTTCGCCGCGCTGCGCGAGAAGGGCCTGCCGGTAACCTACGTCCCCTTCGAGGGCGAGCAGCACGGCTTCAGGCGCGCCGAGAACATCAGGCGGGCCCTGGACGGCGAACTCTACTTCTACTCGCGCATCTTCGGCTTCGATCTCGCCGATCCAGTCGAGCCCGTACCGATAGAGAATCTATAGGAGAGGAGAGAGGATGGGGGAATGGCGTGAGGAGTGGCGGGAAGCTAACAGGGCCAGTTGGGACGAGCGCGTTCCGATCCACGTCTCGGGCGAGTTCTACGACGTGGCGGCGTTCAAGGCCGGGGAAGAGCGCCTGCAACCGTTCGAGATAGCGGAGGTCGGGGACGTATCCGGCAAGGACCTCTTGCACCTTCAATGCCACTTCGGCATCGACACCCTGAGCTGGGCCCGCCGCGGCGCCCGCGTGACCGGCCTGGACTTCTCAGGCCCGGCCGTCGAGGCAGCCCGCGGGCTGGCCTCGGACATGGGCCTGGAGGCGACGTTCTTGCAGGCAGACATCTACGAGGCCGTGCAGACCACGGGGGATCGAACCTTCGACATCGTCTACACGGGCCGCGGCGCGCTCAACTGGCTCCCCGACATCGAGCGGTGGGCCGGGGTTGTCGCAGAACTGATCAAACCCGGTGGTTTTCTGTACCTGACGGAGTTTCATCCCTTCACCGAGGTTTTCGGCGACGATGACCTGACCGTGGAGCACGACTACTTTCAGGACGAGGACCCCAGGGTGTGGGACGAGCCGGGCACCTATGCCGACTTCGACGCCGAGACGGTGCACAACGTGACCTACGAGTGGAACCACACGTTCGGAAAGGTAATAAGCGCCGTGAGCGCCGCTGGGCTTGGCGTCGAGTTGCTGCACGAGTTCGACTACACGAAGTTCGCGCGATGGCCCATCCTCGAAAAATCGGACTTCGACACCTACCGTCTGCCCGCGGGAACGCCCCGTATACCGCTCATGTATTCGCTGCGGGCGCGCAAATCGTAGGCGGAGGGCGGTTCGCGAACCGTTCCTACGAGGGGTTATTCGACGTTGTGCGGCGCGGTGGGCCTTGCACGATTTTCACGAGTTCGGCGCGGACGATCAGGCGTTCCCTGTAGCCCGGGAGCGTGCAAGTTTGGAGGCTGATCACGTTCATCCCCGCGACCGGCTTGGTGGCGGAGGTGTCGTTGGGGCCGAGGATAAAACGGTCGTAGACCCTGTAGATGTACTTGTTGCCCTCGGAGTCACTCAACACCACCCTGCCCCCGCGCCTCAGATTGTTGAGATCCCAGAACACTAGCCAGCTCTTCGTGTGCGGGTAGCCGAGCCTGTGGCCGGCGATGTAGACGTTCGCGCCCCGCTGCCAGGGAAAACTCGTCCCCTTGAGGTGCAGCGTACCGTCGTGCAGCGCCGACTCGTCGCCCGCGGCGCCGGTGTAGACGGGGACGTCTCTTACCCGCCTCATGCTCGGGATGGTCAGCTCCATGGTATCGTCCCTTTTCGGCGGTGGCGCCCCAGCCTCTTCCCCTGCCCTCCTGATATTCAGGAAAACGAGGCTCGCGGAGAGCAGGATCAGGACCAGCCCGACCAGCGCGAGCAGGCCGCGGTTCGGCCTCCACATGCGGCTGGAATAGCGCGTTCTTTTACGTTCGCGGGTCCAGGACCCGTAAGGTTGGGTTCTCACGGCAAAATATGATACAGCCCCCGCACAACAAAACAACACGACTCGTTAACGGTAGTTCGCAAGTCCGATACCGACCCGCTACCCCCTGCGGCGGGGGTCAAGGGCGTCGCGCAGGCCGTCGCCGACGAAGTTCACCGAGAGTACGGCGAGGGCAATAGCGATGCCGGGGAAGATGATCGCATGCTGTCCCTGGACGAAGACGCCGAACCCGCTGCGGAAGGCGTCAGTCAGCATCGCGCCCCACTCGGGGGTCGGGGCGCGGGCGCCGAGGCCGAGAAAAGAGAGCGCGGCGATGTCGAGGATCGCCGTTGCGAGCGTCAGGGTCGCCTGCACGATGAGGGGGGCCATGCAGTTGGGGAGCACACCCGAGAAGATGATCTGGTAGTTTGGGGCGCCCAGTGCCCGCTCGGCCTCTATGTACTCCCTTTCTCTAACGCTGATCACGGCCGAACGCACCACGCGCGCCATCTGGGGCACGAAAACGATACCTATCGCCAGCATCGCGTTCACCAGGGAGGGACCCAGGACGCTCACGATCACGATGGCGAGCAGGATGCTCGGGAAGGCCAGGATCACGTCCATCAGCCGCATGAGGCCCGAGTCGGTGTAGCTCCCGAAGTAGCCTGCGGTGACCCCGATGAGGGTGCCAGCGGCCGTCGCTATGGCAACGGCGGCGAGCCCGGCCGTCAGCGAGATCCTGGCGCCGTAGATCACGCGCGAGAGGATGTCGCGGCCGAGCTCGTCCTGCCCGAACGGATGCTTGAGGCTCGGCCCGTCGAACTTCTGGGGGAGGTTCTGGTCTAACGGGTCGTAGGGTGCCAGGAGCGGCGCGAAGACAGCCATAAGGATAAAGATAGTGATGATAACCGTTCCGAAGATCGCCAGGCGGTTAGAGAAGAAGGCCTTGAGGAAGTCCTCCCTTCGGCTGCGGGTTTCGACGCTGGGGGCAGCCCCCGCGTCCTGTTGCATCTGCGCCTCGGCCATTTCAGTACCTCACCCTCGGGTCCAGAACAGCGTAGAGCACGTCCACGAGAAGGTTGATCAGCACGAAGAGCAGGGCCCCGTAGAGGACGACACCCTGTATCGAGGGGAAGTCCCTGCTGCCCACGGACTGGTAGGCGTACAGGCCGATCCCCGGCCACGAGAAGATCGTCTCCGTGATGATCGCACCTCCCATCAGCAGCCCCGCCTGCAACCCGATCACCGTTATCGTCGGCAGCATGGCGTTTCTCAGGGCGTGCTTGAAAACGACCCGCCACGGGACGACGCCCTTGGCCCTCGCCGTCCTCACGTAGTCCTCGTTCATGACCTCCAGCATGCTGGAGCGCGTCATCCGCATGATCACGGCCATGGGGATCGTCCCGAGGGCGAGCGCCGGCATGATGAGGTGCAAGAGCCCGTCCCAGAAACCGGCGAAGTTCAGCGTGAGCAGCGAGTCCACGAGCACAAGACCGGTTATGGAGCTGATGGCCGTCGTCGGGCCGAGGCGGCCCGGGAACGGCAGAATCTGCAGGTTGACGCCGAAGATCACGACCAGGATCATCGCCAGCCAGAAGATGGGCATGCTTATCCCCGTAAGCGCCAGTACCGAGGTTGTTTTGTCGAGCAGCGAGTACTGCCTGACGGCCGAGATCACCCCGACGGGTACCCCCACGAGAATGGCGATGAGCATCGCGAACGCTGTGAGCTCGAAGGTGGCAGGCAATCGCGTCAGAAGCTCTGTGGTAACCGGGCGTCCGGTGACCGTGGAGTCGCCCAGGTCTCCCCTGAGCGCGTTCTTGAGGAAGAGCCCGTACTGGACGAAAACCGGTTTGTCGAGCCCCATCTTCTCCCTGACCTGCTGAACCTGCTCCTGGGTGGCCTGCTGTCCCAGCATTATCTGGGCCGGATCGCCGGGGATGGCCCGCACCATGAAGAACACGACGATGGACACCCCGAACAACACCGGGATGATCTGCAGTATCCTGCGTCCTACGTACTCTGCCAGGGCCTAGACCCCCGTCTACGATCCACCAGAGAGGGAGACGTTGTTGAAGGCCTCGCTGCTGGTCGGGTTCGGCTCGAAACCCTTGACGGCGTCCTGCAGGCCGATGGGCGGCGTGACGTACGCGATGGGCACCCACGGGGCGTCCTCGTGCATGATCTCCTGCGCCTGGTAGTAGGCTTTCTCGCGTTCGGACTCGACCACGGTCGTCTGACCCTTCTCCAGCAGCTTGTCTACCTTCGGGTTCTTGTAGTAGGCGACGTTCAGGGCGTTTTTGGGGGTAGCGGTCGCGCTGTTGAGCAACACGTTGAGGAAGTTGTCGGGGTCGCCGTTGTCACCGGTCCACCCGAGCAGGCACGTCGGATGCTCCCCCTCGCCAGTCTTGGTCAGGTAGGTGGCCCACTCGTAAGTGACGAGCTTGGCGCTGACGCCCGCTTTCTCGAGGTTCTGCTGCATTACCTGCGCGATGCTTTTGGCGTCGGGCATATAAGGGCGCGGTATGGGCATGTACCACAGCTCTGTCTTGAGGTTCGCAGCCCCCGCGTCCTTGAGCATCTGCTTGGCCTTGTCAGGATCGTAGGGGTAGGGCTTGATGCTGTTGTTGAAGTACGGCAGAAGCGAGGGCATGTAGTTCGAGGCGACTTCCCCTTGGCCCCTGAGCACGCTCTCGACGATCTGGGGTATGTTTATGGCGTAGTTGAATGCCTGGCGCACCTGGGGATCGTCGAACGGCGGCTTCTCGTTGTTCATCGCCAGGTAGCCTATGGTGTTCGGCGGCCGGAACACCACATTGAAGCCTTGTTGCTGCTTGACGGTGGGTACGTCGTCGGGTACGAGACCGTCGGCCCCGTTGAGCTGGTTGCCCGTGAGCGCCGCCACCCTCTGGGTGTTGTCGGGGATGGTCTTGATCACGACCTCTTTTATGTGGGGACCGCCGTACCCCTCGCTCGCGGGGAGATCCGTCCCCCACCAGTCTTTTACGGCCTCCACGCGTATCTGGGAGTTCCTCTCCCAGTTGACGAACTTGTACGGCCCGGTTCCGACGGGATGCTGCCAGAACCCATTGACGTCCTTCTTTATGGCCTTGGGGGAGGCTATGGCGAAGGGCGACATGGTGAGGTTCCTGGTGAAAGGTCCCTGTGGCTCCTTGAGGTTGAACCGCACCGTGTAATCGTCGACGACGTCTACGCTCTGGATGACGGATTTGTCGTCGAAGCCCCCGAACTGGCTGCTGTAGTAGGCGAAGTCTCCCGTGTCCGACCCGCCCCCCTTGTGGTAGGGGTTCTTTGAATCGCGCCAGCGGTCGAAGTTGAACTTGACCGCGTCGGCATTGAACTCCGTTCCGTCGTGGAACGTGACGCCCTTGCGCAGTTTCACGGTGTAGGAGCGTCCGCCGTCTTCGGCCTTCGGGATCTCGGTGGCGAGCGCCGGGGCCATATCGAAGGACTCCGGTTTGAAGCGGAGCAGGGTGTCCATTACCTGGCGAGTTACCCTGAAGGACTCGCCGTCGGTGGCGTTGACGGGGTCCAGGCTGACCGAGTCAGCACCCCTGCCGAAGACGAAGGTGTTGCTTCCCCCTCCACCGCCCCCTATGGTCCCGCCGCCACCGCAACCGGCCAAACCGAGCAACGTCACACCGGTTAGACCGGCCCCGCTCAGCCGGAGGAAGTCGCTGCGGCTTATCTTCTTTTCCCCGCCCGTCCGTGCCAAGGTAGCCCCTTTCCCTGTTGCTACTCTTTTTCATACGGATCAACCGTCCGTACGGATGGTCCCGCACCACACGTAAACTATCATTCCTTCCGGGCCGGCGCTACACCAACGGCAGGGTCCCGCCGGGCTCCTCCCCGCGCCTGAGCCTGTTGGCAGCGTTGTGCGCCTGGCGCGTAGTTTCGGGCAACCTGTACTTCGTGCAACAGGCCAGTACGAGCTCCACGGAACTTCCGAGATCTATGCCGTTTCCCACCGAAACGTAGACGGGAGAGACCCCGTCCCTTGTCCTGAGCACCCTGCCTATGACCTCGCCGCGATGCACGAGATCGGTGGCGCTGCCCTTCTCCCTCCCCGGCTCCTCGAAACTCCCCACGAGCGGGCTCTTGGCGCACCCCACCGTCGGAACGTCGAGGAAGATCCCAAGGTGCGAGGCCAGCCCCATCCTCCGCGGATGCGCGAGGCCCTGGGCGTCGAGTACAAGCGCGTCCACCTCCGTCTCGATCTTCTCCAAGGCGCCCACGACGGAAGGTAGCTCCCGAAAAGACAACAGCCCGGGAACGTACGGAAATCGAAGCGGCACCTCGTAGCCCTGGACCTCGACGGGCGAGAGCCCGGGGAAATCGAGCACCACGACCGTAGCGTAGGCCATGTTTCCCTGTGTGGAGACGTCGGCACCGGCCACGAATCTCACACCGGAGAGGTCGAGGGCCGGCCCGGCCACCACGCGGGACGCAAGCTCTTGCTGCAACCGCCTCGCCTCCGGTGGCGAGAGATCCAAGCCGTGCAGCCCGCTTACCTTCATCCAATCACGTTAACAGATATGTAGGCCACAAACCGAAAGCCCGCTGAATAGACGGGAGAGACCCCACAAAAAAGACCGTCCCGACCGATGGAATCTGGAGGGGGG
>JBKPOM010000041.1:0-8476 GCA_046733115.1 Actinomycetota bacterium | reverse complement strand
CAGAGGATAATAGACGAGCAGACAGAGCCTTGGGGGATAAAGGTGAGCGTGGTTGAGGTCAAGGACGTAGAGATCCCTTCTCAGATGCAGCGGGCTATGGCGCGTCAGGCCGAGAGCGAGCGCGAGCGTCGCGCCAAGATCATCGCTGCAGAGGGCGAGTACCAGGCCTCCGAGCGCCTCAGGCAGGCCGCGGATAGGCTCGAGAGCCCCACAGCGTTGCAGCTGAGGCTCTTCCAGACCATGGGCGAGATCGCCACAGAGCAGAACTCCACCATCATATTGCCCATCCCGCTGGACCTCTTCAAACCCTACCTGAACTCCTCCTCGCCGGACGGGTATGGGGCTTCAGCGGTGCAGAAAAAGAGCCAAGAGATGGAGCCCCTGAGGGGTTACGAAAATACCGAAGGAGACGCTCCGAGCGTGATCCCGAACGGGGAAACAAACCCCTAGCTAACACCTCCTCGGCGAGGTCGACCCCCGCTGGGGAGAGGCAGCTTGGTAGGGGCCGGTAGCGGCGACCACCGGCCCGCCAGCGATCTCCACCCTTATGCCTGCCCGGGCGCTTAGCCTTCTTCATCGGTGCCTTTGTCTTCTTAGGTGAGTGGTACATAGCTATACTCATGGGCACACTGGGTTTCATGTTCCTCCCCGTGGCTGTGGGCATCGCCCTCCTCAAGTATGGCCTCTACGAGATAGAAGTCCTCATAAACCGCACCCTAGTCTATGGAGTGCTCACCGCAATACTAGCGGCAGCCTACTTCTGCGGGATCGTTGTGCTCCAGCGGCTCTTCGTCGCCCTCACTGGCGAAGAATCTACCCTCACGGTCGTAGCATCTACCCTCTTGATAGCCGCGCTCTTCAATCTGCTGCGTCGTCGCATACAGTCCTTCATATATAGGCGCTTCTACCGTAAGAAGTACGCCGCGAGAAAGACCCTTGAAGCCTTCTCTGCCAAGCTCCGTAACGAGACTGATCTAGACGCCTTAAGGGACGACCTAGTGAGGGTGGTGAGGGAGACGATGCAGCCCGCTCACGCCTCGCTGTGGCTGCGACCCGACCTACCACCGAGGGGAAGCGAAGGGCGAGAGTAGGTTCGTCGAGCCCAACGCTTCGTCCATCCCCTCGGCGCCGTTCCGGCTTACAGAGGTCATCCAATGGGTGTAGCGGTAGAAGGTTGGCCGTAGACGGCGTGTCCTGCGAGGTGCTAGGTCATCTTGAGATACGGCCCGCGACCTAGAAGCAGGGTGGCCTGAGAAGACTAAGATCGTGCCAGCGTATGCCCGGCAGCACGGCACAGCGGAGCAAGGGCTGCAACGCTTGTTCGTCCTGTTCTGGGTGCTGAGGAAGTGCCTTTGGGGAAGGCGAACACCGGGTTGTTCCTTAGGGCTTCTACGACTCTCCACGAGCCGCCTCGCCCAAGAGGAACCTATCTAGAGGTTTCTGGCCGGAGCTGGCGGGTCCATAGCTGGCGGGTCCATGGATCGAAACGGAACTCCCCACCCGAGGCGTCTAGCAGGTGCAGCGTCATGCCGTTGGCCGAGACGATCTTGAGTGGACCCGAGCCATACGGTGCCTGGATCACCCGGGGCGTTTCGCGCTGGGTGAAGTGATGCTTGACCCGCTGCTCGACCAACAGCCCTTGCTTAGGATCTCCGCGCAGCGAACCGGCCCATACCTGCAGCCAGTCGCCGTTACCCTCTCTGGCTTGCCACTGGTTCTGGATCTCGTAACGCGGCGGCAGCGGGGCCTGGCCGTTCTCTAGGATACCTTGGGGAGGATTCTCGGCCAGGCTCGGCGGCAACGGCGGCTTGTGAGACGGATCCTTGGCCCGCGGCGGGATCGACTTGGCCGGTGTGGGGCGGGGCGCGAACTCCGCCGCACTCTTTTGCGGCGGCAGCGGCTGATGCAAATTTTCGGCCACCGCATATACCCCGCCGCCCAGCGTCAGGGCGGCGAGGACGCTCAGCGTCACGATCGTCTTTGCTCCGAGCATGTCTTGTGTTCGCCCCCTCCTAATTGTTCCACGTAATGTCAGTCGAGAACGGGATGGTATGGGAGGTTCTCGAATCCGAATTTAGTAGCCCTTCCATCCTGTCCCTCGCCTGCCGTGGCGTGTAAGTCGAGGGATCGGCGGCATGCTCCGTGAAGGTGGAGAGGAATTGTATGGCGTGCCCGTGATTAGTATGGCCATATAGGGACATTAGGTACCACTGCCGGGCGTTGGCGTCATAGTAGATCTCCGGTGTGGGATAGGCCCGCCGGGCACCCCAGGAAACGTACCATACGTCCTCTCGCGTCCAGCCGTTGGCGCAACTACCGTACGGGGGGCAGCCGTCGGCGGAGCCGTAGTCGTAGTAGTTTGACTTGCCCGTGGCAGCGTCTTCGTAGGCTCGCACCCATCGGCGCGTGGCGTAGGGAGAGTTCCACGAGGGTTCCATATCGTTGGCGCCCCGTACGCCTTCCTGGACGTCCCAACCCTTGTTGTGTACCCAGCCGTTGAGGTCGTTGACCATCTGCGCCCAGGCCCGGCCTTGGCCTGAGCCGACGTGGTTTCCGTAGTTTGTGGTCCCCAGAGCCAGGCGTAAGTATGGCGCGGACTTCGACGTGCAGTACCAGTAGCCTTCAAGGAAGGACTTGGCGGCGTTCTTGATTGCTTTCGTGGAAGCGAAGAAGTTACCGAAGGTCCAGGTCCCCCAGGTGCCGTTCCCGTAGCGGGGCGCGCCGAAGTCAAGCACGACGATCCCGTTCTTATTGCCCATGGCGCAACCCTCGTGGTAGAGAGTCCGGGAGTCGAGTGTCGACATGTAGCGAGAGACCGTCGGAACGCGCTCCCCCGAGGCTTGAGCCCGAGGGGGGAGCGATGCCAGCAAGAGGAGTGCCGCGAGGCAGCCGACTAGCATCGTGGATACAGTAATCAAAGGTCTGCAGGCCGCCTGCTTAACGAACGAACGTTCGGGATACACTCGTATTTCCCCCCTATTTGCTATGGTAGGGACGAACAGGCTCACCGCTGCCACTACCCTGATAATCGTAAGTGTGCCATAAGGCTGTCGACTACGCCACCGCCGAGCCCGTCCTGCAACGCTACACGCAACCGTAACGAGCACCTTCAGACCGAGGGTAAGATGGGGCGGTTGAGACAGATGAGGAGCGCAGCCGCTGGTACGCTACCTGTCACAGGGCCGAGACGTGAACGCTCACGTTGAGAGAGCTGTTGCGGTAGTGCAGTCGTTGATGCCAATGCGCTTGGCAACTCGAAAGCGGTCAGGTAGGCAGCGGGGCCTGTGTTTAGTTGACGGCATCCGTGACCTTCGCCCAGGATAACTTCCATATTGCTCCACGCGAGAGCAATAGAGTGGCGCACGTGTGCCTGAGATCGTGCCAGCGTATATCCGGCAAGCCCGTACGGCACAGCAAGGGCTTGAAATACCTGTTCACGGTGTTCTATGCCTATTCTGTTATGAATACAGAGGGGCGACTCGATGCCTTCTCAGTGCTCTGCACGAGGCGCCTCGTCGGGCGGATAGTTCGGCTGAGCAATTAATAGTGACATCGCAGAGTGAGAGGCAGGACCGGAGCTGCTGTGCCCTCCTGCTCCTTCTTGCCTCTATGCCCACAAGCGGTCAGAACGAAAATCGTGGGAACCCGTATGTGGCACCCTATATTGAGTCGTCCTGATGGCACAACACAAGGTCCACTTCCTTGCTTCGTTCGCCTCATCGTCGATGGTGACGCACTGTGAGGGAAACTGGTGGCTGTTGACCCTAATTTGACGTTAACCCGGGCGCAACAGTCGGCAATAGTGGGCAATCGAGGGAACAAAAGATTGCTTACTTAGACGGGATTTGCAAATCCTTGCAACGCCTAGTAACCGTCGACCGCACACTCGTAATGAGCAGGAAAGCGGTTCGAATCCGCTCGTCGGCTCTCTCAAAATACCCGAATTTGCAGGAAGATCGTGGAGCTCGCCGAAGGCCCCGGCAGAACGCCGGGGCCGATTTACTGCAACGGTACTGCAACCCGCTTAACTGAGGGCGCTCTCCATGGCGTTGGCGGTCTGGTCGCCCATGCTCGGCAGGAAGTGCGAGTAGGTGCCCAACGTGAGCTTGATGTCCGCGTGTCCCAAGAGCTCCTGGACGAACTTCGGGTTCACACCCTGGAAGAGGAGTACAGTGACACAAGTATACCGTAGGTCGTGGAAGCGGATGTCCGGCAGCCCCGCCTTCTCGAGGAGCGGCTTGAAGCTGCGCCGGTCTATGTTGGAGGGTTCGAGTGGGGTGCCGATCTCCGACGCGAACACGAGCTCCCCATCCTGATACAGGGATCCGACCTTCAGCCTGGTCTACGCCTTCGCATACCTTGCCCGCCACGCGACGGGAGATTGGGCAGAGCTGTGCGCGTTCGATCGCCACCAGAACGAGGTCGCCCTGCGCGAGTGCTACCGAGTCCTTAGTTCCTACCAGCTAGGAGAGGGGAGCATCTGGATCATCACGGAGGCGGATAGGTCTATCACCACCGTCCTATTGTCCGAGGAGTACTGAGATGACCTGCGAGCTATGCGGCGGGGGAGACGAGTGGATCAAGACCTGCTTGACCCCCGAGGGATCACGCCTGCTGGTCTGCGACGAGTGCTACGAGGAGCATGCCACTATCCTGGTGATCTTGCCTGAAGACAGGATGGTGACGGCCAGGTGCGATTCGTGCTGGCGCTACGGCAACCCACGTGACTTCGTGGAGGTCCGCCGAGGCGGACGCAAGAACGCCTATTCGGGGACGTGCCTTGAGTGCGCGGGAGAGGGGTCGTGATGGTACCGAACGAGCCGCGCCTGCAGCCGGGCTACCGGCTGGACATGAGCGACCCCAACGTGTTGGCGTTGCACCGGCCAGAGGGTTGGGTGGTGGCCCACTTCAGCGCCCAGGGAGCCACTAGGGTGGCCATAGAAGAGACGGCCTGGGAAGACTACGAAGGGACTGGAGAGGAGTAGTACCCGTGAAGAAGACCTATGACTACATCCACCACTACAGAGGCTACTGGCCAGACAGAGGAGACCTGGGCTGCCAGTTCGGGGCTGTTGATGAGGTCATAGTTGAAGGCTTGGCACGCCCTTCTGCCCTTGCTCGCCCATAGGAGCGTCCACAAGCATCTCCAAACGGGTAATCCCGAGCACCCTCGCCAGCATCTCCGCCTTGACCAATAGGGCGGAACCCCTCCGCCCTCTCTATCGCACCTACGTAGATACCGACGACTTCCACTCGCAACGACCGCACCCCGTTTGTGCCATCCGCCCCGGGGGCATAGAGCCGTGCAGACAGGTTTTGCGGACAGAAGGATAGGACATGAGTCCCGTAGCGATAATGACTGCGTCCGACTCGGGTATCGGTCAGGAGTCGGCGAATGAGCTGGCGGAGAACGGCTTCGGCGTAGGCATCACTGACCACACCGAGGAGGCAGGGGTGCAGGAGACGCTGGAGGCCGTGGGGGCTGCGGGACAGAAGGGCAAGGTGCGGCGGCTGGACCTCACAGAGTTGCCTGACGCGGCCGACGTGATCGACAACCTCGCCGACTCCCTTGGCGGCGTCGACGTGCTGGTCAACAACGCCGGCACGGGCGACCCAACCGGCGATTTCCTGGAGCTCTCCTACGAGGAGTGGCGGCAGGTCATAGACACCAACCTCTCGGGGGCGTTCTTGGTGCCCAGCGGGCCGCGCGGCGCATGGTCGAGGCGGGGAACGGGGGAAGGATCGTCAACATCACCTCCGTCCACGAACACGTCCCACGCACCGGCGCCTCTGCGTACTGCTCCTCCAAGGCCGGCCTCGGTCTTCTCACCGAGGTCATAGCGATGGAGCTGGCCGAGCACGGCATCTTGATCAACGCCCTCGGGCCCAGTGAGATCTCCACGCCCATGACCGGCGCCGAAGACGAGGACCCCACGACCATAGTCCGCCCGAACCTGCTGCTAGGCCATCCCGGCCGCGCGCGAGATCGCCGCCTGGGTCGCCTTCCTCGCTTCAGGGAAGGCCTCCCACGCAACGGGCGCCTCGTTCGGCGTCGACGGCGGCGTTACGCTGATGGCGGCGGAGTTGTCGAGCTAGAAGATGAATTCACTCGGGCCGCCTTCGAGCTCGTCGTGTTCGTAGCCGAGGTCTCTGGCAAGGCCCTCGTCGAAGATCCGGAAACGGTAGGGGAAGGGTAGCCACTCCCTGTAATGGCCATACGCTCATTCCGGTTCGAGATCCGCTTCGTCGAGGCGTGTGAGAAAGGCGCCGGCGGGTACCGTCGTCGCGACCTACCCCGTGTCGGCAAACACCGATTACGACAGCGGTGGCCGTAACTTTTCGGACGGCCGTGGCGAAGGCGCGAACCCCGGGCACGGTCTCGGACGCATCTTCTACTAAGGTCAGCCGATCCTTCAGAGGCTCCAGGTTCCGGCGGGCGGTGTCCACCATGAAGTTCGGAGCGTTCGTGGTGGCGGCCTCCGAGTTTCAGAACTCCCACTCCTCTTCCGCCGAGATGAAATAGTGGGCGTTAGGGAAAACGAGCTCTCCCCTCTAGTCTAGCGTGCCGCCGACGTGGTCCGGGTGGGCGTGGGTGATGACGACCGTATCGATCTCGGAAGGTTCGACGCGCGACGTCCTCAAGTTTTCGGGCAACAAGCCCGTAACGGACGTCGGGTGGGCGAGACCCAGAACACCTGGGCCGCGTGTGCTCCCAGGTCGTCCGCACCCGTGTCTACCAGCAGGCGGTGCTCGCCCGTATCGATGTACACGCATGTGTAGGGCGTCATAACCTGCGACGTCGGCAGATCGAGGTGCCGCAGGGCCTCTTCGACGCGCTCCAGAGGCACGTTGGAAAAGAGGCTCTCCGGTGGGTAGTTGAGGGCGCCGTCGCTCACGGAGACGCATTCGAACTCGCCTACCCCGAAACGAAAGCTCCCCGCGTCCATCGTCTACCTCCTGCCTCAATAGCCCCGCCGTCGCCGGAATCTGGGGAAGGTCGGAACCGGTTCCCGCTGCTACGTGACGTACCCGCAGGTCACTGACCCGACATCGCAGCCGCTATCGCGTTAGGAAAGCGCGTCTCGAAGTCCAGGATGCTTACCCATTCGGGCCTTACGCTGATGCGGGTCATCTGAGTGAACATCTGGCGTACATTCTCCACCCATTCGCGCCCCTGCTCCTCGCCGAAGTAGCACTCGGCGCAGGCCTCGTACTCGGGGGTGACCCCCTCTACCGTCTCGATGTGGGCGGTGCCACGAATGAGCAGGGCGTGGTAGGGGAACTCGTCGCAATCGATGGTCAGGGCGACATTCGAGTTGTCGGGTAGCACGCCTACCTTCGGGGCGTTGGGCGGGGAGCCGAGTACGATCTGCCGGCCATCCCAGTGGAACCAGATCGGTACCACGCGTGGCATCCTATCGTGCCACGCGTACGCCAACCGCGCGAGGTTGGTGGAGTGCAGCAGCTCCTGCGCACCCGGGTCATCGAGTAGGAACAGATCCCCATTTTCGGTCGTCATTTCTCTCTCCTTTCGCGGATACGCCGTCTGGTTGGTGGTCTCCTCTCAGAACCGAGTGACCAATACCACCTTAGGGTTCGAGGGACCTCGATTCCATGCCTGCCACCAAAAACAGGACGTCAACGAGACGCCTCATAGCGCCACCTCTTTCCCCAAGCTCCCCATCGGAGCATTTGCACTCAAGGCAACAAAAGCCTAGAGCGGTTTGCAGCGCAGGTGGTCCACTGGCACTATGCCCCTATGAACGCCTACTCAGAAGACCTCAGGAAGAAGATCGTCCAAGCCCTCCGACGGGGCACGACCAAGAGTGAAGCCGCTCGCTCCTTCTCCGTGAGCCGATCCTCCGTCAAGCGCTACGCCAAGCTCGCTGAGGAGGGCCGCCCGCTCGCCCCGAAGAGGCGTCCTGGTTCCAGCCCGAAGATGGACCAGAGCGCCAGGAGGCTTTTGGAAGCGGACATGGAAGAACGCCCCGCGGCTACCCTCTCCGAGCCGTGCGAGTACCTAGAAAGGGTGGCCGGTCTCTCGCTCAGCGAGTCCACCGTGAGTCGGATGGTGGGGCGCCTAGGGTGGAGCCGAAAAAAAGATCGCTGGGAGCGGGAGAGCGCGAGGAGTTCCTGAGGGCGGCCTGGAGGCTGCTGGTAGCCGGGAAAGTCGACGCAGATAGGCTGGTGTTCGTGGACGAGATGGGCGCCAACGTTTCGCTCTCCCCGCTCTACGCCTGCTCTCTCGCAGGGGTGCGAGGGCCTTCGGCAGCGCTCTGCGCGCAACTGGGGCAAGAACGTGACCCTGCTCTGGCGAGCATCACGGCGGAGGGCCTCGGGCCGTGCCTGGCGGTTGAGGGCGCAACGACGAGGGAGGTCTTCGAGGCCTACTTGGAGCGCCTCTTGGCTCCGACGCTGCGGAGTAGTGCTCAGGTCGTGGTGATGGACAACCTATCTGCCCACAAGGGCGGCCGAG
>JBKPOM010000040.1:0-11934 GCA_046733115.1 Actinomycetota bacterium | reverse complement strand
CACGTCGCCCCCGGCGACCGGGTCGTCATTCCGTTCAACGTGTCGTGCGGGTACTGCTTTATGTGCGACCAGGGCCTCCAGTCGCAGTGCGAGACCACCCAGGTCCACGAGCAGGGCATGGGCTCGACGATGGTCGGTTTCGTCACGCTCTACGGCAACGTGCCCAGTGGACCGGCCGAGTTCCTGCGCGTTCCACAGGCCCAGTACGGGCCGATCAAGGTGCCCGAAGAGGCCGAGGGGATGCCGGACGAGCGCTTCGTCTACCTCTCCGACGTTCTTCCTACGTCCTGGCAGGCGGTCCAGTACGCCGACATACCGGAGGGTGGCAGCGTCGCGGTCTTCGGGCTGGGTCCCATCGGGCAGATGAGCTCGCGCATCGCCAGGCACCAGGGCGCGCGTGTTATCGTCATAGATTTCGTGCCCGAGCGGCTGGAGATGGCGCGCCGCAACGGAGTAGAGGTAATCGACAGCAACGATGTCGACAACGTCGCGGACACCGTCCGCGAGATGACCGACGGCAGGGGACCTGACTTGGTGATCGAGGCCGTCGGGATGGAAGCCCCCGGCTCGCCCGCCACCGGGCTCGCCCAGACGGTAACCGGCCTGCTTTTCGACTCGGTTGCGCAAGAAGCCTTGAACAAGGGCGGGGTGGACCGTCTTAGCGCGCTCTACCAGGCCATTGACACCGTTCGGAGGGGTGGCACCCTATCCATCATCGGTCTCTACGGCGGCATGGCCGATCCGCTCCCGATGCTCTTCGACAAGCAGATCCAGATTCGCATGGGACAGGCCAACGTGAAACATTGGACCGACGACATAATGCCGCTCCTGGTCGACAGCTCGGATCCACTGGGCGTCGAAGACCTCGCCACCCACCAGCTGCCCCTGGATGACGCGCCGCACAGCTACGAGATCTTCCAGAAGAAGGAGGACGGCGCGATCAAGGTTGTGCTGAAGCCCTGATTCCAGCACGCTCCGGCCTGCGGCCTCCGATTTCAGCACTTCAGCTTGTCAGCAAGGAGGTATTATCGCAGGGCCCGCAACCGGGCTGCGCCGGCCATTGAGCCTCGAACGACGTGCAGGCTGAAGTGCTGACCGGCTGAAGTGCTGAAATGCTGACATTAGGAGGCGAGTTGGGCGAAAACGACACAACCGAGTACGCCATCAAACAGGTGGGAGACCGTTATTACCCGGTTATCATCGACAGGGAGGCCGGCGGGCACTACGAGATCAAAAACCCTATGACCGGCGGCACCCTGAGCTACAACAACCCCGAAGCCGCCGAGAAATACCTGCAACGCGCCCGCGAGAAAGGGAGGTAGGGGCGGTTCTCGAACCGCCCCTACCTCCCCTAGGCGTCGGCGGCGCAGCGGAACCCCGAGTTGCCCGTGGAGCTATCCGGGGTGTTTGAGCTGCGTGCTGCCACCCTGTAGCGGTTGCAGTACGACTTGTGGCAAAGGTAGGAGCCACCGCGGATGACCCTGGATCTGCCCGCGGGCGGCCCCGTAGGGTTTTCCCTGAAGCCACCGACGTGGTGAGTGGTCGAGAACCAGTCCTGGCACCACTCCCACACGTTCCCTGAGACGTTGTAGAGCCCGAAGCCGTTCGGAGAAAATGCATCTACGGGCGCTGTGCCCGCGTAGCCGTCTTTACGGGTGTTCCTAATCGGGAACTCTCCCTGCCAGATGTTGCAGAGGTGCTCCCCTTCCGGGGTCAGCGTGTCGCCCCAGGGGTAACGCTTCTGCTTGAGGCCGCCCCTCGCCGCATACTCCCACTCGGCCTCGGTCGGCAGTCTTTTTCCCGCCCAGTCGCAGTAGGCCAGCGCGTCGTTGTGGGAGATGTGGACGACGGGGTGCTTTATGCGGGTCTTGATGCCCGACCCCGGACCTTCGGGACGTCTCCAGTAAGCGCCCCCGACGGCCTTCCACCAGGGGGCACTGTCCACCGCTCCCCTGATTTTCTTTTTCGCCTTTCCCGAGATGAAACGGTAGAAGACGAACGACCAGCCGAACCTCTCGGCCTCCGTCTCGTAGCCGGTCTCCTCCACGAACGCGGAGAACTCGGCGTTCGTCGTCGCGTAGGGAGAGATGTAGAAGGGATCTAGCGAGATCTTCCGTACCGGTCCCTCGCCGTCCTCCGGGAAGCCCTGGCCGTCGTCGGTGCCCATAAAGAAGGTTCCCCCGGGAAGCCGGATCATGCCTTCCACAGAGGCATCTCCCGCCTTTGCCCTGGTCTGTGGTGTTTCGGAAGGCCCCTCCGAAGCAGGCCTCACGGGTGCGCAACAGGATGGTGTAGCCCCCTCTTTTGTGTCTTTTCTTTTTCCCATCGCCCTTACGAAACCTCCGTCATTTTCGTGGACCTACAGGTTACCCACCAGAGGGCTGCCGTTTGGAGAAACATGTATCGCCGGGTGGCCCGCGTATCTTACCCAACGCTTTACCTGTGGTCGAGCAATATATTGATGTGTTTCGGGAAGCCGTTTAACATCCTACTGCAGCTGCTATCGGGGTGGAGGATGAACGAGAGAGAGTACCCCGTACCGAAGCGCGACTATAGCCGCGCGCCGCTTTTCCCGTTGCCGCGGGAAGGATGGGCGCTCCTTGACCTGCCGGCGATCACGCTTCTGGGTGCGGTGTTGCGATTCTACGGCCTTGGCTTTTAGTCTTTGTGGGGCGGCGAACTGGCGAGCTGGAACCTCGGCGAAGGGGACACGATCTTGCGGGTCTTCCAGGACGGCACGCAGCCTCCCCTGTACTTCCTGATCCTACACTTCTCGCAGTGGTCTTTGGCGATTTGGAGTGGGCCCTGAGGGCTCCTTCCGCCGTCGCGGGGTGGCTTTGTATACCGGCGACCTACCTTCTCGGCAAGAAGCTTAACTCCGTGCGCGAGGGAATAATGGCGGCGCACTTCCTCGCGGTTCTCTGGCCCCCGTCTACTACAGCCAGGAAGCCCGCCCTTACTCGATGCTGATCCTGCTCTCCATTCTGACCTCCTACTTCTGGTGGGACCTCATGCTAGGCCTTCGATACCTCGGGGAACTACCGAGGAGAGAGGCCGCATGGTACATCGTCTGCGCCGTACTCTGCGCCTACACGCACTATTTCGGACTGTTCCTCGTGCTGCTGCAGGCCGCCGCCTTGACGGCGATTGCCTTAGACAGTCTGCGCAAGGTCGCGCTCCTGTACGTCCCCGTGGCCCTCGCCTATTTGCCCTGGCTGTCTGGCATGGTCAACCTGTTCCGGGACGGAGAGCCCGAACACGGCGAGCCGACACTACAGGCCCTGCCCGACTTTTTCGCGCTTGTGGCGTGGACGTTGCTTTGCTTCCTCCTCTTACGCCGCTGGGACGAATTGCGGCCCCGCCGCACGGGCACCGGGGTCCCGCCCGACTTGCTGCTAGCGGCGTGGGCCGTGGGACCGTTCGCCTTTGCCTTCGCCGTCTCGCAAACTTCTGCCGGGATGCTCACGGAAGAGAACCTCCTGCTCTCGCTTCCCGCCGTCTACCTCCTCGTGGCGCGCGCCGTAACCCGCGCGTTCTCGGGCAGGGCGGCTGCGGTGTACCAGGGAACCGTAGCCGCCGGGCTGGCTGCGGTGGCACTAGCCTACCTGCTTTTCTCGATGAACTACACCACCCCCACCAAGGAAGAGGTCCGCGAGTCCGCCGCCTACGTGGTTGCCCACAGAGATAAGGGCACCCTCGTCGTCCGTTGCGACAACGACAACAGGCTCGACTACTATTTGAACGCCGGAAAGTCCGGTGGGAGCAAGAGCGTGCAGGCCTGCACGGCGAAGGACGTCTCGAAGGTAGAGGGCAAGGTGAAGGAGGAAGACTACAACGAGGTCTTCCATCTAATTTCGCGCCCCGCGCCCGACCAGCAGATGGTCTCGATGCTCCAGAGGAACTTCCAGCCGGTAAACTACGAGCGCTTCGACGGTGCAGCGGTGGTAACTTACAAGGTCGGGTGGCACCCTTCCGCGGGTCCACCGCAGCCCAAACCCCCGTCGGGCCTCCCCAGGCAAGAATGACACCGTCCTCCCAAACCAGGAGGGATACGATGGTCCGAGAAGAGAGCACTAGCAGAGCGGGCCCGAAGGGCGTTCTTGCGGCTGTCCTCACCCCGATGGACGACGATCTGACGCCCGACCACGCGGTCTTCGTCGCCCACTGCCGCAGGCTGCTCGCGGCGGGTTGCCACGGGCTCTCGGTCTTCGGGACTACTGGAGAGGCCAGCTCCCTCTCCGTGGGAGAGCGGCTCGCCGCACTCGAAGCGCTACTAGAACGCGGCGTTCCCGCGGAGACGTTGCTGCCGGGCACGGGATCGTGCGCCCTCACCGACACCGTCCGCCTGAGCCGCGCGGCGCTCGAGGCCGGTACCGCAGGCGTGCTCGTGCTGCCGCCCTTCTACTACAAGGGTGTGGGGGATGATGGCCTGTTCCGCTACTTCGCCGAGGTTCTCGAGCGCGTCGGCGACGACCGCCTGCGCCTCTACCTCTACCACATCCCGCAGATGACGAGTATAGATCTCGGTCTACCCCTGATCTCTCGCCTCATCGAGGCCTACCCCGGCGTGATCGCGGGCACGAAAGACAGCTCCGGCGACGCGAAACGCATCAAGACCCTCTGCCGGGAGTTCCCAATCTTCTCCGTCCTCGCCGGAACCGAGATGCTCCTGCTCGAGACCCTGCGTAACGGCGGCGAAGGCTGCATCTCGGCCACCGTCAACGTCACCTCGCGTCTCGCCCGCAGGGTACATGACGCACACGCCTCGAACCGAGACGACGAAGCACTAGCCCTACAAGAGCGCCTGAGCGCGCTCCGCGGCTCCATCGAAGCGTACCCCATGATCCCGGCCCTCAAAGCCCTGATAGCCAACCTGACCGCAGAGAAGACCTGGCGCAACCTCCGTCCACCTCTCTCCGAATTGGACGAAGAGCAAGAGAAGAAACTCCTCGCCGACGTGCCCCTCGCAAAACTACTCTGACACCAAGGCATCAAGTTACAGACTTCAGGAAGTCTCTCACCCATCATTCCCGCAGGCTATCACACGTAATTCCCGCGAAGCTTGTTCCCGCGAAAACGGGGAGCGGGAATCCACGACATGCCAGAATCCTTGCGCCTCCGACCCCAATCGATCCGCAGGGTTACGCGTGAGATCTCCGATCAGGAGGAGAGTAGTTCCTCGAACCCGTCGCCGTCGAGGACGGGGACGCCGAGTTCTTTGGCCCTCTCCAGCTTCGAGCCGGCCTCTCCTCCGGCGAGTACGTAGTCCGTGT
This sequence comes from Actinomycetota bacterium, assembly GCA_046733115.1. GTDB lineage: Bacteria > Actinomycetota > Rubrobacteria > Rubrobacterales > Rubrobacteraceae > Rubrobacter_D. The sequence goes on along the minus strand of JBKPOM010000040.1, from coordinate 6,661 downwards.
TCTTGCTGACGGAGGAGGTGAACGTGCCGCCTGCCGCTTCGAGCCGCTCGACGTAGTAGCTGCGGGGACGGTCCAGAGTTCCCGTTATGACTATGCGCTTGCCCGCGAGCTGTCCCTCAGAGGGGCTACCTTCTACGCGCTCGAAATCGAGGCCGCGCTCCATAAGGCGTTTTACGAGGTCGCGATTATCATCGAGGTCGAAGTATTCGACGACGGCGCGGGCGACGACTTCTCCGACGCCGTCGATTTCTGTCAGCCGCTCCACCTCGACGCCGCGCATCAGGTCCTCCCCGCCGAAGCGCGTGGCGATCAGGTCCGCCGTAACAGCGCCGACGTGCCTGATGCCGAGGGCGTAGAGGACGCTGGAGAAGGGTCTCTCCTTGCTCCGTTGGATGGACCCGATCAAATTTTCCACGCTCTTCTCGCCGAAGCCTTCGAGGCGGACGAGCTGCCCGGCTTCGAGATCGTAGACGTCGGCCACGTCCTTTATGAAGCCGAGGTCGAAGAGCCTGGTGGCGAGCTTCTCGCCCAGGCCGTCGATGTCCATGGCGGACTTGGAAGACCAGTGGATGATGTGCTCAAGCGCCTGCGCGGGGCAGCGGGCGTTCACGCACCGGGTAACAGCTTCGCCCTCCGGACGGGAGACCGGCTCGTCACAGACGGGACACCGGGTGGGCATCTCGAAGGCGTACTCGTCTCCCTTGCGTTCCTCGGTGACGGGTTTGACGACCTGGGGGATCACGTCTCCCGCCCTCTCGACGATGACCGTGTCGCCGACGAGGATGCCCTTCTCTTTTACGTAGTCCTCGTTGTGGAGGGTGGCGCGTGAGATCACGACCCCTCCCACATTTACCGGCTCGAGCACCGCCTGCGGCGTCAGCGCCCCGGTCCTGCCCACTTTGACGTGAATGTCGCGCAACTTGGTGCGTCCTGCGAGCGGCTCGAACTTGAACGCGATGGCCCACCGCGGTGCCCTGGCCACGGAGCCGAGGGCTAGTTGCTGCTCGCGGGAATCCACCTTCACGACGACGCCGTCGATTTGGTAGGGGAGCGACTCGCGCTGGCTGGCCGCCTCCAGGCACTCCTCCACAACGGACTCTATGGAGTCGTGCAGCTTGTGCGGGTTCGCCCTGAGACCGTAGTCCTTCAACCTGTCCAGCATCGCGGAGTGGCTCTCGAAGCCTTCGCCGCCCTCGCCGATGCCGTAGAGGTAGATCTTGAGGGGCCTCCTGGCCGTGATCCTGGAGTCGAGCTGCCTTATGGCCCCGGCGGCGGCGTTGCGCGGGTTGGCGAACTGCGGCTTGCCCTCTTCTTCCTGCCTGCGGTTGAGCTTCCCGAAATCTTCGAGCGTCATGTACACCTCGCCCCTCGGTTCGAGCACCGGGGGCGGATCGTCGTCGAGTCGGTCGGGAATGGAACGGACGGTAGAGAGGTTGGCCGTCACGTCCTCGCCAACGGCGCCGTTGCCGCGCGTCGCGCCACGGGCGAAGCGCCCGTTTTCGTAGCGCAGCGAGACGGCGAGGCCGTCTATCTTCCGCTCGGTGACGTAGCGCGGCGACTCGTCGTCGCCAAGCAGGCGCTGCACGCGGGCGTCCCACTCCCGCAGGTCTTCCACCTTGCGGGCGTTTGCGAGCGAGAGCATGGGCACAGCGTGCCTGATCTCCTCGAAGCCCTCCACGGGTTCTCCGCCCACCCTCTGGGTCGGCGAGTCCGGCGTGACGAGATCGGGATGCTCGGCTTCGAGCGCTTCCAGTTCTCCGTAGAGGGCGTCGTACTCGGCGTCGGAGATCTCCGGCGCGTCCTCGACATGGTAACGGCGGTTGTGGTAACGGACCCGCGCCCGCAGATCCTCTATCCTGCTCCGAACGTCTATGCCTCCAGCCACGCAGGGATTATACGCACGAACACCCCCGAGAGAAGCCCGATCTGCAGTGCGCTGGCCGAGCCGGACTCCCGTCTCGATCCACGAAAAAGAGTCCGTCACCTTTGCGCCGGAGGCTACCTCCCGACCTTCGTGCCGTGGGACCGTTACCAAAACGTTATCGGACCGTGGCCGAAAGGTTACGTATCTGTAGCCGTGACGTTACGGCGGCCCGCGAGAGTATCTACCGTAGAGCGGGGCCGAACGAGGAAGGGGACGCGGATGAGGCGGACGGCGACGATACTGGTAGTAGTGGCCCTCATGGTGACGTTCTCGTCCGGCGTGGCCCTGGCGTTCTTCGAGGTCACCATCACCGGTACCGACCACACCGACATCTTCACGGGTACCAGCAAGGCGGAGCAGATCTCCGGCCTCGGCGGCGCCGACCGGATCAACAGCGGCGGTGGCGACGACCTGGTCGAGGGCGGCCAGGGTTCCGACGAGCTCGGCGACGGGCTCGGGCAGGACGCCGTCTACGGCGGCAGCGGACAGGACAACCTGATCGGCCAGGGCGGCGACACCTCTCGCGACCACTTCTAAGCCGGCAGCAGCAACGACCTGATCCAGCCCGTGGATTCTCCTGCCGTAGCAGGCGTCGTGAACTGCGGCCCAGGCACGGACACCGTCTACGTCGACAAAGCCGACGTCATCAACGACAACTGCGAGCGGGTAAGAGGACAGTAAGCATCCGAGTCAGCAAGTCAGCACTTCAGCATTTCCGTTAGTCAGCTTTTGGTTCCGCCCTTGTTCGAAGAGGCCGAGGGTATCAGCCTACCGCGAATCGCGTGTTCGGCTATGGGCGATCAGGTTTCATCGAAAACGAAAAGTTGAAGTGCTGACTTGCTCTAACCGTAGTGCTCGTGGACGGCCTCGTCGAAGGCCCCGGAAAAGTGCGCAACGTGCGGCGCCGACTCGATGGTTTTTGCGTCGTAGGGGACCGAGACACTTTGCCCTTCGACGTGTACTTCAATCCGTTCGGCCGGGACGATACGTCCCCTGACCACGACGTACTTGAGCACGTCGCTCGGGGCGTCGTAGACGGTGTCTTCGATCTTCCCGACCTCTTGCCCGTAGGCGTCGTAGACCCTGTAGCCCTCCAGTTGCGTGTAGGGATTATCGGAGCGGTCGTTTGCGCTTTCCATCGTTCGTCCTCCGGTGGCAGGCGTGGATGTATATGCGTATGATACTTCGGCGTGGGTGGCAGAACAGATCACGGTCGAAACGCACGGAGCCTGAAGGCATTTTCGTTCTTGCTCCTGGCCCTCATGGTGGCCTCGCTCGTGCTGGTGCACACGGACTCCTACGAGCCCGCCGTCAGCTATATCCTGCTCTATCTCGTTTCCTCCGTCGGAATCATCACGGCGGCCGTCGTGGTTCCGCTGCTGCCCACGGAGCAGTTCTCCGCCGGCATGTGCGGCTCCGTCTACGCCCTGTACGCGGCCGTGCTTGCCATGATGGTCTTTTTTTCCGGTGGCGTCTCCAGCGAGCTCTATGCGATGTTCTTCCCGCTGCTTCTGGCCTCGGCGTTGCACGGGTCGTGGCGCGTGGTGCTCGCGGTGCTCGTGGCCGTCCTGTTCTGCTACTCCCTGGCGATGCTGCCCGGACTTCTGGAGGAGGGAACGGGCCAGGAGATCGCCTCCCTCGTCTTCTACAGGCTTGCCGCTGTAGGCCTGACGGGTCTGTTCTTGGTCTACGCCGCGAAGGCCGTGCTCCCCGCCGACCTCACAGAAGACTTCGCAACGGATGGCGACGGCTCCGTGTTGCTCGAAAGGGTCGAGGAGGAACTGGCGGCGCGCAAGGGCGTGACTGTCGGTGTGATCTTGGTCGACCCCGGCGGAGACCTGGAAGCCATGGACGTCCTTCTCGACAGAATATGGTCGCGCATCGGCGAACCTGTGCTGCTCGGGGAGGACAACCTCTTCGGGATGGTCGTTAGCGGGGCCGACGACGGCGGTGTAGAGGGCGCGGCGCGGCGCGCCCTCGCCGCCGCCAGCTCCCTCGGCGCGCGTGACACCAGGGCGGGTGCGGCCATCTACCCGCGCGACGCCCGCTCCGCCGAAGACCTCCTCATCGTCGCCGGCCGCGCCCTCGAAGCTGCCTTCGAAGTCGAGTCATCCAGCGGCATAGTCCTCGCCGGAAGAGGCACGCCCCAGGCAAACGCCGGTCGCTACAGGGCGGCTAGATAGCCGCCAGCACGCCGCTTCGCGGCTTTCAGCATTTCAGCGCGTCAGACATTCAGCAAGTCGTCCTACCGCCTCACCACCACCCCCGCACCCGATCGCCCCAGACAGCGGTTCCTCGCGCTCCACATAGCGACGCCATCAGAGGCAAAGCTGAAATGCTGAAGTGCTGCAATGCTGACGAGCGACCGAAGGGAGCGTGCTGAAACCCCCTGCGGGGGTTTCACGTACCGATGATATAATCCACGACGTACTTTGCAGGCACGGCGACAGCCGGGGGTGGGCGGCACAAATGGGAAGATTTACAAGGGCCATTCGCGGTTTCTTCGGGAGGTTTCTCTCCGGGGTCGAGCAGCGCAACCCGGAGATACTGCTGGAGAACGCCGTCCAGGACGAGCTGGAGAACTTGAAGAAGCTCCAGGTCGCGGCGGCCCGCACGATGGCCTACGAGAAGATGCTCTCCAACGACGCGGTGACGAAGCAAAAGACGCTGGCCGTCAAGGAACGCCAGGCCCGCGAGCTGACGAGCAGGGGCCAGCGGGAGGCCGCCATAGAGGTCGTCCAGCAGAAGCAGGAGGCCGAGGCGAGCCTCGCCGACATCGAGGCGCGTCTGGAAGAGGCTCGCAATAACTCGCAGGAGCTGGAGCAGGCCTTCCGCGACCAGGAGCGCCGCTACAACGACGTGGTGCGCGAGAGGGCCGCGCTCATGGAGGAGCACCAGCGCTCCCGCGCCCTCAGGACCGCCAACGAGGCCAGATCTAACATCTCCCTTTCGGATTCTTCACGGGATCTGGAGAAGGCGCGGCAGTCGATCCGCCAGACTTCTTATGAGGCCCAGGCCATCGGCGAGCTAGGCACCAGCGAGACCGAGCGCCAGATAGCGGCCGCAGAGATCGACATAAAACGGCTCGACGCCGAGCGGGAGTTGGAGATGATGGAGGTCCAGATGGGCCTGCGCGAGCCCGAGAAGATCGAGGCAGCCCCGGTAGTCGAAGAGCCAACCGAGCCTCAGGCAGAAGAGACCGAGGAGAACCCGCGTGGGTAGCCTGGTCGTGAAAAAACAGAACCTCTCGCGACGGCTGATGGTAAGAGTGGCGCCGTTCGCTACCTTCGCGGGTCTCGGGATCTTCGAGGCCGTCCAGACGCATTACCTTCTCGCGGTGCCGCTGGGGATCGCGGCGCTGTTCTCGGGCAAGTCCCTACTCGACCGTCGCCAGAACGCGCGCAGGGAACTCTTGAGCCGGGTAAGGCAGAACAGGGCGGAACTTAGCCGGGTGGCGAGGGAGGACCGCATCGCGGCGTCGCAGATGAAGCGTCTGCTGGTTTTGCAAGACGGGCTGCTGGAGAGTTGGGATCTTTTACCCGAGGAGTGCAAGCTGCTTCTGGACGAGGACATCTTCACCATCGTCGGAGAGATCGAGGGCGCGGCGCGGCTCGCGCGCCGGAGGGCCGCTCTCAGGCGGCATCTGGAGAGCGTGGACCGGCGTTCTATCTCCAAACGCATAAAGGAGCTGCAGAAGGACCTTGCCAATTTGGAGCCAGGGTCGCCCATGCGGGCACCGTTCGAGAGTGCGCTGGAGGGACGTCGCGGCGAGCTCGCCGGCTACAGCGACGTGCTCGGTGACATCAGCATGATCAACGCCCAGCTCGAGAGCGCCGAGAGCCTGTTGGGCAATCTGCGCGCGGAACTGCTGGCGCTGGATGACAACCTGATCTCGGGTCCGGAGGACCCCGGACTCGCGCGGCTCAAGGAGCGGATCGTGTACTTCCGCCGCGGCCTCGACGAGGTGACGCGGCGTGTCGAGACCCTACCCGCTACGGAAAGGATGTCGGCGAGATGAACGAGGATCGCAGCACGACGCGGCAAAGCTTCTTCTCCAGGGTGTTCGCCGGGAACACCGAGGGTGAAGGGACCGCTATCTACTCATCCGAGGAGGTCGGTACGGGAACGTCGGGGATGGGCGAGCAGGAGGGCGCGGCGCACGGATTCACCGTCGAGAGGGCGGCCGAGGTGATCAAGAACCTCCCGCCCGAGGTTCCCAGGCTCTCCGCCGTGCGCATCGTGCGTGGCACGCTGGAGGCGGCCGGCATAGACATCGCCGAGCTCGAGTCCTCGACTAGGACCAGGGAGTCCAGACTCAACTCCGAGATAGACCTCAGCGAGGGCCGCATCCAGCAGCTCAAGGACGAGACGGAAGAGGTCATTAGGAACCTCGAAGACGAGATACGCAAGGCGCGCGAGGCGAGAAACTTCGGCGTCTCGGAGGAGGAACGAAAGATCCAGGCCGCCGAGACCGGCCTCGACAACATAGACCTAGTGCGCGACTTCTTCGGCCTGCCTCAGGAAGAGGAGCTCCCGGCAGACCCGGCTGGCGCTCCCGCCGCCGGCGAAGAGACGCAGGTGATGGAGGGCGTGGAAGACGAGCAGGAGGACGAGACGCAGGTCCTCCGCCGCCCCGGCCCGCTCTCGGATTCCGAAGACTACTGGGAAACCGGGGACAAAAAGGAACCGTGAGCATCCCACGCCGCCTGGGGCGTCTCGCCCAGGGTTTCGTCTCCA
>JBKPOM010000039.1:0-7020 GCA_046733115.1 Actinomycetota bacterium | reverse complement strand
ACCGACGGAGATGAGATGCTGGAGAGGCTGGAGAGGGACAACCTCTTCGTAGTCGCCCTGGACGACGACAGGCGATGGTACCGTTACCACCACCTCTTCGCCGAGTTCCTGCGCGGCCGTCTGAAGCGTGAAAGCCCCGGTCGAGTGGCTGAGCTGAACCTCAAAGCTTCAGCTTGGAACGAACAGAACCGGTTGCTATCCTCCGCGATCACGCACGCGCTCGCCGCCCCCGACAATGACCTCGCGGCGCGCCTGATCGAGGGAGGTGTCGAGGATGCCGTGGAGCGCGGCGAGGGCACCACTGCACTCCGTTGGCTGGAGGCGTTGCCTAGCGAAGTCAAGCGCCGCAGGCCCCGGCTGTTCGCCGAGCACGCGGTGGCCCTGATGATCACCGGCCGCCCCGACGACGTCGAACCCCTCTTGAAAGAAGCCGAGCGGGCGGCCGAAGTCGAAGGGGAGGACGGCCGGTCCTGTTGGGGTTCGCCTCGGTCGTCCGGTCCTGGCGCGCCCGCCTGCGGGGGGCGCGGCCGAAGCCGTGAGGCTCGCCCGGCGGGCCCCCTCGCTCCTTCCCGCCAGAGAGGCGTGCGTTCGCAACTACACCGCCGTCCGCCTGGGGGATGCGCTCAGGGCCGTCGGAGATCTGGCAGCAGCGGGCGAGGCTTACGCGGAGGCCGCCGAGATCGGCCGGTCCGCGCGCCACGCCTACGGGAGGCTCGCGGGCATGGTGATGCACGCCGGGGTGCGGGCGGAGCAGGGCCGTCTGCGGGAAGCGGACGAAGCGTTCCGGCAGGCCCTGCGGCTACTGAGCGAGAGGGGTTTCGAGCTGTCGCCCGCCGCGGGGGTCGTCCGCATAGGGATGGCCGATCTCCGCTACGAACGCGACGACCTGGACGAGGCGGAGCGCGAGCTGGAGAGGGGCGTGGAACTGGCCGAACGCACCGGGGACGTCAGCACCCTGGTGTGGGCATACGTCACCCTCTCGCGGACCAAGCGGGGGCGGGGACGAGAGGGCAGCACTCGAGAGGGCCTGCCAGGCGGAGCGCGTCGCCCGCGACTCCGGCGCCGATCTGCAGATCGCCAACGCCGCGTCCTGGATGGCGCGGCTGCGCCTGGCGCAGGGAGACCTTGCGGAAGCTGCCGCCCTCGAACGGGAGCGTGCCGCGAACGCGGACGGCGCCGCGGCCACCGCGCGGGCGGTGGACCGGATAACCTCGGCGAGCGTCCTCCACGCTCGAGGTACGCCACCACGAGGCGCTGGGGCTCTTGGAGCAGCCGCGTGAAGCCGCTGAGACGGAGGGACGAGTGCGCGACCTCATAGAGATCTTGTCACTACAGGCTTTGGCGCAGTGGGCGTCGAACGAAAAAGAGCGGGCGGTGAGCACCCTGGTAGAAGCCCTCGCTTTGGCGGCACCGGAGGGCTACGTCAGAACCTTCGTCGACGAGGATCACCCGATGGCCACGCTCCTATTGGAGGTGCTTGGAGCTCAGCAGAAGGGACGAACGGACTCACTTCGCCGCGTCCCGGCACGCTATCTCAGGAAACTACTGGCCGTACTGGAGCGCGATGTCACGGGCGCGACGTTCTCTGCCGCGAGACTACCCGAGCCTTTGAGTGAACGGGAGCTGGAAGTCCTCCAGCTCATAGCCTCCGGCAAGAGTAACCGTCGGATCGCCTCCGAGCTGTTTGTCAGCGTTGGTAACGTCAAGACCCACATCAACAACCTCTACCGCAAGCTAGACGCCCACAGCCGCACTCAAGCCCTGGCGCGAGCCAGAGAGCTGAAACTGCTCTAGCTACCCCTCGCCGGGCTTCCTAAACGTTCCACCGCGACGCTCTAGTAGTCGAATGGCTGCCGCCGGAGCGATACTCAGCGCCCGAGATCCGCAACCCTGCTCGGGCCGGACGAGGAAGAACGGCCCCGAGCCGCTGACGCGCTTCCAGCCCCCATCGCTCGGGACGCGACTTTCTCACTACTTTCGGATCTTCTTGACCGTACTGTCGCGCGCAGCACGGCGGGCGAGGCCATGAGGACCCGGGTACGGGTATCTCCACCCCATGGAATCTACCTTTCGGTAGATGTCTCTGCACCGGGCCGAACGGTGATTTCTTGTCGAGAGCCAACCGAGGATCGGAATAGAGACCATGACCGACAAGAAGAGCTTCGCGGATCGTGCCCGCGGCCAGGCCACCGACGACGACTCGACCCACGCTCACCAGGCGCCCAAGCACCGCCGCTGGACCGACGTGATTAAGCACCTGTGGCCCGCGTTGGTCGTGCCTCCGATACCGATCCCGAGGCCGAATTCTGCCCCAGAGTCGTGTGCGAAGAGGAGGAGGAGATGAAGATGCAATTCTTGGTGAGGGCCGTGGTCTACCTGCTCGCGTTCCTGGTGCCGCCCGTGCTGATAAGCGTCGTGGGGATGAAAGCCGTCGAGTCCGCCCGCTACGAGGGGCCGCCCGATGCGGCAACGGTCCAGGCGAGGGAGCTTCCGGCGCCCCCGAGGCACGACCCCGACAAGCCGACGGCCGTCGTGCTGCTCGGCAACCGGGGCTCCGAGGTCGCCGACGTCCTGGCGCCCTACGAGGTGTTCTCCGAGTCCGGTACCTTCAACGTATACGCGGCGGCGCCCGAACGGGATGCCGTGACGCTCAGCGGCGGTCTCGAGGTCTTGCCCCAGCTTTCATTTGCCGAGCTCGACCGGAGACTCGGCGGTGAGGATCCGGACGTGATTGTCGTCCCGGCGATGCCGGACGTCGGCTCTGCCGAACACCACCCCGTGGCCGAATGGCTCGGGGAGCACGCGGAGGGAAGCGGGACGGTCGTCTCCGTGTGCAACGGCGCCGAGGTCCTCGCCGATGCGGGGTTGCTTGACGGCCGGCGGGCCACGGCAAACTGGGCGAACATCGCCGAGTGGGAGCGGCGCTACCCTGACACCGAGTGGGTGCGGGGGCTGCGCTACGTCGAGGACGGGAGCGTGGTCACAGCGGCCGGTGTCACCTCCGGGATCGGCGCCACCCTACACGTGATACGCAGGTACGTCGGTGAAGAGGCCGCGACCGGCCTGGCTCAGAAGATCAGCTACCTGGATCAGCGCCTCGGGGACGAGCCCCGGATCCAGGCCCACCGCCTGACGGCGAACGACAGGGCGCTCTACGTACTCAACGTCGCCTACGGGTGGGGCAGACCAAGGATCGGGGTCATTCTCGAAAAGGGAGTCTCCGAGATCGAGCTCGCCTCCGTGCTCGACGTCTATCCCGGGCCGGTCTTGACCGCGAACACTACGACGCTTACGCTCGAAGGTCCCCGCTCACCCGTAAGGTCGGAGCACGGCTTCTTCTTCGTCCCCCGCTCCGACCTTGCCCGTGCGCCGGGGCTCGACCGGGTGTTCGTCCCCGGGCGCGCCGCACCTTTGGTGACGGATCCTAGCGTACGCTCGTGGGCGCGCGAGGAAGGCCTGAAACTCGAGTTCATCCACGCGGACGCGCCGGCGGGCTTCCCCTTCGACGCGACGCTTCCGGACCTGGCCGCCCACGAGAACGCGCCGGTGGCGAGGTTCACGGCCAGGCTGCTCGAGTACCCGATCGGCCATCTCGGCCTCGCCGGGGGCGGCTGGCCCTTCGCGCCCCTGCTCCGGCCGCTCGCCGCGGGGCTTCTAGGCCTAGCCCTCGCCGTGCTCGTCGACCGCCTCCTCGGGCCGGCGACGAAGCGCTTTCGCCGCTCCTCCGAAGGCACGGGCGCGTCAGCAAAGCCCGTCGCGGAGGCTCGGTGCTAGGGGAGGCTGCGATGCCAGAAACCGACCGGTCCGCTAGACAAGGGTGGCCTTGCGTACAGTGGCATTGGGCGCCTGCGGGTTAGTGAAGCTCCCAGACTTCGAAGGCATGGGGCACGCAGAGAGACGAAAGCGTTTGGACAAGGAGAGGCGAGTATGGAGAGGAAGACGAACACCAGCGGCACCGAAATAGGCGAGCCGGCGACTCCGACGGCTATGAGCAAAGCGGTGGAAGAGACGGGCACGGTATCACCGAGAAAGGCGGGGCAGGCTCGCCGCCGGCTTCGCCTCGCCGCGGGGTGGCGCTTCATACGCCACCTCTTGGAGATGGTAGTCGCGATGATGGTAGGGATGGGGGTGCTCGGCGTGGCGCTCGCGGTGCTGGGCGAGCCGCCCGGCTACGCAAACCTGTTCGTCCGGTACGGCTTGATGGGCGCGTTTATGGCCGCTCCGATGGTGGGGTGGATGCGGTACCGGGGCCACTCGTGGGCCGACGGGCTGGAGATGACACTAGCGATGGTCCTCCCGATGTTTGCGCTGGTCCTCCCGGTGGAGTTGGGGGTGGCGAGGTACGTGCCCGGGCTCTCCGAGCACTCGCTCATGATACTCTCGCACGTAGCGATGATCGGCGGCATGGTCGTCCTGATGATTTACCGCTGGGTCCGCTACGCGCATGCGGCGCACGAACGCCGCGAGTAGCGCGCCCGCCCGGAGACCATGAGAGTCCAGGCCGGGATCCGAGCCAAAGAGTGACGGAGCTCAGGGAAGGGTTTGCGAGCGCTGAATGGTACGCGAGTGGGCGCGGTGACAAACATTAAGGAGGTAGATTATGGGTAAGGCAATCTTGCGCGTGACGATGTCTCTCGACGGCTTCATCATCGCCTCCGACGACTCTGTGGAGGCGCTTCTGGAGGGGGTTCACCGACCCTTCCGCCCTGGCCGATAAGATCGTACAGAACACGGGTGTGTCTATGGCGGGCGCATGTTCCGCGGCGACGTCGGCGAGATCTACGGCGGGGAGGGGGAGGGCGAGGTGTTCGTGTACTTCGGGAGCCCACGAGAAGCCCCAAACGGTGCGCCGTACCGGTACGTACGCGGCTGCATTCGGGACGCGGTCGGGGAGGGGCTGGAGGGGGCAGGCGGCAAAAACCTGGTGGTGACGGGCGGCAACGCGCCTAGGCTGCGCGGCGAGCCGGCTCCGATCGGTACCGGTGTTCAGTTTCGGCGGGCGGGCGAGGTGCTAGGGACGATGCCGCTCGCGTTTTTCAATGCCGTCGAGGACGCCGTGCATGAAACGCTGCAGGAGGGACTCTACGGATGGCAGGTCATCGACTGCGTGGTCACCATGACACATTCCGGCTATGCGCCGCGGCAAAGCCACGCCCATCAGAGCTTCAATAAGCGCATGTCGAGCACCGGGGAGGACTTCCGCAACCTGACGGCGCTGGTCTTGATGGACGCCCTGAAGCGGGCCCAGACTAGGGTCTGCGAGCCGATCCACCGCTTCCACCTCGAGATCCCGGCTGACACCTTCGGGACGACGGCGCCCGTGCTGGCAGGGCTGAGTGCAGCTGTGTAAACGCAGGAGACGCGAGGTTCGTCATTCCGGCTGGAGGGTGAGGTTCCGGTAGTTGGGGTCCACGAACTCCAGCAATAGTTGCCGGCGCTGACTCGCGGCGAAGGCGTGTTCGAATGCGATTTCGACATCGCCCGCTACAGCGCGGTCGGCGGTACGTTGCCAACGCGGCCTCGGACGGATCGCAACCCGCTCAACCGCAAGGAATACCTGCTGCGCATCGCGGGGCGAGTCTAGCGCGAAGGGAGATGCCAATGAACGCGCGCAAGATGCATTCCGACGGGGTAGGCGTATCGCTCCTGGGTCGGTCTATCGCCGAGCAGTTCCCCAATGGCAGACCTGCCCGTCAAGGCCGTCGAAGTCAGCGGGCGGGACAATCAGACCTTCAGGCTAGGCGAAGACATGAGCGGGTGTTTGCCCAGCGCTGAGGGATGTCCTGCAAGTGGGAAGAGAACATCGATGGCTGACGAGGCTCATGTCGCTCCTCCTGCTTCTAATCCCTGTGTCCCTGGCGAAGGGGGATCCAGCGGAGGGATACCTCTAACCTTGATCCGTCTACCCGCGAATCGGAGGTAAGATCGCAACTACCGAGCGTATCGCCGACCCGCGCCAGTTCGCCACCGCGCTGGCAAAGTTATACGAGTCCGTGATGGCGGTGGGCATCTTGAGGGAGACGATGTATCGTTACCTGGAACCTGAAGACACGCCGCGGGTCAGTGTCGCCCGGCACCGGAGGATCAGCCAGGGTCAAGGATTAGAAAGTGAGAAAGCACGCGCGTTGGACCCACTCCTGCTAACCAAGCTGCACCCCTCTCAGGCACGCCCTAAGTTGGTGGCGCGTCCGCGCCTGATAGAGGCTCTGATGCGGGATCCGGGTCGCACGCTGACGCTCATCTCCGCGCCGGCAGGTTTCGGCAAGTCCACGCTCCTAAACAAGTGGTTGAAAAGCCGCGAGGAGGTAGAAGGTTCTGTGGCCTGGCTTTCCCTGGACGAGGGCGACAACGACCCGACCCGCTTTCTCTCTTATCTTGTGGCCGCGCTCAGGAGGAACGTCGATGAGGAATTCGGGGAGGGTGTACTGGCCGCGCTTAGTTCGCCGGAGACCCCGCGGTTTGAGGCGCTGACGGGTGCTCTCATCAATGAGGTGGCCGATCTCTCCCGAGAGATCGACATAATTCTCGACGACTATAATCTGGTCGATTCCGAGTCCGTCCATGGAATCGTCTCATTCCTGCTGGAACACCTTCCGGAGAACGCGCACCTCGTCATTGCGAGCCGCGTCGATCCACCCCTGCCGCTCTCGAGACTGCGCGCCCGGGGACACATAGCCGAGATCGGAGCCGCCGAGTTGGCCTTCACCCAAGAGGAGACCGCCGCGTTCTTGAGGGGAGTAATGGACCTCGACCTGCCCACCGAGGAAGTGGCGACGCTGGAGAAGGTCACGGAGGGTTGGATCGCCGGTTTGCAGCTCGCGGCCCTCTCGATGCGCGGCCGCAAAGACGTCTCTGGATTTATCGAATCTTTCTCCGGCAGCCACCGCGACGTGCTGGACTTCCTCGCGGAGGAGGTCCTCGAAAGCCAGCCCCAAGCCGTTAGGGAGTTCCTGCTAAAGACCTCGATCCTGGACAGCCTCACGGGCCCACTGTGCGACGCCATTACCGGCCGTACCGACG
>JBKPOM010000038.1:0-41151 GCA_046733115.1 Actinomycetota bacterium | reverse complement strand
TCGTGCGAGGCGATATGGAGCTGAACGAGACGAAGCTGGCGACCGCGATCGGGGCAAGCGAATTGAGGCCCGCGCTCCCGGAGGAGATCAGGGCCATCGGCGCCGAACCGGGGTACGGCCCCCCGCTCGGGGTAGAAGGGGCTCTCGTGGTCGCCGACGATGCGATAACGTTATCCTCCAACCTCGTCGCGGGCGCAAACGAAAAGGGTTTTCACTTCGCGAACGTCAACCACGGCAGGGACTTCGAGGCGGATATAGTGGCCGATGTAGCTTCGGCGGAGGACGGCTCGCCCTACCCCGATTGCGGTAGTGCCATGCGCGCCGAGCGGGGCGTCGAAGTCGGGAACATCTTCAAACTGGGTACGCGTTACAGCGAGGCCCTCGGAGCGGGCTTTCTGGACCGCGACGGGGCACACAAGCCCGTGGTGATGGGGTCTTATGGGATCGGGGTCGGGCGGCTCCTGGCCTGCATCGCCGAGGAGCACCACGACGAGGATGGCCTCGTCTGGCCCATCTCCGTCGCACCTTATCACGTCCACCTCGTCGCGGCCGAGGCAGGGGAGAAGGCCGATGGGCTTTACGAAGAGTTGAGATCCGCCGGCGTCGAGGTGTTGTACGATGATCGGCGTGAAAGTCTGGGTAGCAAGTTCAAGGATGCCGACCTGATCGGCATCCCCCTACGACTGACCCTGACACCCCGGTCCCTGCAACGGGGAGGAGCCGAAGTCAAAGTTCGCGGCGACGCAGAGAGCCATGTCATCTCTATCGACGACGTAGTCCAGGTCGTCCAGAGCAAGATAGCTGACCTGAAGGGAACGCTCGAAAGCGACAAGGGCACCTAGAGCATGGCGCGTTACGAGTTCCTTCGCGAGTTCTGTGAGTCCGACGCGCGAGAGGTCGCGCGCTGGCCCACTTCGATGGAGGAGGTACGCTTGTGGGCGGGCAGCGATCCCGGATGGCCCGTCGACGCGTCGGTGTGCGGCCGCTGGCACGCAGAACCCGACGTGCAGCCTTATGTCCTGTGCGATGGAGAGGAGCCGGTTGGCTACGGCGAGGTCTGGATCGACGAGCGGGAACAGGAAGTGGAGCTTGCCCGCATCATCGTAAGCTCAGACTACAGGGGGCATGGTATGGGTCGTCATCTCGTGCGTCTGCTCCTCGAACAGGCTTCCCTCGCAGGACTTCCCGATGCCTTCGTACGCGTGGTTCCCGAGAACGGGGCGGCCCTCGCCTGTTATCGCGGCGCGGGGTTCTCGCCCGTACCCGAACCCGAGCGCGAGGAGTTCAACCGCGGGCAGCCGGTCGACTACGTCTGGATGCACTACCCTCTGGGTTGAAGCTGCCGGTGTTGCGTTGGAAGATGGGGATACGTTCGAACCCGGTTTGTAAGCAGGAGAATATATAGGAGATGCGCATTGCGCGACGCTGAGAACGTGGTTTTGAGCGAATTGTACGTCTACCCGATCAAATCGTGCGCCGGCATCTCGCTAGGCAGCGCCGAGTTGAGCACCACGGGGCTTCGCCACGACCGGCGCTGGATGCTCGTCGACGATACCGGCGAGTTCATGTAGCAGCGGACCCACCCCAGGATGGCCCTGATCTCCACCCACCTCTCCGACGAATACCTGACCGTCGCTGCGCCGGACATGCCAGACCTGCAGATACCGCTCCGGCAAGAGAACCAAAACCTGTTAAACGTTAGTGTCTGGGGCGACACGAACAAGGGCACGCTCGTGGGCGAGGAGGCCGACCGCTGGTTCCGCGAGTTCCTGGAGTTCCGGTGTCGCTTGGTTCGCAAGCCTGACGATGACCTTCGTCTTGTCGACTCGATCTATGCTGAGAGTGGGGATCAGGTCGGCTTCGCAGACGGCTTCGCGTTCCTCCTTATCTCCGAGGCCTCTCTCGAGGACCTGAATAGCAGGTTGGAGGACCCACTACCTATGAACCGATTCAGGCCGAACTTCGTCGTCAGAGGCTGCGGCCCCTACACCGAGGACGAATGGAGCCACGTTCGTATCGGAGACGTTCCCTTCCGCGTCGCCGAAGCCTGCCCGCGCTGCGCCATAACCATGACAGACCAGAAGACCGGCACCCGCGGCAAAGAGCCTCTTCGCACGCTGGCCACCTACCGCAAGTTCGACGGGGAGGTCTTTTTCGACCGCAACCTCATCCACGACGCTCTGGGCACCGTGCGCGTCGGAAACCCCGTCGAGGCCACGCCGCGCTGAAAGAGCGGTCAGCTCCCAGCGATCAGCCTTTGGTTCTTGCTGAATTGCTATAGCGCAGAACCGGCGATGACTGCGGCGAGAAGGTCCGGCTCGACGTTGCCGCCGCTGATCACGGCGACCGTGACGCGAGAATCGGGCAGCTCTTTGCGATGAAATAGGTGGGCTGCGAAAGTCACGGCCCCGCTCGGCTCCGTGACGAGTCGCACCCGGAGCGCCAGACGGCGCATGGCCTCGAAGATCTCCTCTTCCGTCACCGTAACAATGTCGTCGACGAAGGCGCGCACGTGCTCGAAGGGAGCATCACCCAGCCTCTGCACACGCAGGCCGTCGGCGACCGTGAGGGCGACCCGTTCCGCCGCGAACTCGACCAGAGTTCCGCTCTTCAGGCTTTCCCTGGCGTCGGCCGCGAGCTCTGGCTCGACCCCGATCACACGCACATCGGGACGAACCAGTTTGATGGCCGCCGAAACCCCACCGATGAGCCCACCGCCGCTGACGGGCACGAGCACGCTCTCCACGTCTGGAAGGTCATCCAGGATCTCCGCCCCGACGGTGCCCTGGCCGGCCATGAGAACCTCGTCGTCATACGGCGGAACGGGAACGTAGCCGTGCTCCGCCGCGAGCTCCTTTGCCCTGCGAGTACGCTCGGCGCTATCCGGACCCACGGGGACGACCTCAGCCCCTAAAGCGCTCGTGGCGTCGAGCTTCACCTTTGGTGCTCCCCGGGGCATGACGATAACGGCCCGCGTGTCCAGGGCACGGGCCGCGTAGGCGACGGCCCGGGCGTGGTTGCCGCTGGAATGGGCGACGACCCCGCGGCTACGCTCCTCGGGGGAGAGCGAGGAAATCTTGTTGTACGCTCCGCGCAGCTTGAAGGCGCCGGTCGGCTGCAGGCTCTCCGGCTTGAAGTACAGCGCCCTGTCCTCCTCGCTGCCCGGGCAAGGCACGAGGTGCGTGCGGAGCGCCACCCCCCGCAGACGCCTCCGCGCAGCCGCTATGTCCTCGAGCCCTATCATAGTTCGCTCTCCCCTTTCCTGCGGCGCGTCAGCACGCCGCGACAGGTGCCCGGCATCGTAACAGGAGCGCAATACCGCGTTAAGCATCTTGTAAAGCGTATTCCCCTGCAATAGCCCGCGCCAATGACCGAACATCTCTATGTGGACGTGCGAGCATGACCGTACGCGGGCGGGAGATTAGGCGGATCTCCCGCCCTCCTGCTGCTCTCGCTGTTGTCGGCCGTGTTCCTCGCCGGCTGCCTGGGTGCGAGCCAGGCAGATCGGTCCGCGGAGGCTTCCGCCGGCACCGGGTCAGGCAGTCCTGGAGAGACCCCGAGAAAGAGCACGTCCGGCGGGGTGCCCGAGTCCACGGTTGGGGCCTCGCACATCGAGGGGGACCTCGCCCAGACAAACGACGCTTCTTCACGCGTCCCGTTCGTCGAGAAAACGGAGGATAGCGGCGGTTTGGGCTACGACGCCGACACGGTGCTCGCGCTGCGTTACGGGGTTCACGGTGACTACGAGCGGGCGGTCATCGACCTCGGCACCGGCGAGGAACCCACCGGTCCGTGCCCGAGTGGACTCTGACGAGCCCGGAAGGCGACGGGCTACTGCGCGTGGACCTGCCTTCGGCGGGCGCGACGTACGTCTCCGACGGCAAATTCGGCGAAGGCTTGCACGGAAGCTTCCACGTCGTGCGCGCGCCCGACGGCGGCATGTTCGTGGACTTCTTTGCGCGCAAACCGTTCCGCTACAGGGTGCTCGGGTTGCAAGACCCGGCCCGACTAATCGTGGACTTCGAGCCGGCGGGAGGAGACTCGTACGTACCGCCCCCGGCACAGGGCGGCGACACGGTCCTCATCGAGCCGCGCCCGAACTCCGTCATCTCCGACCCCCTCACCGTGAGTGGCTATTCCCGCAACCCCGAGGCAGCGAACGCCATCAGCCTGATCGGCCCGCACGGAAAGTCCTTGTGCGCAAGACCGTACGGAGCAACGATTGGAGGCACACCTGGGGATACTTCGAAGCCACCATCGATCTACCGCCGTTTTCTGGACAAGGGACTTTGAAGATCGGAGCCGGGAGCGCCCGCGACGGCACCTTCGAGGGCGTCGAGATCCCCATCCGGGCGGGCCGATAGAGCGGTCCGCTTCGCGTCTTTAGCCATCGCAGCTGTCAGCGATCAGCTTTCAGCCAGAAACCAAGAGCTGACGGCTGATAGCTGACCGCGCGGTTCGTGAAGCGAACCGCTCTATTCAAGCGACTTCACGAAGTGCTCGGGGTTCAGCGGTTCACCGGTGGCGCGCAGGACGGTGTCGCGCCAGTTCTCGCGGGCGCCGGGGCCGAAGAAGGATTCGAGGAGGTAGCGTCCCGCGACCTCGTTGTCGTAGAAGGGGCCTCGCGTTATGTGGAATTCCAGGTAATTCCTTAGCTGGGCCGAGATCAACTCCCCGAGCATGTAGTTGTGATAGTAAACGGGTGCGACCGCGACGTGGATAACCGCAGCCCAGTCGGGCTCGTCCCGCCTTGGCGGACGGTCCACGTAGAAGAACCGTTCGACGAGATCCCACCACACCGAGTTCAACCCTTCGCTATCCGGGTCGGCATAGAGCACCTGCTCGAAGTGGTACATGACGAGCACGAAACGGGTGAGGATCAACCTGTCTACCCGGCGGTGCGCCGCTAGCTTTGCGGCGTCCTCTTCCAGGTCCTCTCGGTTTGCGTCGGCGACGGAGCCCAGCCAGCCCGGCTCGTCGACCAGGGCGCCCATCATGAGGGCGATGGCCTCGGTGGTGTTGGCGTGGGCGTGGGTGCGCAGGAGGTAAGGGAGCCTCGGGTTGACGTGCCTACCGTAGACGGCGTGGCCGAACTCGTGGAGCATCGCGTCCATCCAGTAGGCGTCAGGCCTGACGTTGGCGAGCACGCGCACGTCGTAGGGGTACTCGCGGCCGATGCGGGCGCAGAAGGCGTGCTGGCTCTTGCCCTTCCTCTCGTAGAGGTCGCTCCTGGGGATGACACCCCGCACGTCGAGCCCGAGCCTATCGAAGGTCTTTCTGGTCAGGTCCTCGAGGTCCTTAGCCTCGAAGTATCGGTCGAGGTCGATGCCGGCAACGTCGGGTGCCCTGTGGAAGAATGGCCCCGAGAGGTGCCACGGCATGACCTCTTCGACTTCGAACTTACGCTTCAGCCCGGCGTCTAGATCTCGCTTCAATTCTTCGAACGGGACGTCGGTTGCCGACGCGAGATCGTGCATGATCCCGGCCAGCTCTCCAGCTTCGATCTCCTGAAGCTCCAACGAGCGGGCATAGTAGTTCTCGTACCCCTGCTCTCGGGCGAGCTGGTTCCTGAGTCGGGCCAGCTCCCTGACGGTCCCCTCGACCGCGCGGCCGACGGACTTCGATGCCTCCCACGCCTCCCTGCGCAGGTCCTCGTCTTCGGAGGAACGCAGCAGCTCCCTGACCTCGTTCTCGACCAGCTTCCTGCCCCCGACCACGCTCCTGTGGTTGCCGTAGATGGCGTTGGCCTCGGCCTCCAGCTCCTCGATGCGGCCGAGGATCTCCCGGTCCCCCTGCCGCTCCTCGAACATCCTGTAGAGGACCTCGACCCGACGGTGCAAGAGCGGGCTCTCCTTAGGGTCCGGGTTCTCATAAACGTCCCTGAGCTTCCTGTGCTCGTCCGGATCCGAGAACAGACCGCTGTACGCTTTGTTGGCGGTCACGAACTTCTCCTGCGCCTCTTCTGTACCCGAGGTAGCCAGGTTCCACCAGGCCTCGTCCGCGGTCCTCTCCACGGGCGCAAGGCGTTCTTCGAAGTCGGAGATAAAGCGCTCCAGCTCGGAGGTGGGGATCACGAAACGGCTCCTTCTAGAATTGCAGGGTCAGCGCCTGGCGGCGCTCTCGCGGCGGTTGCCGAGGAAGACCACGACGAGCAAGACGATGATGCCCACGGTCAAGAACTGCAGCAGCCCCTCCGGTACCTGGGCGCCGACGACGAGCGCGGCCACGAAGGCGAGAGCCAGCGCCGCGTAACCCGCGGCCCTGAAAGCGAAGTATGCTACCACCAGCCCGACCAGCGAGTACAGGATGGGCATGAACGGGTCCAGCGCCGTCAGGAAGACGAAGGAACCGGCACCTTGTCCCATCGCCCACAGCCCGATCTGCCCTACAGCGATGAACGCCAAAAAGGCCGCGACGAAGGTGATGGCCCCGCTCTTGAGGCTTATCGGCTCGGGGTCGAAGCGGTGGGGCTCGTACCAGCGGGCCTCGCTGATGTCGTAGCGTCCGCGGGTCCTGCGTCCGGAGTCGCGCCCGGAGCCGCGTGCCTCTCTTCGGAGCTCCTCGTAGGGGTCCTCTTCTTTCCTGCCGAAGCGGCCCCTCAGGCGCTCGCCGAGGGAAGGACCTGAGGTTTCGCGCTCCCTGCGCTTGGCGGAGAGCTCGTCCTCCGCGGCGTCGAAGTCGAAGTTGAGGCCCGCGAGCTGGTCGGCGGCGTGGGCCAGGTCAAGGGCCTCGTCGTGCTTGCGGCGGCGGTTCGGGTCGGAGAGGACCGCGTTCGCCTCTTGCAGCCGGGAGAACTCCTCCGTGCTTCCGCCGGGATGGTCGGGGTGGCGCTCCTTAGCCAGGTTGCGGTAAGCGTTCCTGATCTCTGTCTGTGAGGCCTCGCGCGAGACACCGAGCACCTCGTAGTAGTTGATCTGATCTGCCATCGTTTCCCTATTCTAACCCAAGGTTGCTTTCACGGTCCCATCCGCGAGCGCCAGCCCTATCTCCTCCCTGCACCATCCGTCTTTCTCCGTCTCGAACGCCTCCCCGAGCGCCGCTTCCGCGCCCCCGATCTTACCCAGCGCCCACGCCGCGTGCCCACGCACGAGTGCCGACGAATCCTCGCGCAACGCCCGCACGAGCGCGGGTACGGCTTCCCTTAGCGTCAAATTACCGGCGGCCACGCAACAGTTACGCAGCAATCCGGACCGTCCCGGGCGCGTGAGAGGGGTCCCGGCGAAGATCTCCTCGAACTCCTCGTCGGTGCGTATCTCCAGGACTTCTTCTATCTTCAGGTAAGGTCCGTGTCCGGCCTCCGCGGAGAACTCGGGCCAGCGGTTCCTCGAGGCCTTCGTTTTGTTGTAAGGGCAGACTTCCTGGCAGACGTCGCAGCCGAAGGCCCAGTCGCCTACCTTGGGACGGAGATCCCGAGGTATCTCACCTTTGTTCTCGATGGTGAGGTACGAGATGCACAGCCTGGCGTCAACGACACCGGGGGCTTTTATGGCCCCGGTCGGACACCGATCCATGCAGCGGGTACAGCGTCCGCAGGTGCCCGTGCCGGGGAGATCCGGCGCGAGGTCGAGGTCCACGATCAAATCCGCAATAAAGAAGTAAGAGCCGATCCCGCCGTTTATGAGGCAGGAGTTACGCCCAAAGAACCCGAGCCCCGCGCGCTGGGCCGCGGAGCGCTCCAGGAGCGGCACGGCGTCCGTGAAGCCGCGCGCTTTGATCCTGACCCCGAGTTCCTCCTCCAGCTCTCTCCTTAGCCGGAACAACCTCTCCTTTATGACCTCGTGGTAGTCCCGCCCCCACGCGTACCGCGCAACCCGGCCCCCGCCCTCGTTCTCGGGATGGTCCCCCGGATAGTAAGAGATCCCTAAAGAGACCACGCTCCTGGCGCTCTTCTGCAGCTTCTTCGGGTGCGAGAGAAGCTCAACCGGCCTGTGCATGTAGCCCATATCGGCGGCCATCCCCTCCTCCTGCCACTGCCGCAGACGCTCCCCGCCCTCACGCAAAGGCTCCGCGGACGCCACGCCGACGAGGTCGAAGCCCGCCTCCCGCGCCCGCTCCTCGAGAACGCGCCGCGCCTCCGCCGAATCCAGTACTGCTCGCCCTCCGCTCATGCTGCCACCGATTTTACCCGGCGACGCACGAGTATGGCGTCCGGACAGCCTGCACCGTAGAGCCGGACGGCTCGTGAAAGCTCTTGCTGACGTTTTCGCCGCCACGGGGTAAATTCTGCGCATGATGATGGAAGCACGTGACAATTGCTGGATCCTCTCCGAGCGAGCAGAGGAAGAATCATGATCCTATTGCGACTGCTGGGGATAGGGGTCGCCTACGGCTTCGGCTTCATGTTCGTGAAGTCGCTCTTCCCCGAGCCTTTCGTGCTCCTGATCCTGCAGGGAGGACCGAGCAGCGAGGGAGACCTTACCACCCTGGCCCTTGTCTACATGGGCGTCGGGTTGCTCGCCGGCCTGATCGCAGCCCCCCTGTTCGGAGCCGTCCTGCTCGCGGGACGCGCCCGCAGGGAAGGCCCCGGCCCGCGCCTCTTCCTCAGCCTCGCGCTCGCCCTTTTGACAGGGCTGATCTCCGGCGTCCTAACCCTCATCGTCTACGCAACAGGCATCCTTCCCCCCGGCGGCGTCCTCGACCCCCTGCGCCTAATAAGAGACGCCAACCACCCCACCGGAATACCGCTCCTTTACGCCTGGTCTATCGCCCGCGACCTCCTGCCCGCGGGCCTCGCCGGCCTCTTCCTCTCGCCCCTGGCAGGCGGCGCGCTCCAACGCCTCTACGCCCCCGAAAAACCGCCGGAACAGAAAGCCTACTCCTGGGAGGAGTAGCTGCGCAGCACGCTCCGGCTTCGCCTCCGCTTCTCAGCAAGTCAGCACTTCAGCATGTCAGGAAGGTTGCTCGTGGCGCCGCCCGCCGGCACTCGCGGACCCGCTTCGCACAGAGCTTCGCAAATAGTTAGCCGGCTAACTATCTGCCAGGAAACCTGAAATGCTGATTAGCTGAAGTGCTGAAAGCGAACGCCGCAGGCCAGAGCGTGCTAAATAATGCTTACCAGTGCGGAGACCTTGCATTCGGCTAGGGTGTAGTCGTTGCGTTTGTTTTTTGCGCTGACCATGTATTCGATGCAGTTGCTGCGGCAGTCCACTTTGCCGCAGGGGATCTCGACGGTGCCGAGGTCTTCGACGATGCGTACTACGGGGTCGAGGCCGTCGCCAGGCGTCGCGTCCACGCGGCGCACGTACTCTCCCTCCTCGAAGTGTTCCCGCCCGTAGCGAAAGACCGTCATGCGGGAATTGTACACTGGCTTGATCTGGATCACATCGGGCCGCGTAATGCATCTGTGGCGGCGATCCAGGCTACGACAGGGCTTTTCGCGGGGCTTGCTTTATGATTGTGTGAGGGTGAAAAGCGCAAGTACGTAGGAGGAGCGTTCGACCACTATGCCACCGGGGCCGCGGGGGACCCCTGCTCACCTACTGGCCTGCTGCAAAGGGACAGCGCGAGAGGAGTAACCTGTGAGGCTCACTTTCTACATCGTTGACGTGTTCGCCGAGGCGAAGTACGCGGGCAACCAGCTCGCCGTGGTTCGCGGCGGCGCGGACTTGCCCGACGAGGCGCTCGGGAAGATAGCCCTCGAGATGAACTACTCCGAGACAACGTTCGTGCTCTCGGACGAGGAGACAGGTGGCGGCTACGACGTTCGCATCTTCACGCCGGAAAGGGAGGTGCCCTTCGCCGGCCACCCGACACTGGGCACGGCGTACGTGATCCGGTGCGAGATCCTGGCCGAGCCCGTGGATCAGATCACCCTCAACCTGAAGGCCGGTAAGATACCCGTGACCTTCGGCGAGGTACTCTGGATGCGCCAGCTCCCGCCAACCTTCGGCGAGACCCGCGACCCCGCGCCCACCGCCCGATCCCTCAATCTTGAAACAGCGGACCTGGACGACCGCTTCCCCGTACAGGAAGTGTCAACCGGACTCCCGGCCCTCATAGTCCCGCTGAGAGACCTGGATGCCCTACAACGCTGCAAGATCGACTGGGAACGCTACCTGGAAGTGGCCGGCCCGGGGAAGAACCTCTACGTCTTCTGTCCGGAACCGCACGCAAACAGCCCCGGCGACCTTTCGGCCCGCATGTTCGCAAACGACCTCGGCGTACCCGAGGACTCCGCGACCGGCAGCGCCGCCGGCTGCCTGGCTGCCTACTTGGTCGAGCACCACTACCTCGGAACCGACTCCGTAGACGCGCGGGTCGAACAGGGGTACGAGATCCGGCGCCCCTCGCTCCTCTACCTCCGGGCCGAGAAAGGGGGAGAAGAAACGAGCATCCACGTCGGAGGCAAGGTGCAGATGGTGGCAAGAGGAGAGTTGATGTAACGTTTCCGATCCGTGCGGGTGAGTAGCTACGACGTGGAGATCGGGGCCGCTCGAGGACCGAGCCCACATCCCTGGAGCCCGGCCCCGAAACCGTCCCCGACGGGGGCGTGATCCAGAGAAAGTAACAGCCTCGCAACAGCTCGATAACAGATCGCTCAGATGCCTCCCGCAGCCCTTTAACTACCCTGTTCGCAGTGCTAGTCTCGGTTGCATGCGAAACGCATATAAGTATCGAGAGAACCGCGAAGGAGGTGTTTGGTTGTGAACTTGGGCGCGTTGGCGTGGGTCGTGCCGAATGTCGGGTCCGGGGCGTTGCGGCGCTGGTCGCAGGAGGCGTCGGGCCGCCTGGGAACCGGGGTCTGGCCCATCTTGCAGACGGCGGTGGCGGCGAGCCTGGCCTGGTTTTTGGCTTCTGTGGTTCTGGGGCACAGCCAGCCGTACTTCGCGGCCATAGCGGCCGTCATCTCCACGGGGTTGTCGTCGGGCAGGAGGGGCGTCGGGTCCTCGAGCTCGTTTTCGGGGTCGCGTGTGGGCTTGCGGTAGCCGATCTGCTGGTGGTGATCATCGGGACGGGAACGGTCCAGATCGGGGTCGTTGTCGCGCTGGCGATGGCGGTGGCGTGGCTGCTCGGGGGCGGGCCGGCGCTCGTCTCCGAGGCGGGCGTGACAACGTTGTTCACGGTGATGCTCGACCCCTCGACCTCGGGCTGGTCGCCCGACCGCTTCTTGGACGCGCTTCTCGGCTCGGGCGTGGCGCTCGGGGTGCGGTCCGTGTTCCCGAGCGATCCCAGGCACATGGTGGAGCGGGCGGCGCACCCGATCTTCGACGACCTCGTCGACGCGTTGCGCGAGACGGCGACCGCCCTGCGCGCCGGCAACTTCGAGATGGCGGAGCACGCCCTGCGCATGGCACGCGAGACTGACGCACGCATGGACGCTTTTAGGGAGGCGCTCGACGCCGGGTACGACACCGCTAGGCTCTCCCCGCCGCGCAGGCGGGGGCTCGGGCAGCTCGCTCTCTACGCTACGGCCGCCGACCAGTTGGACCTCGCTGTTCGCAACATAAGGGTGCTCGCGCGCGCCGCAGTGACGACGGTACGCGAGGGATGGGCCGTTCCCGAGACGCTCTCCGAGACCATCCTCGACCTCGCTTACGCTGTCGAGACCCTCGCGGCCTACATCGAAGAGCCCGAGCACCCCGTGGAGACCCGTAGGTTCGCCCTCGAAGCAGCCGGAGGGGCGACCGCCGTGCTCGACGAGCGCAACGACCTCAGGACCAGCATGCTGGTAGGCCAGATCCGGTCGACGGCCGTAGATCTCCTGCGCGCCTCGGGCATGGACAGGGCCGAAGCCCTCGAAGCCCTCCGCGAAACCGCCGACCGCACGGACCGCGAGGCCAAGGAACCGATCGTCAAGGAGTAACCCATATCCGACACCCCATCCACGACCTCCTCGACGGGAGACCTGCGCGGTCGCGTCGCGCTCGTTACCGGCGTCGGGAGGATGAAGGGGATAGGATCGGCGGTTTGCAGGGCGCTGGCTTTCCGTGACGCCGATATCGTTTTCTCCTACTGGAGAGATTACGACCGCGAGACGCCATGGGCATCGGAGGAGGATGAGCCGGAGGCGCTTCTCGGGGAGTTGCGCGCCGCTGGCGTCGCGGCCGAGGGTGTGGAGGTGGATCTCTCCCTCCCCGATTCGGCGCGGCGCCTCCTCGACAGGGCCGAAGAAGTGCTCGGGAGGCCTTCGATCCTCATCAACGTCGCCGCCTACTCCATGCGCGATGGCTTCGAGGATCTCGATGCCGAGACGCTCGACGCCCACTACGCCGTCAACGTGCGGGCGATGGCGCTACTCAGCGTGAATTTCGCCAGGCGGTATCCTGGCGGGCCTGGGGACAGGATCGTCAACTTCAGCTCCGGCCAGTCGCTCGGGCCGATGCCGGGGGAGCTTGCCTACGTCGCGACCAAGGGTGCGATCGAGGCCTTCACCAGGACGTTCGCCGTCGAGGTCGGGCACAAAGGCATCACGGTTAACGCCGTCAACCCCGGTCCTACCGATACGGGTTGGATGACCGAGGAGTTAGAACAGGAACTCATCCACAAGTTCCCCTTCGGAAGAATCGGGCAACCCGAGGACGCAGCGAGGCTCGTGGCTTTCCTCGCTTCCGACGAGGCGGCCTGGATCACGGGCCAGATCATCCACTCCGAGGGCGGATTTTTCCGTTCGTGAGCGGCACAAACGGCCTCCTTGCGTTACCATTACGCCTCTCATGAAGGTCTCGAAAAGGATCTCCAATTTCTTCCGCGAACCGCCGAAGACGCTGTTCGACGTCCTGGAGGATGCGACCTCCGAGGCGCCCGTCAGGGGTCCT
Source organism: Actinomycetota bacterium (assembly GCA_046733115.1). Classification (GTDB taxonomy): domain Bacteria; phylum Actinomycetota; class Rubrobacteria; order Rubrobacterales; family Rubrobacteraceae; genus Rubrobacter_D. The sequence continues at coordinate 28,396 of JBKPOM010000038.1, read as the reverse complement.
CTTTTCTCTAACTCCCTGTCCTACGCGCTTCTGGCCGTCTTCGGCGTCTCCCTCATGCTGACCGCCGACTGGTTCGGGCTGCTCCTCCTCAACTCCGTGGGCGTCTTCGGGCGGATCGGTCCCCTCAACACCGTGCGCGTGACGGCCGTGCTGATGACCGGCATAGCCATCCCCTCGGCCCTCCTGATGTTCCACTTCAAACGCCTCTACTCTTACACCTCAGACGAGAACGTCTTCTTCGCCGCCACCTTCGCGCTCTCTTTCCTCCTCGGATCTCCGTGCGTACTCGTGGGAATTTTCGGATAGCCATCAGCTTTCAGCGATCAGCACTCAGCAACAAGATCAAGCTAGCGACCGCCTCGCGAAAACGCTACTATCTGCCGGATGAGAACTTTGTTTCCGGCAAGAGCAAAGCCCTCCAAGAGAAAACTGACGGCTGAAAGCTGATGGCTGACCGCTTTAATTTCCAGCGCGGCATGTCCTCGCCCAACGAGGTCTTCGGACCCGATGGCGAGCCCTTTTCGCATTACCTGACCGTGCTCGGGGAGATGGGGCGGATGGGGCCTGGGGAGTGGAGGCGGAGGACGCAAAGTGCTCGTGGGTGGCTGCTCGAGAGGCAGCGAGAGTTGGGCATGGAGCCCGACGATGGGGTCCATCCCACCGACTACGTGCCCCGCATCCTGCCTGCCGCGGACTGGGACGTTCTGGAGCGGGGTCTGGCGCAGCGGATGCGCGCGATCAACGAGTGGCTCAAGTGCCTGGAGGCCGGAAAGGACGAGGTCGTCCCGATGGAGGTTGTCGAGAGCAGCGCCCTCTTCGACACTTCGGTCCCGACACGGTTCGGGGAAGTACCCAACCGGCAGATGGGCTTCGACATCGTCGCCGAGGCGCGCTCTGGCCGGCCCGGCGAGTGGGAGTACCTGATCATCGAGGACAACGCCAAGATGCCCGTGGGCATCGAGCCGATGAGCCTGCTCAGGACGATGACCCCCGGCGTTCTGCCCGAGTCTTACAGGACGCTCGGGGTGAGGCCGCTCGACGGGATCATGGACCTCTTCGGCGAGGTCGTGCGGGCCGCTTCTCCCGAACCCGACCCGGTCGTGGCAGTCCTCTCCACCGGTCCTGACGACCAGTACTACATCGACCATAAGGTCTTCGCCGCGGAGCTCGGGGCGATCCTGGCCGAGCGTCACGAGGTCGATTTGGACGGTGACGGAAGGCTCGTCCATAAAGGGAGCGGCCGGCGGATCGACGTCGTCTACGAGCGCATCGAGACCGGCAGAATCTACGACGACGTGCCGCGCCTGGTCGAGGCCCACTTCGAGGGCCTGGTCAACGCCGTCTTCGCCCCGAACCTCGACGTCGCCGACGACAAGGGCGTCTATCCCTTCGTGTCCGAGATGATCCGGACCTACCTCGACGAGGAGCCGGTGCTCGCCAACATCGATACCTACTCCCTGGCCGTCGAGGAAGACAAACGCTACGTCATGGACCATTTCGATGACCTGGTCATAAAGAGCCGCAGCGGCTGGGGCGGCAAAGACGTCCTGATCGCCCCGGAAGAATCGAGAGAAACCGTCGAAGAGTTCCGTAAGCAGGTGGAGGAGAACCCGGTCGAGTATGTGGCCCAGGAGACGATAGACTTCTCCACCCACGTCCTTTGCGAGGCCGAAGACGGCTTCGTTTTGCGTGACGCCCACGCCGATTTGCGCATCCACGCCCTTGCTCCGGACGCCGAGACGATCAGGGTCGTGCCCGGCGCCATGACGCGCGTCGCCGCGCCCGGCAACAAACTGGTCAACATATCGAGCGGGGGCAGGATGAAAGATACCTGGGTGTTGTCGCATTATAGCGTTGTGCAGTGATATTGGACCTATGCTGCTTCCCAGGTCTGGCGGGGGCATCTCGGGCGTTCCGAAGCTTACGGCGCGCTATGCATAAAAGCAGACTCGGAGGGGTGCTCCTATTTCATCGACTACCGCTTTAGGGCGGTTCGCGAACCGCCCCTACACGCCGGGTTGTAGGCGGTCTGGTATTTTCTACGCATGGATTGGTTGTTGATACCGGTCGGCGTCTTTTTGATCTTCGCGGGGATTCTGGACGTGTTTTTCACGGTGCTCCACTACGACGGTTTCGGGTTCCTGAGCAGCCGCCTGTATCGTATGTTGTACGGCCTGATGCGGCTCCTGACGGGTCCGCTGCCGCGCAGGCACAGGGCGTTGGGGCTTTCTATGGCGGCCCCCCGCTCATGGTCCCCGCCACGATAGTCGCGTGGATCCTACTTCTCTCCTGGGGCTACGCCTGTATCTATTACAAGGGTATGCTGGATGGTGATTTCTCGCTCTCCGTTCCGAGCCTCGACCCCTCTTTCCTGCAGTCGTTGTACTTCAGCGGGATCACCATCTCCACCCTGGGTTTAGGCGACGTCACGCCGACGAGCGGGCTCTACCAGGTGATCGCCGTCTCCGAAGCCCTCAACGGCTTCGGCATCCTGACGCTGGCGATCACCTACGTGCTCGGCATCTACGGCGTCTTCCAGCAACTGGGCGTACTCGCGGCGGGCCTCTACTACCAGGCCCAGGACACGAGGGATCCATTGAGCATCCTGACCCCGCACTTCCCCGGAGGTCAACACAGGGGCCTGGAGACCCACATGATGCAGCTCCACCGCGGCCTCGTGGAGATCTACGAGGGCATAAGACGCTACCCGATCGTCTACTACTATCATAGCCGCCGCGCCTACCGCTCCCTGCCCTACGTCTTCCGCATGATCGGCGGCATGACCGGCGCCCTTCGCTGGGGCCTCCCGGCGGACCACCCCGGCAGCCAGACCCCGTGGCTACCGACCCTCATCGCCGGCCTGGCGGACGTCGTAAACTACCTCGACGACCGCTTCCTATCCAGAGACCTCGAAGACGCCCCCAAACCGGCTCCCTTCGAAACCTTCGAGGCTGCCCTCGAAAGGGACAAGGAGCCTGCGGACCCCTGGCTCGCCGGCTTCCTGCGCATCGACGAATTCATGCGCGACCTGGTGTGTTGGGAAGGGGACCCCGACCCCGAAGAAGCCTACGCCCGTTTCCGCGAGTGGCTCCCCTTCGCCCACCGCAACAGGACCTTCTACGAAGCCCTCGCCAGGGATCTCGGCTACGAACTAGACCAGCTCGAAGGCGGACCGGGAGAGCTGATCTTCTAGCCGCCTCTTCCTCTGGTTCCGTCGCCACGGACGCTGCGCCACCCTACTGGACCGGCTGCCAGTCGGGCTCCACATCCCTGGTCCGGTTGTAGGTCAGCTGCTGCGGTTCTCCGCTCCCGTCCGCGTTCTTGATGTAGAGTTCCTCGTCGCCGTTGCGGTCGCTCGAGAGGACGATCTTGCCCCCTCCCGGCGAGAAGACGGGGTAGCTGTCGCCGTACCGACTGGCGACGAAGGGAGTATTGTCCGAGCCGTCGGCGTCGACCTTGTAGATGTTGGGGTTGTAAGTCTGGGCACCCCCTGTGCGATCGCAAGGATCCTCGGAGCATTCGTAGACGATCTGGGTCCCGTCCGGCGAGCAGTCGGGCCTGTAGACGCCGACCCCCGCGGGAGTGACCCTACTTTCGGGGCCCATGCTGTGCTTGTTAGACAGGTCGGACAAGACCATCACGTGTAGCTCCCTGGCCTTCCCCAACAACCACGAGAAGGCTATCCTGTTGCTAACCGGGGACCACACCGGATGCACGAACGTTGCGAAAGCGGGGAGCGCGAATCATCCACCCGCTTCGGCAAATCAGAGTGGGCGTCTCGGGAGTTCGAGCGCGTGAGAGGGAGGGCTGTGCCCGCGTGGGTTTCCTTCTCTTCTATCCTTGTCCCGTCGGATGGTCCTCGGCGGCGTTTTCGTCGCTCGATGGTGCGCCCTGCGTCGTCTGGCGTGCCGCGGGTGAGCGGCGATCCGCCCAACGCCGTAGGAGGCGTTCCGAGTGGGTGCTCGACCCGGGATCGAAGTGCGAACGCGCCCGCGTCAGGTAGGGGGTGCTGGTTCGGTAGAGAAAGGAGACCAGGCCCTCATCCGCGATGGTCTGCAGCGCGCCGCGATAGTAGTCGAAGATGTGAGCGTTTCCTAATTTTACGCCCGCATGCACCGCGCCGAGCGCTACCACGGAAGAGATCTCCATTACCGAGCGATCCTCTCGCCGTGCGGCCAACCGCAGGTCGGAGAAGATCTTCTCCAGACCGTCGGCGTTCGGCAAATCCGCTGTCTGCCGCCGTAGTTCTTGCCACGAGGCGCGCACGCTCGCGATGTTCAACGGGGGCACGTCGACGGTATCGGCCAGCACGCCGGAGGTGCCTTCCAGTACACCCAACAGCTCTTCGAAAGATGAAACGTCTTCTTCCGCCGAAAGTACGCCGGCATCCCGCAACTCCGTGACCAGCACCCGCAGGTACGCCTTCGAACCCCCGATCAGATCCGAGGCCCCCGCCAGAAGCCAGACCGGTGACCACCCGACCGCCAAGAAGCTGCCGAGCTCGATCACATTACCCGCCGTCTTGCGTACCAGCAGCTCTCGAGCCTGTATCTCTTCTGAGGGGTAGACGCCCTCGACGCCGCCCACCAACTCGATCGTGATGCGCAGCAACCGTCCGACTACCGCCTGGTAGAATCTGGATCGGCGAACCGCGAGCGGTAACAGTACCTCACCCGTCTCGTATACCAACCCGCCCGTCAGCGCGGCCCCCGCCCGCGCGGTCCGTTCGGGCAAGGACGCAAGATACTTCCGTGAAAGGTAACGTCCGTATCCCGTGCCATCGTTCGTCTCGCCCATCACCGTCGGTATACCACGCTCACGAGGCAGAGCCTCGTATCCCCCAGGTTGCCTAACCTGGGACATTACAGCGGTTTTCAGAAGGACCGGTTGAACCCGCGCGAACTTCCCGAAAAGCGGGCCTTCTGCCATCGGCGGTTGGCTATCAGCCAAAAACAAAAAGCTGACGGCTGACCAGCTGACCGCTCGATCAGCCGAGCCTTTGGAGGATAGTCGACATCTCCTGCCGGTCGTATGCGCGCATCGTCGTCGTCCTAACGTTCCCCGAGGCGCAGATCTCGAGTAGGTGGGCACTCAGGGTTTCGTCGTCTGGCGACTCGAAAACGGCGACCATGTCGTAAGGCCCCACCGTCCAGTAGGCCTGTTTGAACTCGGCTCCATGCTTCTTCGCGAGTTCGGTGCCCTCGTCGGTCCTCTCCATGGTTTCCTTAACGTTCTTTATTCCCTGCTCGGTCCAGTTCGCGAGCACCACGTACGTAGGCATAACCGTCCTCCTCACTTCCCGTCGCCCAACGCTCGAACTCCCGTGTTCGTCTCCATGATGCCAGACGTACAAGCAGGGCGCATCTGCCGGTGCATCTCCGGGTGCGGCTTTTACGGTTTCCGGTCGGAGAGGGTCGAGCGGGCGGCGCGGAGCACTCCAAGGCCGCCGTAGAGGGCGCCGGTGGCGGCGAGGGGCCAGGCGAGGAAGCGTGGGAAGCGGAGGCTTAGGAGGGAAACGCCAAGCAGGGTGCCGCTTGCTGCGGCGGCCAGGGCCTTTTCGTGGGTCGCGAGCGGGTAGCCGCTCTTCTGGAGGGCCGTGCTGCCGACGCGCAGGACGGTGGCGGCCCTGCCGGAGCCGCTCCCCACGACGCCCCTGCGGGCGTCGCGGTCGGAGGTCTGGATCGGGCGCTCCGGACGCACCCGCGGGTGCTCGGCAGTGCCGGCGAGGCGGACCTCGCGGGCGTTGGAGAGGTCTTCTTCGAAAAGCTTCTCCATCTTTTCGGCGAAGCCGGAATCTTCCGCCACCAGGTCTATCTCCCAGTTGGCGACCAAGCTGGCGACGTTCAGGTTTGTCGAGCCGACCTTCGACCACCAGCCGTCCGCGACCACGGTCTTGGCGTGGATCATGGGCCCGCCGTACTCGAAGATGCGGACCCCGGACTCCAAAAACTGCCGGTAGCCCGTGCGCGAGAGCGCCCCGATCCAGGGCAAGTCGTTGGTCGCTGGCACCAGTACCCTTACGTCCACCCCGTCGCGCGCCACGGACATCAGGGACTGGGAGAGGATCGCCATGGAGAGGAAGTAGGCGTCGGTGATCCAGAGCCGTCGCTCCACGCCCGCGGTGAGCAACTGCAGCATCCGCAGGGTTCGCATTCTGCGCGGCTCCTGGACGACCACCCGCGCTGCCGCCTCGCCTGCCCGCGGGATTTCCTCAGGATCTGGACACTCGTTTTGAGGGAGGGCCTCACCGGTGACGCCCCATAGCCCAGCGAATGCCCGCTCGGCCTCGGCGACGGCCGGACCGCGGATGCCGACGGCCGTGTCCCTGTAAGGAAGCCCCGTTTCGGGGGAGGTCACGAGCCAGCCCTCGGAGATGCACACGCCGCCCGTCGAGGCGTACTCGCCATCCACGGCGAGCAGCTTGCGGTGGTCGCGCCGAATAGCACCCAGCGGGCCACCGAGGGTAGGCGGGTTGACGACCCTGACATCCACGCCGGCATTGCGCAACCTCCGCCAGAAAGAGCGCCGCACGTCGAGTGAGCCGAACCAGTCGTACAGCACGCGAACTTTCACGCCCTCCCCGGCCTTCGAGATAAGGGCCTTCGCGAACTTCTCTCCGACGTCGTCGTCCTGGAAGATGTAGTTGTCCAGATGCACCCAACGCTTCGCCCCGGCGATGGCCGTGAGCCAGTCCTCGTAGGTGTCGGGCCCGTTCCTGAGTAGCTCCAGGCGATTGCCCTCCCTGAGCGGCGCGTCGCTGGCGCGGGCGAGCGCGCTGTCCAGCCGACCACGCGGCCCGTCGGCGGGGTTAGAACGGCTGCTGTCCGGGTCCATACAAATGCCCCCTGAGCTAAACTGGCAAAGGCCAGTTTAGCTCAGCACGCTCCCTTCGGTCGCTTTCAGCACGCTGCGCCCTTCGGGCTCCGCTTTCAGCATTTCAGCACGCTCCGGCTTCGCCTTCGCTCGCAAGCAAATCGAGCGGTGGTTTGCCGGATGGGCGCTTCGGGAAGCGCCCCTACGCCTGATGCCTCTAATCGAGGGCGCGGCGCATGGCTTCCCAGGCCAGGGTGGCGCATCGGGTGCGGTTGGGGGTTTGGACGACGCCCTTGAGGGCGGCGAGCTCGCCGAGGTCTTCGTTTTCCTCGGTGCGCATCATCTGTAGGAAGGCTTCGATTTTTTCCTCGGCTTCTTTGCGGCTTGCACCCGTTAGTTGTTCGGTGAGCATCGAGGCAGAGGCCTGGGAGATGGAGCATCCGCGGCCGGTGAAGCTGACCTCTTCGAGGGTGCCGCCGTGCAGGCTCGCGTAGACGGTGATCTGGTCGCCGCAGAGGGGGTTGTTTATGTGCTCTTCGATGTTTGCGTCTTCCAGTTCCTGCCGGTTGCGCGGACGCTGGAAGTGATCCAGGACGATCTCTCTGTAAAAGCTCTGCATCATCTTGCGGGAGATTGTATCAAGGGGCGAGTGGGGCGGTTTGCCCGTGGCTACCATGCTCCGCCACCGCCTCCGCTGAAGCTAACGCCGCCCCCTGAGCTGGAAGAAGACGGAGGGGTGAAGGCGCTGGAGAAGCCGTTCTCGAGGTTGGAGAAGGAGAAACCGGTGGGTCCGTCGCCGGACCCGACGTAGCCGGGGCTGTAGAAGCTGCCGCCCTGGGCGACCTCGGGAGGGGCGTGGAGTCTGGAGGCGGTGAGCACCTGCTCGGCCATGCCCAGCGCGATGCCGTAGACCAGGAAATGCTCCCACAGGGCGAGCGAGTCCGAGGGATTCCTCCATGCGACTGAAGTGGGTCAGGTAGCGGCGAAAGACCTGCCAGCGGGCGTGGAGCGGGGCGCCCTTCGGCGTTCGTCTCACCCAGAGGTGGTTCAGGCGCGAGTCGGAGTTGCCGAAGACGCGGCGGTATACCACCCAGACTATTACGATCCCGATGGCAAAGAGGATGAAGGTGGAGAGGCCCAGGGAGATCAAAGCCCCGATGTACAAACCGAAGAGGGAGAGTACGAACCACGCGGCACCGGCCAGCCCCAGCAGGAAGGCCGCCGGGCCCAACCATCTACCGGCGCTGCGCTCGACGAGATCCCGCCCCTCGACATCCCGTTTCAACTCGTCCCTGACAGAGTTGTACGACGAACGGTTCGCCTCGCGGTCATCCTTTATGCGCTCCTCGAAAGCCGTCAGGTTGACCGGGCCACGGGAGAGCACGCGTTTCGCTACCTCGAAGACGCTGCGCTCGAAGGCTTGCAGAGAACCTACGTCCCCCGAGGGGTGAGGTCCATACGCAGGTCGGTCCTGGTCTTCTCGCCCAAGAGGTTACCCTGCTTTACCGAGACCGGCTGCGCCTTGAGGACGCCGCGCCGGATCAGGTCGAACAGGGTGGCGGTGAACTCCCTGATTCCTACCGAGGTGTTCTGGCCCATGATCGCGCTGACCGCCGCCGGCGGGTCATTCGTGGACGGCTCCCGCTCGTAGATCTCGCCGTAGTCCACCATGGGCTCCCGGCCGTAGCGCACGTAGACGAGCGCGCCATCAATCTCGCGGCCAGAGCGACGAGCAGCGCGAACAGCGCATGCAGGCGCGTTTGCCGTGCCTAGCGGGCCTCGGATTGAGCTTTTCCGCGGCCTCCTGGTCCATGATCTCCTGAAGCCCATCCTCAGGCTCCAGCCTGGCCCCCCAGTCGAAGCGAGCAACTCCCTCGGGGAGAGGACCCGCATCTCGACGAACTGCTCGGGTGGCACGTTGCTGGCGAAGAGAGTGGGGGAGACCCAGTCGGGGCCGAGGCTTGCCTTCCCGCTCACCGATGCGGGATGCCCGAAGACCTTGACCTCTCCCTTCCTCGCGTCTCCCGGGAGGACCATGGTCGCCTCGAGCGAGCCCAGGGACTCTTCCCACTCGTCGCCCCAGGCCTGCCAGTACACGTCGACCACGTCATCGTAGGCCACCGCCAGGCCGCTCAGACGGTAGCTGACGGTGAACGTGCGCTGCTCGTCCGTGGCCGGTAGTGCCACACGATCCTGTACGCGTCGCCGAGGTTCGCGGTGCCGTAGGTGTCCGGCGCTCCGGACGATCCCAGATTCGCCGACGCTCCTGGCGCGTACTCTTCGCCGTTCTCGCCTATGGAGACACCGCTCACGCTCATGCCGTTTTTCAGGGGGGTCTCACGGTATCCGCCCTCGAAGGAGCCCGTAAAGAGGTAGGCGTTGTTCTCCGTGACGACGACCGAGCCGTCGGGCTGTACATCGGCGACGACCTGCGCCCTCGGCAACTCGAAGCTCTTGGCCTGGGCCTCGTCCGGGACAAAGAACGGTCCTATCGTCAGGACGGCGAAGACGAGCGCCAGCATCAGCTTCGGGGTCCTCACGTCTTCACCTCCGGGGTGTTGTATGGATCTCTCCTCGCCCCGGAATTAGTCGCGTCTGGAGAAGCCTGCGACGCGGGCGATGAGGTTCGTGGGGATCGTGGTGATAGCGTCGTTGTAGATGTGGCGGTAGACGGAGATCTTGTCCTCCGTCTTTGCAAGCTGCTCCTGCAACTCCGCGAACCTCTCCACGAAGCGCAGCTCAGGGTACGCTTCGGCGACGTCCAAAAGGTTCCAGAGGGCACCCGTCAGGGCGCTCTCAGCCCTACCCTGCTCCGCTATTGTAGCCGCGGAGCGGGCACCGTCACTGGCCCTAACGACTGCCCCATGTGTCTCCGACTCGTGGGCGGCGTAAGCCTTCACGGTCGCGACGAGGTTAGGGATCAGGTCGTAGCGCCGCCTGAGCTACACGTCGACCTGCGACCAGGCGTTGTCCACCCTGTTGCGCAACTTGACCAGACGGTTGTAAAGCAGCGCGCAAGCTAGCAGTACCAGCGCGCCCGCTCCCACCAACAGCCACCACAACATCCCGTGTGCTCCCTGTGAGCTGACCTACCCTGCCGGCCTCTCGAAGCTCCTACGACCAAAACCTATCGCATTTTAGCAGCAGGTAGAGGGGCCTCGGTCAGCCGAAGACAACTAGCGGAACTCTGGTACGGGGTGATCGAAGCGACAGCCAGCCTCCCACTCTGCCCTCTGGTTTCCGTGGGCCGAGAAGCCGCCAGCGTCGTTGATCATGCTGGCCAGGTGCGTGAGATTCCAGGTCATGAAGGTGGTGTTCCGGTTCGTGAAGTCGTTCTCGGGGCCATTGGAGCCGGGGTCCAGGTAGGAGGAACCAGAGCCGGCCTTCCCGATCCAAAGCAAACCAGGGCCGGAATTATAGTGAAATCGTTGTTCGCAGCCAACGTCCTACCCGAGAAGCCTGTAGCGGCGATGCCATTCCTCCAGGGATTCCTCGGGAAACTCGGCGAAATGCTTCTCCTCTTCTCCGGTTGGGATCTCGCACCACGGCGCGGCGTAGTTCAGCATGAGGCGGACGTGCTCAGGCGGTTTCGGGAGCGGCGTGTCTATCGCAGAGGCAAAAGGGTGTATGAGATCCGGGTAGCTCGGAGAGTAGAGCCAGAGGAAGCTCCCGCAAACCCGGCAGAAGTTACGCTCCGCCTCACTGACCGATACCTCATCCGGCTCGCCTTCATCGTAGAGCTTCGCGTTGTAGACCGAGAGGTTCTCCCCGCCCTCGACTTCCAGGGTGTTTGCGTCGGCTCCGAGGTTGATGGCGTAGCCGCCTCCCCCGGCAGTCTTGCGGCAGATGGAGCAGTAGCAGGCCTGATACGGGTACGGCATCTCCGAATCGACCCGGAAGCGAACCGCTCGGCAGTGGCAGGAACCTCGGAGCAGCACGTCCTGCTACCTCCTGAGGCCTCTCCTGCCGCCGACCTTCACCCGCTTCGGGTTGAGCGCGACGTAGACGTTGCCGTTCTCCACCTTGACCTCGTGCTTGGGGACGGGTTTCACGGCGGGCAGGCTCTTCGCCGCGCCGGTCTTCACGTCGAACTTTGCGCCGTGGAGGGGGCATTTCACCTCGGAGTCCGTAAACTCGCCCTCGCTCAGGTGCGTGAACTGGTGGGTGCAGACGTCCTCGAAGGCGAGGAACTTGCCTTCGACGTTGCATAGGGCGACGAAGCGGTCCTCGACCAAATACTGTTTGATCTCCCCTGGACCAACCTCGTCCACGGTGCCCAGCTTGTGAAACTCGGCCACTAGGCGACCCGCTCCTCGAAGCCGAGCCCGATCTTGCCCTCTATCGCCCGATCTAGCTTGTCCTTCAAACCCTTCAAGGGGATCCTGCTCGTGATCTCCCCAAAGAACCCGAAAACCACAAGCTTCTCGGCCTCGCGACGCGGAATGCCTCGGCTCATGAGATAGAAGAGCTCTGTCTCGTCCACCTGCCCGGTCGTCGAGCCGTGCGAGCATTTCACGTCATCGGCCAGTATCTCCAGGCGTGGCAAACTCACCGCGAAAGCGTCGTCCGTACCGAGGATGAGGTTCCGGTTGGTCTGATAAGCGTCCGTCTTCTGTGCCCCAGGCTCGACCCGGATGAGCCCGCTAAATACGGCGAGGGACTCGTCGCGTAAAGCCCCCTTGTACACGAGATCCGAGTGGGCATTCGGGGCGAGGTGGTCCTGCAGCGTGTGGTGGTCGAGGACCTGGTTCTGGTCGGCAAAGTACAGGCCGAGCATCTCGGAGTCGCTGCCAGCAGCGGAGAGACCGGCCTCTACGTTGGTGCGGGAAAGCTGCGAGCCGAAGGAGACGACGAGGCTGTTGATCGTCGCGTCCTTCTCGGTCTTGGAGCGGATGGTGTTGAAGTGGAGCACGTTCCGCTGCCAGTTCTGCAGCGAGACGTAGCGCAAGTTAGCGCCCTGTCCAACATAAAGCTCGACGGCCCCGTTAGAGAAAGCGGGATCCTCGCCGTCCGCGCTGGCGTACTCGTCGATGTAAGTGACGCTCGCGCCCTCCTCGACCACGAGGAGGGTACGGGGCATGATGGAGCCCACAACGTCGAGCCACCTGTAGCTCTGTATCGGCAACTCCACGTCGACTCCACGAGGCACGTACAGGAAAGACCCTCCGGCGAACGCCGCCGCGCTCAGCGCCGCGAACTTGTCGTAGTCGGCAGGTACGAGCCCGAAGAGCTTCTCCTTGACCAGATCCTCATGCTCCACGAGCGCCGTGTGCAGATCGGTGAATACGACGCCCTCGCGCGAGAGTTCCTCGTCGACCTGGCTATACGCCGTCTCCGAGTTGTGCTGCACGAGCAGGGCCGAGTTCTCCTCGCCCTCGTGAATGAGCCGCTGCACGGCATCAGGCAGGTCTGCCTCACTCGTTACGTCCGGGCTGGGGGCGTAGGGAAGAAAATCTTCTATCGTGACGTCCGAGATATCCGTGTAACGCCACGCCTCATCGCGCAACGTCGGCATCGGAAGGCTCTCGAAGCTCTGCCACGCCTCCAGGCGCTTCTCCGTAAGCCAGTCGGGCTCATCCTTGAACGAGGAGAGGGCCTCGACTGTCTCCCTGCTTAGGCCTTTACTATTTAGAATCTCCGGCGCTTCCTTCTGCTGCATACGACCTGCCTTTACTTCTCAAAACGAGGGCGGGTCCCGAACGGGCCCGCCCCAACCATCGACAACTTGTTACGCCGCGCTCCGGTCAGCACTCCCCGTGCCCAAAAAGCTGAAGTGCTGACTAGCTGAAAAGCTCTCTTACCCGACCGAGCCTTCCATCTCGAGTTGGATCAGGCGATTCAGCTCGATCGCGTACTCGAGCGGCAACTCCTTGGCGATGGGCTCGATGAAGCCGTTGACGACCATCGCCATGGCCTCCTCCTCGGAGAGCCCGCGGCTCATGAGGTAGAAGAGCTGGTCCTCACCAACCTTCGAGACGGTGGCCTCGTGCTCGGTGTTGACCTTCTTCTCCTCGATCTCGATGTACGGATAAGTGTCTGTCCTGGCGTTCTCGTCGAGGAGCAGCGCGTCGCACTCAACCCTGCTCTTGGAGTTGACCGCGCCCTCGTGCACCTTGAGGAGCCCGCGGTATGTGCTCCTGCCTGTCCCCTTGGAGATGGACTTGGAGGTGATGAGGCTCGAAGTATTCGGCGCGGCGTGAACGACCTTTCCGCCAGCGTCCTGGTGCTGCCCGTCGCCGGCGTAGGCGACGGAGAGGATCTCACCCCGTGCGCCCTCACCGAGCAGGTAGACAGCAGGGTACTTCATCGTGAGCTTGGAGCCGAGGTTGCCGTCGACCCACTCGATGGTTGAGTTCTCGTATGCCGCGCCACGCTTGGTTACGAGGTTATAGGTATTGTGCGACCAGTTCTGGATGGTCGAGTACCGGATGCGCGCGGTCGGCTTCGCTATGAGCTCTACGACCGCGGAGTGGAGGGAGTTCGAGGTATACGTCGGGGCTGTGCAGCCCTCGATGTAGTGGACGTAAGACCCCTCATCGGCGATGATGAGCGTCCGCTCGAACTGGCCCATGTTCTCCGCGTTGATGCGGAAGTATGCCTGAAGCGGAATGTCGATATGGACACCGGGCGGGACGTACACGAAAGATCCACCAGACCAGACCGCGGAGTTGAGCGCGGCGAACTTGTTGTCGTCGGGCGGGATTATGGTGCCGAAGTACTCCCGCACGAGGTCCTCGTGCTCGCGCAGGCCGCCGTCCATGTCCATGAAGACGACGCCGCTCTGCTCCCACTCCTCCTTGAGCGAGTGGTAGACGACCTCAGACTCGTACTGCGCCCCGACGCCGGCGAGCGACTCGCGCTCGGCCTGCGGGATGCCCAGCTTGTCGAAAGTCTTCTTGATGTCGTCAGGCACGTCGTCCCAAGTACGGCCCTGGTTCTCCATCGGGCGGATGTAGTAGTAGATCTCATCGAAGTCCAACTCGTTCAGGTTGCCGCCCCACTGCGGAGTCGGCTTCTCGTAGAACGACTCGAGCGCCTTGAGACGGAACTCCAGCATCCATTCCGGCTCGTTCTTGTGCTTGGAGATCATGGCGACGATCTCGGGGTCGATGCCTTTCCTCGGGGTCTTGAAGAAGTACTCCTCTGGATCGCGGAAGCCGTACCTGTACTCGTCGAGCCCGAGCTCCTGGATGGTCCTGTCTTCTGGCATATCTTCTGTCCCTTCACCTAGCTCTGGGCGCCAGCGCCGAACTCCTGGCGCACCCACTCGTAGCCCTTATCCTCGAGATCGAGCGCCAGCTCCTTGCCGCCGCTGGTCACGAGCCTCCCGTCGAGCATGACGTGGACGTGATCCGGCTCAATATACCTGAGTATACGCTGATAATGTGTGATGATGACCGCGGAGAACGTAGGACCCCGTAGCTCGTTGACGCCCTTGGCGACGACCTGCAACGCGTCGATATCGAGCCCTGAGTCGGTCTCGTCCATGATGGCGAGCCTAGGCTTCAGCATGAGCATCTGCAGAATCTCGTTCCGCTTCTTCTCGCCGCCGGAGAAGCCCTCATTGAGGTACCTCTCGGCGAACCTGGGGTCCATCTGCATGATCTTCATCTTTTCCTGGATGAGCCGGTACATGTCCATCGGGCCCAACTCTTCCTCGCGCACGGAGTTGACGGCGGTCCTCAGGAAGTTTGCCACGGACACCCCTGGCACCTCGCTCGGGTACTGGAAGGCGAGGAACATACCGAGCTTGGCACGCTCGTCGGGCTCGAGCTCGAAGACGTCCTCGCCCCTGAAGGTTATGGAGCCGCCGGTCACCTCGTAGCGCGGATGTCCCATAAGCACGTTGGCTAGCGTACTTTTTCCGGACCCGTTCGGGCCCATTATCGCGTGGATCTCGCCTTCGCCGACCTCGAGATCCAGGCCCTTGACTATCTCCTGACCGTCGATCTCTACATGTAGATCTTCTATTTTGAGCATCGAACCCCTGCCGTTCGCCTATTTAGAAACTTTGCTACAGTAGAGCTATTAAATCACAGTAACCTACCCCTAACAACGTAAAGAGATCACGAGCAAGAACGTTTCCTGAAATGCCCGAAACCCGACTATTTACGAGGAATTCGTGATCTGGATCACACCAGAAAACAGTCTGTTGGGAACGGTTGTCAGCGTACTCAGCTAGCATCCGCTTGTAACAGTTCCAGAACACCACGGCCCTTGCTTATTGAGAACGATTCCCGACAAGACGGGGCAAGTCCACCGCAGTGCCGAGGTTCCTGCTGGTGGTTCGGTCTGCAGTCTATGGGCAAGGGGTGCTTCTGGCGACCGGCCGGCTATTCGCTGTAGAAACAGCGGTCAAGATCGACAAGGAGCGCGCCGAGCTGCTCAAGCTGATCGATGATGCCCAGGCCCTCGCCTCGATTGGCAAGACCTCGGATGCCGTCACCAAGCTACGTAACTTCACGGTCAAGGTAGATCAGCCGGAGGCAGCCGGCCGCACCAGCGCCGAGAGTGCCGACCTGCTGCGCTCCGGCGCACAGGCTACATTGCCTGTCTTGAGGGTTCGACCACTTCTACGGCGGTAGGGGCAAAAATCCAGTAGACGCTCGGAATCCCGGGCCCGAAGGCGTCCGGGTGGATCTCGGAGCACGGCGTCGACGGCGGGCTCGGTTGTCTGGATCTCACCCTGGGAATCCCGGTAGTAGGGTCGCCCGCGAGGTTGGGTCAGGTCTTTCGCCACTTGTCCATCTCGCGGTCTACGAAGTAGGAGACGAGGTCGCGGTAGAGGTTTTCGATCACACCGGGGTCGAAACCGTTCTCTTCGGCCCAGCGGCGCCGTGCTTTGAGCATCGTACGCTCGCGTTCCGGGGCGCGGACGCTCTGCTCGCCCGTCTTGAAGTGGGCGGCAGCCTCGACGTAGCCTGCGCGGCGTCCGATCAGATGGATAATCTCCCGGTCCAGTGCGTCTATGCCCCGTCGCACGTCCTCTATGCTCTCGCAGTTTCCGGGACGCTTCACGCTTGCGTCACAGCGAGAACCTTCGCGTCTTCCGACCTCATCGGGGCTTCCAGGTCGGCCTTGCGGGCCAGGTAGCCCAGAGCGTAGATCTTGCTGTCCACCGGGAAAGGGGCTACCGAAGTGAGTCGGCCGACTACACCGACCGAAGAGACCAGGCCGATCACCCCCTTCTCGCCCTGCAAGACCTCGTCTCCCGCCTCCGGCTCCCCTTCCTGGCCCGACTCCAGTTCGAAGCGGTAGAGTCTCTTGTTCGGGCTCCCGCGGTAGTGCATCCTCGCCACGGTCTCCTGCCCAGGGTAGCAACCCTTCCCGAAGTTGACGGCCCGCTCTGTGATATTTTCCGACTCTCCCGGAAAGTTATCGGGGGTGATGTCGTCGCCGAAGCGGGGGACGCCGGCAGCTATCCTGGCAGTCTCGTAGGCGGCGTAGTCCGCGGGAACCGCGCCAAGTTCGATCAGACGCTTGCGGACCTTATCCAGAGCGTCCGACGGTCCGATGAGGTCGTAGCCGCCGACGGGCACAGCGACACCCACGACGAGAACCGCAGCGCCACCCATCTCCGCTCGTTTCGTCTCGTGTTCGGCGAGGTCGGGCTCTTCGAGCAACTCGGCCGCCTGCGGGCCGTAGAGGCCGAGAACCTTCCAGTCGGGAAGTTCTTCCAACTTTACCCGGGAAAAGGGAGCGTAGCGGCCCAGGATCTCCTTCGTTGCTTCGGAGCCTTCCGGTTCCGTGTCGACGAGGATCTCGTCCGTGGCTTTGACGACGCGCAGGTCGGTCTGGATCTTGCCTTTCGGGTTGAGGAGCATGGCGTAGACGCCGCGGTTGTCTTGTGCCGGCACGTCGTTGGTCAGGACAGCGTTCAGCATACCTACGGGGTCCTTGCCTGAGAGACGGAGGAGCCTGCACTTCGACCGGTCGACGACGGCGGCGCCTTCGCTCAGCGCCGCGTAGCCTTCGGGCTCGTTTGAGCCCGCGTTGTTCTGGGGAACTTTCAAGTACTTCATAGGTCAGATTCTAAAGCACGAGAGGAGTTTTGATGGCGAAAGCAGTCGTTCTGGACGTTGACGGGACCCTGATGGATACGAACTACCTGCACACCGAGGCGTGGGCGCGGGCGTTCGAGAAGGTGGGTCATCGGGAGCCGAGGGTTAAACTCCACAGGGAGATAGGCAAGGGCGCGGAGTTATTGATCCGCAAGTTCGTCGACGACGATGAGAAGGTGGAGGAGATCCAGAACCTTCACTCCGAGTTCTACGAGGGGCTACAGGAATACGGCCACCCGCTCCCGGGAGCGAAGGAGTTGATCTCCTCTCTCAAGGAACGCGGCTACGAGGTCTGGTTCGTGACCAGCGCCAGAGACGAAGAGCTGGAACACCACATGCAGGAACTCGAAGCCGAAGGCAAGATAGCCGGCATAGTAAACTCGAGCGCCGTCGACAATCCGAAGCCAGCCCCAGACATCTTCGAGGAATCCCTGCGGAGGGCCAGGACCCCGGCGGGCGAGACCGTCGCGGTCGGGGACGCCCTCTGGGACGTCGAGGCCGCCAGGGAAGCAGGCATACGCACCGTCGCCGTCCTCTCCGGCGGCGCCTTCCACAAACAGGACCTCGAAGAGGCCGGAGCGGTGGCCGTCTACGAAGATTGTGCAGCGCTCCTAGAAACCGACTTCCCAGAGTAGGCCCGGCTCCCGGTACCGTCTTACTCCTTCTCTTGCTAGTCGTTGATGGCTGACGGCTGACAGCCAGCGAAGGCAGCCCTGGCGTCGTCATATACCCGAGGCAGCGGCAATCCGGTCTCGGACGCGAGCCGGACAGCGTCGGCGTTCTCCGGCGAGACGACGAAATCTTCCCCGTCGAGGCTTCCGATCTTGATCCGGCACTTCCCGTAAGGAAGCTCGACTTCCACAACGCGCCGCTCGGCAACGGTGCGTTCCACCAGGTAATGACGTACGCCCAAAGTCCCCGTCTCCCGCATGAGAAGCCCAGCGAGGTGCTCTCGATCGCTAGAGCGAACCAGTGCACACGCTTTGTAGGCGCCGCGACCTCGCTTCATCACGATGGGCTCCAGCCAGGCGTCGAGCGCTCCGGCTCCGAGGAGGCGCTCCACGGCGGCTCCGAGAAGCTCGCCCGAGGCATCGTCGATGTTGGCCTCGAGTAGCTCCACATCTCCCGCAGGGCCTTCGAGCCTCCCGATCACGGCGCGCAGCAGGTTCGGCGCGTTTCTTAATCTCGCGTTTCCCGCTCCGTAACCCACGCTTTGCAGGGTCATAGGAGGAGCGGCGTCCGTGAACTTGCCGCCGGTGAAGGATGCCATGAGCGCGGCCCCCGTCGGGGTGGTCGTCTCGCGGGGCTCGTCGATCCAACGGACGCGCGAGCCCTTCAGGATCTCCACTGTGGCTGGTCCGGGTACTGGAAGGGGACCATGAGCGGCATCGACGACGCCCGTGCCCATGGGCAGGGGACCGCAGCTCACGGAGTCCACGCCAAGTAGCTCCAACGCCACGCAACTCCCGACCACGTCGACTATCGAATCTACCGCCCCGACCTCGTGGAAAGTGACCTCATCCGGATCCTCGCCGTGGACGGCGCCCTCCGCGACGGCCAGACGGCGGAAGACGTCCAGCGCGCGCGACGATGCCCGCTCCGGAAGGTCTGCGCCTTCCATCAGGGTACGGATGTCTCCGAAGGTCCTGTGGAGGTGCTCGTCGGGGTACCTTACGTTTGCCCTGAGCGCGGCGACGCCGTTCACCTCGACACGCTCTGTGGTGAGGTCGAAAGGTACACCAAGGACGCGCAATAAATTTGTGGCCTCAGACAACAGCGCTCCCGCGGCGACGAGGGCGGCTAGGGTCATATCTCCCGCCGCGCCGCCAACAGGCTGGAAGTGGACGTGGGTCAGAGCAGGTCTCCTGGCCCTGTGACTAGCGGTCCGCGACGGACGGTAGAGTACGGGATCTGACTAACGGGTCCTCTATTCTTCCTCTCGTCCGTTGGAGATCTTGCGCACGGCCATCAGGGTGACGGCGAGGCTGAAAGCGAGCAGGATCAGGGGTCTGGGGTCGCTCTTGACGGCATCCGTAAAGGGCGCCGTGTTCCTCCTTCTGCCCGCCTCGCCGATCATCTTCGCCTGGCGGCTGGCCGATTCCCTCAGGCTCCTACCGAAGCGCGTCAGGGCACCCCTCACGCGGTCCCTGACCTTGGTAGAGGTCCGCTTCGCTATCACCTGGGGCTCAACGTGCTTCTTGAGGTCCCGCACGTCCGGGCCCATGCGGCTCCGGATTTCGAACATCTCCCTCTCTATGCGCTCCGGTATCTCGCTCATTACCTGAACTGCCCCTTTATCCAGTTGATGTTCTGCTGAAGGGTGGCGATCGTACGGTGGGGCTTGGGATCAAGACCCCTCAAAATGCTGGCGCCCACCCCGCCGAGTATGCCCCCGACGAGCAGCAATATGCCGCTGACGATCAAGGCCGAGACCCACGGGGATAGAAAGACGCTGAGTATGTAAACCCCGGCGAGGGAGAAAATTATGAGGAAGACGAGCATGAAGACACCGGCGGCGGCCAGGAGGCCGGCGGCGAGCCCGCCTCTCTTGGCCACGGGGGTCAGCTCCGTCTGCGCCAGCTCGATCTGCTTGTTGACGAGCTCCTGAACCTGCGGTCTCAGGGCGTCGATGATCTCCTTGATGCTCCGGTCGGACGGCTCGGGACCTTCCCTAAGCTCCCTGCCAAACTCCGCTACCCGTTCTCGCCCATCCATCCCCACGCTCCTTTGCTCTGATCCCAGGACCACAGACTTTCTTGCTCCTAGTTACCCCCACCGCACCCTGCGTAATCCGGCAGGCTTCGCAGAGACGGCTTCTCTATCCTACACCAGATCCTAGTATCCAACATGCCATAAAGCACGCGGAGTGTATCGATGATGTAACATGGATTCAGTTGTACAAGAAAGGGCATTCTCCGGCGCGGATAGGAGTCGTTTTGAAACTGCACGAGGCGCTTGGCATCACCTCAGGGGACGTGGTCGCCTTCGTGGGGGCTGGCGGCAAGTCCGGCGCGATCCTCGCCGTCTCGAACGGCCTCCGCCAGGCCGGGATGAAGGTGCTCGTCGCCCCGACGACAAAGATGTTGCTCAGCGAGGCGGACAAAATAGGGCCGCTCGTCACCTCCGAGGAC
Organism: Actinomycetota bacterium; assembly: GCA_046733115.1. GTDB lineage: Bacteria > Actinomycetota > Rubrobacteria > Rubrobacterales > Rubrobacteraceae > Rubrobacter_D. The sequence continues at coordinate 8,391 of JBKPOM010000038.1, read as the reverse complement.
GCGGGCGAGTTGCGCGAGAATGCCGAGGGAGCCCTCTCCGAATCACCCGCGGTCGTGGCTGGCTCCGGGATGCTCTCCAAGAACAGGTTCGGCGGCGTAGACCCCGACTGGATCGGCGACCTCGCGCCGTTCGTCGACGTAGTCCTGGTCGAGGCCGACGGGTCGCGGCGGCGTCCGATCAAAGGCACCGCAGACCACGAGCCGGCCATCCCCGGAGCGGCCACCCTGGTCGTCGCCGTAGGCAACGTCCACGCCCTCGGTACTCCCGTGGACGAGGAGCACGTCCACCGCCCCGAAGTCTTCTCGGACCTCACCGGCGTCGGGCCGGGACAGAGCATAACCCCGGGTGCCTTCGCCACGGCCATCGCACGCGGCTCGCTCGCCAAAGTCCCGCAGACAGCACGAATCGCGGCCCTCATAACCGGCGTCGAACCAGGCCGCAGCATGTCCGATGCCTCCGTCATAACCCGCGAACTCTGGCGTCGCGGTGTCAAGAACGTCGTCCTCGCTTCTTTCTCACCACCCCGCGTCTGGGTCTCATAGGACAGCATGTCAGCACGGCGCTTCGCGCCTTGTCAGCACGCCTGCTCCGCAGGCTTGCCAGCTTTTTGTTTTGGTTTCGCCGGGGTGGGATCGCTCGCGGCCCGGAGGGTACATGCTGGGTCACTGCCTTCGCGAATTGCTGAACGCTTGTTTCTGACCTCGGATCAAAAGGCCATGTAGACTCTGGCTCGCTTTGCGAGACACGGCGCGACAGGAAAGACGCGGCGAGACGAGCATACCCGTCTTCGATGGGCGCTTCGCACCGAGCCCCACAGGTCCGCTCCATCTCGGAAACCTGCGGACGGCGCTTCTGGCGTGGCTGTTCGCGCGATCCGCTGGAGCGGGGTTTTTGGTGCGGGTGGAGGACCTGGATAGCTCGCGAGTGCGGCCCGGGATAGAGGAGGCGCAGCTTTCAGATCTCCGGGCTCTCGGGCTTGACTGGGACGGTCCCGTGGTGCGCCAGTCGGAGCGGATGGGGTTGTACGAGGAGGCTATAGAACGGCTCGATGCCAACGGGCTGCTCTACCCCTGCTACTGCACGCGGGCGGAGATCCGGGCCGCGGCATGCGCGCCGCACGGCATCTCGACCGCCGATCGTTACCCCGGCACCTGCCGCGATCTAACGGCGGCCCAGCGCGCGGAACGCGAGGCAGCCGGACGTCCGCCGGCACTTCGAGTCCGTTCGGAGGATGCCCGGATAGCTTTCGAGGATCGCCTGCTCGGGTGCCGCGATGAGACGGTGGATGACTTCGTCATGCGCCGCAACGACGGTACACCCGCGTACCAGCTCGCCGTAGTGGTCGATGATGCCGCGCAAGGTATAGGCGAGGTCGTGAGGGGCGCCGATCTCGCGGACTCGACGCCGCGCCAGATCCTGCTCGCGCGGCTCCTCGGCCTGCCGGAGGCCCGATACGCCCACGTCCCGCTCGTGCTGGGCCCGGACGGTCGGCGCCTCGCCAAGCGCCACGACGCCGTCACGCTCTCGGACCGCAGCGAAATCCAGACGAATTACGCGCCTGGATGGCACGCACGCTCGGCCTCGCCGAGGCCGGAGAGACGCCGTCACCCGGCGACCTCATCGCTCGTTTCGAACCAGAACGCCTGCCGTGCGAGCCGAGCGTCTGGTCGCCGCAACCGGCACCTTGAGGGCTGCGTCACGGCTCATGGTAGCCGGCCTCGTCAGAGGTGTGGCGGCGTGGACGGGAACAAATGTCCGGATGGCGTATTGGCATTCTCTCCGATTAGCTGCATAATCGGACTTCGGGGATCAAACGCTTCGAGTTGGGAGGGTGACGGGTGCGATCGGGCAGAGGGACAAGTTTATCGCAGGCCAGGATGCTATCGGTGGCGGTGGCCGTCGCTCTCGTCCTGGTCTGGATATCACCCGATGCTCGGGGGGCTACCACCACTCCGAAGATCGATGAGAACCAGCAAGGCGCTCCATATGCGGCCGGTGAGTTGCTGGTTTCTTACGATTCCGGGGCTTCCCGGCAGCAATTCGACGTGGTCGTCAAAGGGGCGCGTAGAAGCGTAGAAGAAGAAATCGCCAATTCTGACGCGCAGCTATTGTCGTTCCCCACGGTACAGCGCGAACAGCGAGGGTACGTCAGGGAAGAGAAGCTCCAACGGGTGAAAGAGGCGCTTCAAAAAGTTCCGGGCGTCGAGCACGTCGATTACAACTACGTCCGGCTACCGGATTACTTGCCCAACGACACCGAGTTCGTCGCCGGTAAGCAGCTGGACCTGTACAGCACCAAAGCCCCCGCCGCGTGGAACGAGACCCTGGGCGTGGTGGCGAGGGTGGCGGTCGTCGATACTGGAATCGACGGGGATCACCCGGATCTCAAAAGCAAGATAGTCGCGCAGAAGGACCTGGTCAACAACGACGACGTGGCCGAAGACGACATCGCCGGCCACGGCACGAACGCGGCCGGAACGGTCGGCGCGGTGACGAACAACGGCGCGGGCGTCGCCGCGGTGTGTCCGGGCTGCAAACTTCTGGTGGCGAAAGCCGGGGATTCGAGAGTCCTCTACGACTCTGACATAGGCCAGGGCATCTATTGGAGCGTCAACAACCGTGCAAAAGCCATAAACCTCTCGCTCGGGTCCGAAGGCAACTCCAGTATACTCGAACACGCCGTCGACTACGCCTGGGAACACGGGGTCGGGGTCGTGGCCGCGGCCGGCAACGACAATACGGGCAGGCCCAGCTACCCCGCGGCTTACAGGCACGTGATCTCCGTGGCGGCCACCGATCTGTCGGACAGGAAGGCCCCTTTCTCGAACTACGGAAAGATCGACGTGGCCGCCCCTGGAGTGGAGAGCCTGTCCGCCGTCCCCGGCGGACGCTACGACATAAGGGCGGGCACGAGCATGGCATCCCCGCACGTGCCCGCCCTGGCCGGTCTGCTCGCCGCCCAGGACCGCTCGGCGCCCGAGATCCGCAGACGCATACAGAGCACCGCCTCGGATCTCGGGACCGAAGGAAAAGACAAATACTTCGGTTGGGGACTCATAAACGCGAACAAGGTGGTGAGGCGCTGATCGGACAAACGGAAACGAGCTCACGCCGCCCCCATCGGCACACGCGACAATGAGACGACTAGACCTACGGAGGCCGCATGCGCCTGTTGAGCGTGGTTTTTTACGGCAGCGACCATAACGCTCGGGCTCGTCGGCGTGGCCGCGCCCAACGGCACGGCAGCGGTGGCGCAGGAGGAATCGACCCGGCAAACCTTCGAGACTCGCGAGATGACGGGCCCGGAGACTACTACCCCAGAGAACACGACCCGGACACCGACCTCAGAGCAAAGCGCCGAGAACATGCAGGCGGGTACCGAGTGTTCGGGACCCGTGGTGGTAGGTACCGTCGGCCCCACCGATGAGGATCTTGTGAGGATCTCGTGATCGGACCCTTCACCATAACCGGTGAGAAGGTCCGCATTACCTACGAGACCACAGACGCGAACGAGAGCGGGCTACCGTTCTTCGACGTGACCGTGCTCGACGAAGCGGGCAACGAGGTCGGCGGGCGGGTCATCTTCGAAGAGGGCACCCAGGTGGAGATCGTGCGGGCGGTGCCCGGCGAATTTACCATCGAGGCGAGGGCGGAAGACCTGAAGTACAACCTCACCGCCGAAGACTGCACGGGCAGAAACAATCCAAGACCTCCAAACCCGCCGTCTGGTGGTTCTGGGGGAGGCGACGGGCAACCCGTCCCGACGGACCCCATCGCTGAAGATCAGTACAGGAGCGATGTCGATCCCCCGAGGAAGACGTCATCGACAACACGGTATCTGACAAACCCCTTCCCAACACGGGCGGTGTGCTGTTACTCGGTCTCGCGGCCTTCGGGCTCATCTGCGTCTTCGCCGCGTTCGCGCTCCTCCAGCCGGCAACGCGCGGGGACTCCTGACCCTGGGATTCTTGCGGGTAGCCGCCGAGACGACGTAGCGGCTACGTCGAGCCTTCGCTAGAGATTCGATTCACGCTACCCAGGTGCCGCTTGTAAACTTAGCCTGCCCGGCACGTTTGAAAGGGGAAGGAACGAGAGATGAGTGTGGTCCACAGGTTCGAGGGGTTGCAGCAGGAGATCGAGGAGAACTTCGGGGAGAAGATCGTCGCCCTCAGGCGCGACATCCACCGCGAGCCCGAGCTTGGTTTCGATACCGAGAAGACCGCCGAGAAGGTCCTCGCGGCCCTCGAGGGCCTACCCCTAGACTTAGAGACCGGGGTCGCGAAGAACGGTATCGTCGCCACGCTCGAGGGAGACGGCGACGGGCCGACGGTGGCGCTCCGGGCCGACATGGACGCACTCCCGATCCTGGAGAATACCGGCCTGCCTTTTGCCTCGGAGACGGAAGGCAGGATGCACGCCTGCGGCCACGACGGGCACACCAGCATGCTAGTCGGCGCGGCCCACGCCCTGTCTGGAATGAGGGGCCGGCTCGACGGCACCGTTAAGTTCGTCTTCCAGCCCGCCGAGGAGGGTGGGGGCGGGGGCAAGGTCATGGTAGATGAGGGCGTCGCCGACGATGTCTCCTCCATCTTCGCACTGCACCTGTGGCCGGCGCTGCCCTTCGGGAAGGTGGCGACGAAGGCGGGTCCGATCATGGCCGCCGCCGACGCCTTCGAGATGGAGATAAAGGCTTCGGGAGGGCACGGTGCGATGCCCCACCTCGCCTCCGACGCCATAGCCATCGCGGCGCAGGTCGTAACGGCGTTGCAGACCATAGTCTCCAGGGAAGTCGACCCCATCGAGCCCGCGGTATTGACGGTGGGGGAGATCGGGGCCGGAACCGCCTTCAACATCATCGCCGATGAAGCCCGCATCGGGGGAACGGTCCGCACCCTCGACGCCGACCTCCGCAAGCAGATACCGGCCCGTATGGAAGAACTGGCCCGCGGCATCGCGAAGGGCATGCAGGGCGACGTAGACCTCGATTACACCTTCTCCTATCCCGTCACCGTCAACGACGAAGCCGCGGCGTCCCGTGCATTGACTGTGGCCGAGGACCTCTTCGGCGGCGAATCCGTACTGGAGCTACCAAACCCTTCGATGGGCGGCGAAGACTTCGCCTTCTTCCTCGAAAAAGTGCCGGGAGCCTTTATCTGGCTCGGCGTCGGCGAAGACGTATCGGGACTGCACACGCCGAGTTTCGCCTTCGACGAGGAGATCCTGCCGCGAGGCTCCGCCCTGCTCGCCGCACTCGCGATAGAAGCTGGTCAGCATTTCAGCTAGTCAGCCGGTCAGCTTTTTGTTTGCTGATGTGCTGAAGTGCTAACTTCCCGATGGGTTTATGAGGAAGCTTGCGGCTTCGCCGGGGCCGAGGAGGAGCAGGACGATCAAGACCACGGCTCCGAGGGGGATGAGGGTAGCGGTGGCAGCGCGGGCCGGGGTGACGTTCGTGGTCTCTTTTACGGCTGTGGTGGCGACGTAGGCGCCGTATGGGATGGTGAGGAGGGGGGCGAAGGGGACCCAGAGCGCAAGCCCTATGCCGCTTGCGTATGACAAAGAGCGAAACAGGGGGACGAAGTCGCCGCGCGATAATGTGCCCCCTCCGAGGACGACCATCACTAGTAGGGCCAGCCCTGCCACGAGTAGCGGCGCGAGCACGATGGCGACCACGAGCCCGAAGAAGGGGGCGTATATCAGGCCGTAGTTGAACTCGAAGAGCCAGATCTGCTGGAGTACCGTCTCGAGGAGCAGGTTGAGGTATAGGATCATTGAGGCGAAGATGGCGGGTCGGATCACACCCCCGTGCGGATCGAGGCCCCTGAAGAAGCGGACCGGGGAGAACCAGACCCCCCGCAAGGCGCCCCAGAAGTCTTCGCGAGATTCAATTAGCCCCACGTCTCTGCGGGAATCCCCGCGGGCCACTACGGTCCCTGTTCCTGTTTTTCGGGATCCTGGCCTTTCGAGTCTCCTGTCGGAGGCTCGCGCAGCACGTTGCCGACGCGCGCCTGGAGGGTGAGGTCCCTCGTGTCCTCGGCAGGGAGCCTGGCGACGATGTCGCCGGTCTCGACCGAGACCCGGCCGTCGCCGGAGAAGCGGCCCGAGAGGGTGACGCTTCCCGCCTCGATGTTGGCCTCCAGGGTACCCAGGATCAGGTCCTCCAGGAATACGTCCCCCGAGCCGACCTCGAGCTCGGCCCCTCCCGTGTCTGTGTTGATGTTGGCGACCGTGACGTCACCCTGGGGAACTCTGACGTTGACGCCGCCAGCGTCCCTGACCGTCACGTCGCCGGCCTCGGCCGCGACCTTCACGTTGCCCGTGAGGCCGGAGATTTCGACGTCGCCGGCCTCTGACTCGACCTCGACCGAGCCGTCGGCCGGTATACGGAGATCGTAGTCGGCACCCGTATCGCGGGCCCCCGTCGGTCACTATGGTGATCCTGGAGTCCTCGCGGGAGCTGTCCACGGGCACCTCGGAGGCCTGTTGCTTGGCGGCGGCTGAATCCGAGCCCATCGCGTACCGTGTGGCCTCGTACTCGACGGACTTGGATTCCTCAACTCCCTCGAGGCGTACCTGGCCAGCGGCGTTGGTGAGCCGCACGTGCGGTTCCGGGCCGGCTGAGTCTATGGAGTCCTTCGCGACGCTCGTGCCGGAGATGTTATCGTCGAGGGATCTCCAGAGGAGGACGGCGGTAACCGCGAGCAGGGCCAGGATCAGGGCGGCGAGCAACAGGAGCAGCGGTGACGTTCGGGAAGGCCGCTCGCGGTCCCGCGGAGGCGTGGCCTCGTCGCGCCGAGTGTCCTCTTCGCCCCTGAAGTCCACCGGAGAGCTACACCGTCATTGGGCGACGCGGCCGTAGACGTCGTCGAGCCTCACGATGTCCTCCTCGTCGAACTCGCCGAAGGAGATCTCCAGTATCCTGACCTCCCTATCGCCTAGCCCGGAGAGCCTGTGCACCGTCCCCCGCGGGATAAAGACCTTCTCTCCGACCTCGGGTTCCAGGACATCCTCGCCCAGTTGGACCCGAACTCCCTCGTCCAGAACGACCCAGAGCTCGTCGCGATGGTGGTGGTACTGGCTCGAGAGCTTGCCCCCCGGGGCGACGGTGATGATCTTGACCGTACAGGTCAGGTTGTGCGTGTACTGCTCGAACCTGCCCCAGGGCTTATCTACCTTTATAGAAGGCGGACGGTGATCCAAGACGACCCCCTTTCGTGAACGGCCAGTTTAGCCGATCCAACAGCGCTTTTGGAGACGTATAATCCCAGGAGCCCACACCAGAGCGTTCGCGCCTGGTCCGGCGGCGTGTTTAGATGTGGCGGTCGGCTACAGGAGGGAAGGCAAGTGCCCAAAATCGAGGTCGAAGACACGGGTAAGTTCGACGTGGATGAAGGCAAGCGGCTGGTCCTCGCCATCGAGGAAGATGCCGGGGTGGACATCCTGCACGACGTCTGTCCTAAACCGCAAGAACTATAACGAGTTGCGCTTCAAGGCTGTGCTGACTGAGAATGGCAGTCGGCTAGAATTTTTAGTAAGGAAGGGGTAGTAAGTGGCTAAGCTAGAAGTGGAAAATGTAGGGACGTTCGACGTTCCCGAAGACAAGCGGCTCATCTTGGCGATCGAAGAAGACGCCGGGGTAGACATCCTGCACCGCTGTGGTTCTTACGCTAGGTGCACCACCTGCCGAATAGAGTACCTGGAAGGCGAGCCCGAGAAGATGACCAAGGCCGAGTTCGAGGTGCTAGAGAGTAGGGACCTCCTCGGCCAGGTCAGGCTCTCGTGCCAGACCCTCTGCGACCACGACATGAAGGTGAGGGTTCTGATGACCGTCTCCTCCACCGGCCTCGACGGCCCCGGCCCGCACCCCGAGTCCCATATCACGCCCGAGCCGGAGTGGGTGGACAAGCCGGCCTAGAGCCGACTTTCGCTAGGGACCCTATAGGCCTGCGCGACGGGCTCGGCACTACCGCAGCAACTGATGAAATTGCTGAAGCCTCAAGAGGTGATTTCACTGTCGGCCTGAGGACGGTGCATGCGCGGCACGGCCGTTCGATGGCCCAGGTGCTCTAGAATCAACACGGACGCGTGAATCCCGAAACACCCAGCCACCCGGGCTGCGATTCAGAGCCTTGCTGACCGAGGATGGTGACTCGAGAGTGCAACTCCATAGGGCCTAAGATTTGCCCGTGGTAGATTCTCAGAAGTTCGCAAGCTACGTGTTCTCCGAACGCCGTCATGAAGCTGTCTGAAAAGGAGTAGTCGGGTATCTGTACCGCTACCCTAGCATGCATGAGACGTATGAGAAAGCCCTACCCGACCGATCTTTCGGACGCCCAATGGGCATACCTCGAAGGGCATCTGCCGACCCCCGAACACAATGGGCGGCCCCGTCT
>JBKPOM010000037.1:0-3301 GCA_046733115.1 Actinomycetota bacterium | reverse complement strand
GCCCGAGGTGCCGCTCAGGCCCACCACCTCGTAGTGTTTCAACTCCTCCGCCCGAAGAAGCCTTTTAAGCACACCGGCGGTGAAGGCTGTGTGGCTACCGCCGCCCTGGCACGCTATGGCCACCTTCCTAGACTTGCCTTGTGCGTCCAACATCCACCTCTATTTCAGCTGCCTCGCCGTTGACGAAGAACTCCGTGATTGTACTGGGCAACTTCTAACGTGAGCTTAGTGCCGTCGTGATTCCTCTCGGTACCTGTTGGATGTAGTTTGGTGCCAGCGATACTTTGCTCACATACCCTATATTCACCCGAGTGCGTGGAAGGAGCGTTCTGCGAAGTTGGACTACCGCTAAACGGCGTTCTCGGAAGTCGCTTGCCCTAGCGCACCCGCCGGGGCTGCTGCGCTGCCGCCGCTTCCCTACGCATCCTGAACGCCTGAAGCACCGCTCCCACACCCCCGATGAGCATGAAGATCGCCAAGATGAACGTTAGCGTCGCCACCCCGATCAGGGGGTTGATCACCAAGATAAAACCAAAGAGGATGCCTAGCACGGACAAGGCCCCCATGCCCCAACCACCCCCTTGGAAAGCGACTATCAGGCCCGCAGCGCCCTGAAGCATAGCCAGGAACCCCACGAAGATGACCAACCACGTAGAGGCCAGGGTGGTGCTCCACAGAGGGTCGCTGAGTATTGCCAAGCCAGCTATGAGGCACAGGATCCCGGCGGCTAGCTTCCAGCCCCAAGAAGAGGAATCTAAAAAGATGCCTACGATGCGGAAGATGCCCGCTATGAACAGGTAGATGCCCAGCAGCAGCACCAGGAAGAAAAGTGAGGCTCCTGGGGCCACCAACAGGATCAACCCAAAGAGAGCGACGACGATCCCTTCCACCAGAACTAGCCCCCAAGGCAGGACTTCACCTCTTGCGCCAGCGTAACTACTCACCTTCCATCTCCCGCTTGCCTACGCTGAGTAGTCCCCATTATGGGCACGGAGCCCTCATCGCGGCCAGTATTCTCCCAACAGCGCATCCTCTCACCCTTATTCACCCGAGTGCCTAGAAGGGTTATTTTCGGAAGTTGGACTTCCGCATTACGGAGTTCTCGGAAGTTGGGATGCGAGGTAGAGGAGCGTGGCCTTGGCGAGTGAGAACATCCTCCCTTTTCTGCTGGCTACCCCTTCGAGCCGAGCCAGCGGAACGCGCGACGCAGTTCTGCCGTGCCGTCTCGGTAGTAGGGGAGCCCGTGGGCCATGATCACCTTCTCGGGTCGCCAGGCCATCATCTGCTCTAAGGAGGCGCGGGCCTCCCCCTTGCGGCCCAAGAACGTCAGCCTGGCGTCGAGGGGGGTCTTGCCGTCGGGGTCCGCTACGCCGGCCAGCCGCGCCAGCCACGCGTAGAAGAAGCCCACCTTCTCCGGCTCGAAGTTCTCTATGAAATCCGCCAGTATCAGGATGCGCGTCTTGCGGTGGAAGAAGACGACCTCCCCCATGAACCGGCTGCCGCGGAAGATCAGTTGTTCCAGGTCCCCGCGTCACGCCTCCTTGGGCTCGTCCGTGAGGTCACGATCGAAGCAGACCTCCGCGCGTCGGGAAGCGGCCGGCTCCCTCGCCCCCGGTGAGGCCCACGCCGTGGCTTGGGGTAGGCCCGCTTCCAGGCGCAGACGTGCACGTAGTGGAGCTTGTTGGGCGAGACCAGGTGACGGACCGGTCCCAGCGCGTCGATCTCTTTGCGCAGCCCTTCGTCGGGCTCGGTGGGGGACCACAAGAAGAGTGCCCCGCCGGCGAGCCTGACGACACCATGCGGGTCGGGAACGGCACCGAGGCGCCCGGGAAGGCCATCCTGACGATTGGGCCGTCGACAACCCAGAGGTCCTCGCCCACCCGCTTGAGGGTGTTTATGGGATCGTAGAGCTCTACGCCCAAAGCATATCCTAGCTACGCCTATCCGCTATGCGCCCAAGCGTGCGGAAGGGACTCCTCGAAGAACCGCTACGCCCTCGCCACGACGAGCGGTGGCAAGAGTGCACCGTCCCTTGCGATCCCTCTCGTATGGGCCGCGATGTGCCTTCTTCTGTCGAGAAGCGACCCTAACACCAGAGGCAGCAGGTAGATTAGAGGTGGAGGCACGCTAATACCGGGGTTGTCCCGGTCGTCGCTCATGCCATCTCCTCTCCCTTGACGTTGTCCTTCCATCATCCTATCAATTCACCCGAGTGCGTAGAAGGTAGATTCTCGAACTTCGCCCTAACGGCGTTCTCCGAAGTTCCCTCGCAGGACACCGTGTGGTCCTATCGCCCCGGCTCGGGGAGTAGAATAGCGGCATCGAACCGACGCCACGCAAAGACCGTCCCCCTCCCTCTCGGCAGACCGGGCCGCTACTGCTGCTCGCCGGCGTGTCCGTCCTGGCGGCGGGCGCCGCGCTGGCGCTGCTGTTCGCCTCCCAGCCCCCCGGCGACGCCTCCGCGGAGGCCGGCTTCGCCCGAGACATGATCGTCCACCACGCCCAGGCCGTACAGATGGCCGAGATAATAAGGGACAAGACCAAAAGCGACTCCATGAGGCTCCTTGCCTCGGACATTTCCCTCACCCAGCAGGCCCAGGTCGGCATCATGCAGGGCTGGCTTGGGGCGTGGGGTTTGCCCGTAACCGGCTCCGAGCCCGCCATGGCGTGGATGGGCCACCCGACCGATGGCCCGATGCCCGGTATGGCTACCCCGGATGAGATAGACCGCTTGTTCGAGCTCCCCCCCGACAGGGCGGGCGTCTTGTTCTTGAGGCTCATGATCAACCACCACGAGGCGGCCATACCGATGGCCCAAGCCATCCTCAAGCGCACGGATGAGCCCGAGGTCAGCCAGCTGGCCAGGTCTATCGTCGAGTTGCAGAGGGCCGAGATAGAGAACATGAAGGCCCTGGTGGATAAGAGGGTGGGCGACTCCGCAGAGGTAGATCTGGAACTGGCCAACGGCTCGCAAACGACAGGAACGGCGACCCTATCGAAGGCCGAAGGCGGTGGCGTGAAGGTCGTGCTGAAGGTCACGGGGCTTCCCCGCTCGGGAACGATGTACCTGGCGCACATCCACCCCGGAACCTGCGCCGAAGAAGAAGGAGCAGAACACGGCCACTCCCACCACGAGCACGGGGCATCTGAGGAGATCGAATATCCCCTCACGCCGGTAGAGCCGGATGCAGAAGGGAACGGGACGAGCACTACAGTGCTCCACCACGTCACGCTCGAAGGGTTGTTCTCAGGCGAACCCAAGCACGTCAACGTACACAAGCCCGGCCCCGGGGAGCCGCCG
>JBKPOM010000036.1:0-5212 GCA_046733115.1 Actinomycetota bacterium | reverse complement strand
CATCGCGCTTTCGACGCTTGGCGAAGGATTACGAGAGGCTACCCGCCACTTTGTGGCGGGGTTGCACTTCGTCGTCTTCGCTTGCCTCTTTCTCCAGCAAGCGATCGGTATTCTCACCACGGGTTCATATCACGCTCTAGTCTGAGCGCCATACAATCCGAGGCAGATCGCGGCAAGGTTCTTAACACCGCCTGGAACCGCTACAACGCCATCAACGTGGCCTCCTTCGCCACAGCGGCCGCCACACCTGGTTCCCGGGGCGGCTGGGACTCTCGGGCAAGGAGATAGACCAGCAAACCCGCAACCTCGTCCTCGCCAAGGACCTCCTCTTCGGTGTCGGGGCCCTCAGTGGGCTTGCGAGTGTGATCCAGGGCAGGGCGCTCACAGGCCAGGCTCCCGACGGGGCAGTGCCGATCGAGTCAGGAACGACGCCCGCCTCCGAGACGCCGGAGAAGGCAGCTAGCCTCCTGCGGTCGGTCAACCAGCTTGGGAACCTCAACATATTGGCCACCGGTGCCATCCTCGGGATCACGACGGTCCTCTCCATGAAGGCGACTGAGTCGGCCCGCTTCAGCGCCGTGTCGCGCTTCTTGCCGTAGGGGAGGCGCCTAAGGAGAGGCCTAGGCCGTGGCGCAGACGTCTCAAGGCTCGCCGCGGTAAGCCGGTAACGGAAACCATAGGGTAAGAGGGATCGATGAAAAAGCCCTCTAGGATCGGGAAGGTGGCGCACGACATCGGCCTCTCGACGTGGTTCGGCGGGACGTTCTTCGGGCAGGTCTCCCTCAACCCGACCGTGAGCAGCATAAGCGACGAGAGCGAGCGCGGGCGGATCCTCAACGAAGCCTGGGCTCGCTTCCAAGCTGCAAACCTCCCCGCGATGCTCTCGACGCTACTCGGGTGGCGCCTCGGCGGCGTGAGGGACGACTCGGAGCTGCGGGCGCCAGGCCTGACGCGCGCAAAAGACATGCTGCTGGGAGGGGCAGCCTTCAACACGGTGGCCTCGGCCATCCTCGGGGCGAGGACGGCGGCGGTCTCTCAGGGCGGAGCCACGCCGGTTAGGTCGGCCACCAAGCCCTCGCGTCAGACACCGTCCGAGGCGGCGCTCGCCATGCGGCTTTTGCGCTTCGCCGGCGACGGATCGCTGGTGCTGCTGGCCGCCACGGTGGTGGTCTCAGCCCTGATCGAGGCGGCCGAGCCCAAGCCGCACGGTCTGCTCTCGCGACTCCTCTCGGACTAGCGGGAACGCTGTCGACACTGTCAGCTTCTGCGACCGTCGTCGACAAACAGGGCCCGCTCGTCGGACCTGTGGAGGTAGAGAGAACATCGGTGGTTGGGTACGCTGCCTGACACGCTACCTCTACTTCGAGAGCTCCCGCCACGCGCGGCGCAGGTCCCCGCCGGCACGCAGCGACTCGCTGAGGATCAACGGCATGCTCCACAGGTTCGCCCCGACGAAGAAGCCGCGCGCCCCACGCACGCCCCGACGCCAGCAATAGCCCGGTATCCTCAAGCTTGCTACCACGGTTGCGACGGTGCCCGCGGCGTACATCGAGGTGCGAGCCACGGGCCTCGCTGCCCCGAGCGAGGCGGGGTCGGCGCGGGCGCTCAGCAAAGGGAGATGCGACAAGAAGAAGCGCATACCCGGCGGGTAGTGCTGAGGATGGCTCGTGCCGTGGAGGCCGTAGCCGGAAAAGCGGATGCCAAGGGCTCGCCCGACGAGCCAGTGGGAGAACGTGTGCTCGCAGAAGTACGCTAAGAGCCTGCTTGCCACCATAGGTCGCGTGCCGCGTGTTCCTTCCCGACCGGCGTGCCACGCCAGTGCGACAGCCCCGAGCAGCCTGGCGATCTGGACGACGTTGCCCTGTGTGATCGAGATTCTGAGCCAGGGCGTAACGCGCTTTGGTTTGGACACGTTGCCTCCACCGTACCGTTGGTCGGTATCCCGGTACCAAGAGTAGCTTACGGATTGTATGGTACGCTAGCGCCAAGTTCGACGCCTCGACCTCGCTTAGGGTGGTCCCGAAGGGTTGCTCGAAGCATCGGACGGGTATGCGAAACTCACAACACCACAGTTTGTGCGGCGGTAGAGCGGGCAGATGCGAGCATGATCAGGCGACCGATTTCCAAGGTTTGATCCAAAAGGCAATGTCGAGGATTCGAAACACGGTTCTCACTGACGAGTGGGGACTGCCGACTTCTCGAGTAGCGGATGAGACGAATGCTCTGGCGAGGGCGCGTCCGCGGCTGTGGGACAGGGCCGTAGCGTTCGTGTTGTCGAGCTTGGAGGGAGCAGGGGTGCCCGTGTCCGAGCGCCGCTTGGAGTTCGGGGAGACGATTTATGGTCGTGGGGACCCGGACCGGCATCTCTACTTCCTCGTCGAAGGCGTGGTCAAGCTGTACAAGAGCTACAGTGGACACAAGGAGGCTATAGTGACGTTGCTAGAGGAGGGCAACGTCTTCGGTGAGCCCGCGCCGCGCTCAGAGGGCGTTCATCGCGACTCCGCCGAAGCGGCCTCCGCTTGCCGGGTCGCCGCAGTGGGCAAGACGGCCTTGGAGCAGCACGTTCAGCAAGATTCCAGATGCGCCTTAGCACTACTGGTCGCCTATGCGCAATGGGTGCAGCGCCACGAACGGGCGATGGAGCGCCTGGTCCCGCGAGAAATCCGGCCCAGGTTAGCGGCCTCGCTATTGGAGCTGGCCGATAGGCTCGGGGAGCCGACGGAGGACGGAGTAGTCATAAAGGTTCCCCTGATACACCAAACGCTCGCCGACGTGGTTGTGTCCTCACGCGTGGGCGTCTCCAAGGAGATGGCTCGTTTTCGACGCGAGGGCCTCATAGAAGCCCAGGGCAGGGGTCGGATCGTCTTGCTCGACGAGACGAGGTTGAGTGAGATAGCCCAAAGCAAGTAGTTTAGGGAGCGCTGTTCACCGAGTGCCGAAGTAGAGGAGTATCTAGAGAACTAGAATGCTGCGCACTTTCTCCGAAGTCGCCTAAGCATTCCATTCAGCAGCGCGCGGACCGAGGATGCTACCCGATCCCGACACCCAGAGGTACGAGCGCCTGTTCTTTACCCTTCGCCTCGACCATGACGTCCGCCTCCCGACCGTCGAGGGCGGCGAGCAACGCGTGCCAATCTGCAAGATCCACGCCGTAGGCGTGCGCGCCGGCTTGCTTCTCGGGGTCTTGGCTGGAGAGGTGAACCTTCGGTCGCGCGTCACGCATTTCCCAGGTAGGCAGCCAGAGGTCGAGTGCTTCTCTTAGCGCCAAGCCGCCAGGGTTCAGCCCATGATGAAACGCGTCCGTGATCGCTGGGACGCCCAACGAGCGGGCTGTCTGCACTATGTCTGCCACGGTCCAGAGGCGCTCGTCATTCTCCAACGCGAGGTAGCGCAGGACCCCAGGCTCGGAGCGCATCGTCTCGACAAAGCGGGCGATGCTCGCACTTCTGTCCTCGTAGGCCCCGCCCATGTGCAGCACGATCACGGAGTCAAAGCTGCCGATTAGGTCGAATACGCGAGCCACGTAACGCAGCTCAGCTAAACTGCGCTCCGACACCTCCGGCCTCAGGCTACCAGGCTGGATAAACTGGCCGGGATGCATGCTGAGTCGGATGTCCAGCGAGCGGGCCAGCTCCCCGATCCCTCGCAGATCATCGCCGTGCTCCGCTTCCCAGTCGTAAGGGAAGGCGGGGTGTGAGGCGAAGGGGATCAGGCTCTGACCTATCCGGAAGAGATTTACGCCATGCTCCGCGTTCCACTGCAAGATCGTCTCCAGCCCGAGGAGGTTTTCCCACACCAAAGCGCGCACCTTCTCTGCGTCGCTTAGGTTTGCGAGCCGTAGCGTGCGGTTGGTGCTCGCCGGTATGGTTAAGTTCTGAGCTGGGTATCCTAGCCGGATCACGCTCTAGTTGTACACCGACGAGGCTTTCTCCGCTGCGTAACCCTTCCCGGAAAGAGGTTCGCACGTGAAGTAGACAAACGGAGGCCAACCGTATCACGATTCGTGATACCGGCTTGGCTGAGGGTCTGAATGCGATCATCTCTGGCGTTCGGCAGTATTAGAATAGCCACGCTCTGGCTTGCATCTTGTGGTTTCTCATCGCGTGGGCCGTTTTGGCCCAAGTCGTGGTGTCAGAAGGCGTAACGCACCCGGCAATAGGGCATCCGCTCAGCGAGCAGCGCCTTTAACTCGGCGACCAGCGGGCGCTTTAGGTCTCTCTTGTAGCGGAGCACCCGATCGCCCGACGCCTGCGAGACCTTGTGCTCCTGCAGTTCGGGGCGCCAAAGGATCACCTCGCCCTTCGAGTGCCACCTTAGGTTGACCCCATGCAGTTCCTCGGAGTGGGTGAGGAAGATGATCTCTGCTGCTAGCTGGCGCTTCGCCTTCTCCGAGAGCGCGTCGTCGAGCATCGAGAAGAGCGAGGCGTAGTCCGCGCGCCACCCGTCCGTAAGGATCACGGGCCCGAAGTTCACGTTCACTTCATAGCCGGCCTCCACGAAGTCGTTGATAGCCAGGACGCGCTCCTCGATTCGAGACGTCCTCACGTCTACGAGCTTCGATGTCGCCGGCGGCATAAGGCTGAAGCGGATGCGCGTTCTCCCTTGTGGGTCGTAGCCCAGAATCTCACGGTTCACGAACTTGGTGGCGAACGTCGCCTTCGCGTTTGGTAGGGTACGGAAGAGGGCGACGAGGTCGCGGACGTTGTCGCTGATCGCGGCGTCGACCGAGAGGTCGCTGTTGGTCCCGAGCTCGTAGACCCAAAGCTCGCTATCCGCCTGCGTCTCCTCAAGCTTCATGCCTTGCTTTGCGGCGTGCCGCTCGATTGAGTCCAACATATCCTCGATGTTCACGAACGCCGTGATGGGGTTGGCGTTGCCCTTGCGACGTGCGACGTAGCAGTACGAGCACGCCATCGCGCAGCCGTTTGCTTGCGAGGGGGCGATGAAGTCGCAGCTGCGGTAGAACGGCTGGCAGGAGACGTCCTTCTTCGTACCGAGCACGAGCACCGCCTTCTTCGTCTTGCTCCAGTCGCCCACGCCGTTCGTGTCCCCGTGCAGCTGCGGGATATTCCAGTGAGAGGGTACCTCTATGCGCTGGGCGTCCGGGAAGCGCGCCAGAATCTCCCGCCCCCGTCTATACTCCACTACCGAGGGCTCAAGGTAGATCTTCTGGACGCTCAAAAGTCCGCCCGCAATCTTCTGTCCCTTACGG
>JBKPOM010000035.1:0-3954 GCA_046733115.1 Actinomycetota bacterium | reverse complement strand
CAACAGCAAGACCTCCGAACCGCAGGCGGGGCAGTGGTACACCCCGTCTGGCAACAAGCGCATCTCGGGGTGGCCGCATTCGCAGGCATGCTTGCCCAGGACCTCGGGCAGGGCGACTATCCGCTCGAGAAGCAGCAGCATCTGGGCGTCGAGGACGTATCCACACCGTCCGCAGCGCGCAAACCCGCCCCCTGAGGGGTGTAGCTTGCCCACTTCGCACGCCGGGCAGATAAGGTAGCCGGACCTCGATGCCTTGGAAAGGACATTCACATCTTGTCCTCTGATCCACGAATGGATACGGTCCCATAGACCGAGTGCGAGCGTGAGCGCCAGCACGAGCAGGCCCAAAAAGCCCAACGCCCCCCAGACGAACAGCGCGACCACCGACGTGACCGGAGCTTCAATATGACGGAGTGGTTGGCGCATCTTCTCTCCTCTGTTCAAGGGCCACGAGAGCCGCCATGGTCTAGCGAACGGTTGTACGAAAGATTCGCCCAGCCGGTTCTGCGCCGGAGCAACGCATCGGCGTTGAGCTGGAACAGAGCCGTCGTACGTCGATAGTTTCGGAGGTTGTCACAATGAGCGGAGCACCCGACCGTGGAGAGCAGGAACCCTGTCCTACGCGCCGTCGGGTCGGCAGCAAAGGAATTTGTCGAAGGTGCTTATGCCTTCTCCGCAAGGACCGCCACGGCCCACTCTTGCGCTTCTCACGCAACGAGCTGCCGTAGAATACTTGCTAGAATAAATTGGGTGGATGTGCCGGCACTGCGAGGGTCGCGCACTTCGCCCGAGGCACTTCGCCCGAGGTCGACGGTCGGGCGGCCGAAAAGGCGGGTACTGTTTGACTACTAGCGGGACACCACAGTCCCCTAGCACTCCCCGGCACAACCTGCCGATACCCAGGAGCAGCTTCGTGGGCCGTGAGCAAGAGATGCTCGAGGTCGAACGCGAACTGGCCAGAGCCCCGCTCCTCACGCTAACCGGGGTGGGAGGCTCTGGCAAGACTCGCCTCGCGCTAGAAGCGGCCCGCGAACTCGTGAACGCCTACCCGGACGGGGTGTGGTTCGTAGGGCTTGCTCCCCTCTCCGAGAGGGCGCTTGTTCCAAAGGTGGTGGCCGAGGCCGTGGGGGTGCCGGAGCGTCCTGGGGAGGCGCTCATAGATACGCTCGTGGACTTCTTGCACTCCAGGCGGACGCTCTTGATCCTGGACAACTGCGAGCACCTGATCGAGACCTGCGCGGAGCTCGTGGACACGCTCCTTGCTTGCTGCGAGAACCTACGCGTCCTTGCAACCAGCCGGGAGGCGCTCGGGGTGACGGGCGAGACGAACTGGACGGTGCCATCCCTCGCGGTGCCCGACGCGGGAGCCTTGCCCGATCCCGAGGACCTCGCGCGCTACGAGGCGGTGCGGCTGTTCGTGGAGAGAGGCAAGTCCCGCTCGCCGGGGTTCGAGCTGACGCGGCAGAACGCGGGTGCGGTAGCGGGGGTGTGCCGGAAGTTGGACGGCATCCCGCTTGCCATAGAGCTGGCGACGGCGCGGATGGGAGTTCTCGGCGTTGGGCAGATCGCCGAGAGGCTGGGCGACTCTCCGGGGTTCCTTACGAAGGGCGAGCGCACGAGGGCCCCGCGCCAACGGACGCTGAAGGGGACCCTCGACTGGAGCTACGACCTCCACCCTGAGCCAGAGAGGGTTTCGTTCGCACGGCTCTCCGTCTTCGTGGGAGGATGGACCCTCGAAGCCGCCGAGAAGGTGGCTGCAGGCGAAGGCGTCGACGAGGATGAGGTCCTGGAACTGCTGTCGGAACTGGTCGAAAAGTCGTTGGTCGTGGCGGAGCCGACCGAGCAAGGAGGGGTACGCCACAGGCTGCTGGAGCCTGTCAGGCAGTACGCGCTAGAGAAGCTCGGGCGGAGCGGGGAGGCAGAAAAGGTACGGTGCCGGCACGCCGGTTTCTTCCTCGACCTGGCCGAGGAAGCCGAGCCGAGGTTGCGGGGTCCTGACGATGTGGAGTGGTTCCAACGTCTGGAGGCCGAACACGACAACTTGAGGGCGGCTCTCTCATGGCCCTTCGAGCGAGGCGAAACGGAGCAAGCCTTGAGGCTGGCGGCAGCTTTGTGCATATTCTGGCGCGCGCACGGAGACATGGCTGAGGGGAGGAAGTGGCTGGAGGCAGCGCTGGCAGAGGACGACCGGACGTCGGTGGCGGCGCGGATGAAGGCCTTGATGGCGATGTTCTGGTTGACCGATCAGTGGGACCTGGATCGGGCAGAAGCGGTCGCCAAGGAGGGCCTCAAGCTAAGCAAAGAAGCGGAGATCGGGGGTAGCTTCGCCGCATCCTTACGGATAATGATGGCAGCGCCGTTGTGGAGCCAAGGAGATTACGAGCGGGCGAAGGAACTGCTCGAAGAGAGCCTCGCGCTCAGCAGGGAAGCCGATGACAAGGTCATGATCGCAGAAGCGCTACTCCGGCTCGGCCGAGTACCAACTAACCCCCCGGGCGACACGGCGCGGGCCAAGCAGATCTACGAAGAGGGCATCGCCCTGTGCCGGGAGGCGGGCTATGCCTTCCGACTACCCGTTTTCTTGCTCGGCCTGGGCTACGTGCTACTGCTCGAAGGCGACTACGAGCGCGGAGCGGCCCTGAACGAGGAAGCCGCGGCGCTGTGCCGGGATCGCGGATACAACGACAGCTTGCCATACGCCCTGGACAACCTGGGCTGGGCCACGCTGTTGCAAGGAGACCACGAGCGGGCCAGGACCTTCTACAAAGAAAGCCTCAC
Source organism: Actinomycetota bacterium (assembly GCA_046733115.1). Lineage (GTDB taxonomy): Bacteria > Actinomycetota > Rubrobacteria > Rubrobacterales > Rubrobacteraceae > Rubrobacter_D. The sequence continues at coordinate 1,176 of JBKPOM010000035.1, read as the reverse complement.
GCTCTGCGGAGGGTTGGGCGATAGGATGATCGCCTCGGAGAGCCTCGACGGGCTGGCGTGCGTCGCCGGAGCCGCAGGAGAGGCCGGGCGGACGGCCCGGCTCTTCGGGGCGGCCGAAGCGCAGCGTCTCGCTCTGCACGAGGCGGTGGGCTACCAGCACAGTCCCAGGGAGGATGCCTGGCGCAAACCTTATCTGGCCGCCGCCCGCTCGCGGTTGGGGAAACCCGCCTGGAGGCAGGCACTGGCGCAAGGACAAGCAATGGAGCTGAAGAGAGCGATCGAGTACGCCCTCTCGGAAGAGGAGCCCCCCACGGCTACCCTCTCCTCCGCGCCCGAGCATCCGGCCGGCCTGACATCACGGGAGCTCGAGGTGCTAGGGTTGGTGGCCGGGGGAATAACCAGCGCCCAGATCGCCAAACAGCTCTACCTGAGCCCCCGCACGGTCGAGACCCACCTGACCTCGATCTACCACAAGCTGGGGGTGAACTCCCGCGCCGCGGCCACGCGCTTCGCCCTGGAGCACGGCCTCGCCTGAGCTGCTCTCCTTCTATGGCGGTAGTTGGTGCTGTTGATCCACTCCTCCAAGCGTCGGCTCGTGGGTGAATCGGCTACGGGACGGCGTATCATGCGCTATCGTCCAACCCCCAGCACGATGTTGGGTCAATACCAGTGCACATCGCGATAAATACCCACCCCTACGTAAAATCACGTAGTTACCCGTCTCTGCCTACCACTACAAAGATACGTACCCCGCTACGTCGTTTCCACGATGTGCTCCTTGTCGGGACGGGCCATAGTTGCGTTCGTAATGCTCAGGCCAAGAAGGGAAAGCAAAGGAAATGAACCGTGCCATGGATTTCGACCCGTACACGATCAGGGAGCACAACTAACAGACGCACACGGAGGTCAACTCCTTGCGCCTCCAGGAGCGGCTGCGCAAGAACCGCGAGGACTGCAAGGGCGTTGCGGACGGTCTATTGCCGCGCCGGGAACTAGAAGCCGGGGCGGCATCGTTTAACAGAACTTCTCGTGCGTGATGGGATACAGATGACCCACCTCACATGATTACCCGGCGAACGAATGAACTATCAGATGAGCAGCTCATGGCCCGCCTCGATGGGCCTGAGATCGAGGCGTCCATCTCCGTGCTCTACGATCGCTACAGCCGCACGGTCT
>JBKPOM010000034.1:0-20087 GCA_046733115.1 Actinomycetota bacterium | reverse complement strand
CCAGCGCGGGCTCATGACCCAGCTGTACTTCCCGCCCTCCAGATCCCGCTTCTGCGGCTTGGGCAGAGTGGTCTGGTTCCACGGGTGCCGCTTGTCTACCGGGTTGCCCAGAGGATCGTGGGTTACGAAGGTCTCCTCGATTTGCCAGTCCTCGTAGTAGGAGGACCCGAGCAGGATGCGGATGCCGAGGTTTATGTCCACCAGGCTCGTGGTCACCAGCTCGCCGTCCACCACGATACCGGGCGTAACGTACGCCTCCCGTCCCCAATCAGCCATGTTTTCGTACTTGTAGTCGCACGCGTCCGGGTTCTGGAACGCGCTCCAGCAGCCGAGCTGGATGCGCCGGTTACCGACCTCCTCGTAGCCTGGCATCGCTTCGTAGAAGAAGTCGAAGACGTCGTCGTTCATCGCGACGGCCTGCTTGATGAAGTCTATGACCCTCATCAGGCGGCTCAGGTAGTCGGTGAAGAGCTGTGGCGTCGACATCGTGCCCGTGCCGCCAGGGTAGATCGTCGAAGGGTGGACGTGCCGCCCCTCCATCAGGCAGAACATCTCGCGGGTGATCCGGCTGACGTTCAACGCCTCTTTGTACAGCTTGCCCGTAAAGGGGTTGAAGGCGCGCATGATGTCGGCGATGGTGCGGTAGCCGTGGATCTCGGCGTTGGGAGCATCCGTTTGCTCCGCCTGCTCCAGCACGCCCGGATTAGTCTCCCTGACCATCTGCTCGCAGAAGTCCACGAACACTAGATTGTCCTGGAAGAGGGTGTGGTCAAACATGTACTCGGCGGCTTCGCCCAGGTTGTAGATCCACTCGGCAAGCGGCGGCATCGCTATCCCGTAAGCCATGTTCTGGGCATAGACCGAGCAGACGGCGTGGTTGTCGCCGCAGATGCCGCAGATGCGGCTGGTGATGAAGTGCGAGTCGCGCGGGTCCTTGCCCTTCATAAACACACTGTAGCCGCGGAAGACGGAGGAGGTGCTCTTGCACTCGACCACTTCCCTGTCGTCGAAGTCTATCTTGGTGTAGATCCCGAGGTTCCCGACGATCCTGGTGATCGGGTCCCACGACATCTCCGTGAGGTTCCTGGATTCTGCCGGAATTTCCTCTCGGATAGCCACTTAATGCCCCCTCCCTAATTTGGCCAGCGCGGGTTGTAGCCGGTCGTGAGCTCGTCGCGGTTGTGGCGCCACTTGGGTTCCTTGTTTACCGTATCGTTGGTCATGCTTCTTAGCCTCCGGATCATGGCGCCGTAGACCTTGGTCATGCTCGAAGAGAGCGTCCCGCCCGGCGGCTCGTCCATGAAAGGCATGAACTTGTCAGGGAAGCCAGGCATCGTGCAGCCGATGCAGATGCCTCCAACGTTGGGGCAGCCGCCGACCCCATCCATCCAGCCCCTCTTGGTCACGTTGCAGTTGACGACGGGCCCCCAGCAGCCGATCTTCACCTGGCACTTGGGCGAGTTGTAGTCCATGGCGAAGTCGCCCTGCTCGTAGTAGGCGGCCCTGTCGCAACCCTCGTGTACGGTCTTCCCGAAGAGCCACGTGGGCCTGAGCTGGTCGTCCAGCGGGATCATCGGCGACATGCCGGCGGCCTGATAGAGCAACCAGGTGAGGGTCTCCATGAAATTGTCCGGCTGCACGGGACATCCAGGCACGTTCACGATCGGGATGCCCGCCACCGAGCGGAAGTTCCATCCCAGGTAGTCCGCGAGCCCCATACAACCCGTGGGGTTGCCCGCCATCGCGTGGATCCCACCGTAAGTCGCGCAGGTTCCGGCGGCCACTACCGCCCACGCCCTTGGTGCCAGATGATCTATCCACCAGTTGAGGGTGAGGGGCTCGCCGGTAGTCAGGTCGTTCCCGAACGACGTCCAGTAGCCATCCCCGTTTATGTTCTCGTTCGGGATAGAGCCCTCGATCACCAGGACGAACGGGGCGTCGAGCTCATCATTGGCCGCCTGACGAAAGACTTGCAAGTATTCCTCCCCACCGAGCGAGGGATCCAATACCTTGTTGTGCAGATGCACCTGTGGCAGGCCCGGTATGTTGCCCAACAACACATCCTCAAGGCTAGGCAGTGTTGCAGCGGTCACGGAGATGGTGTCTCCGTCACAACTCATTCCCTCGGAGATCCACAGGACGTGTACCTCCTCCACCCCGGCTCCATAGCTAGTAGCTTGAGTCTCCGTCACGAACCGTTCCTCCATTCCCCTTGCGCCCTACGACCGGCGGTTCTTGAACAGTACGCTCTTCACAAGAGTCCGAACAAATGGACCTCCACCCCTGTCACCGGCCTGTTCACAAGAGTTTCCTCTCTGCCGAGCGCTCTTACAGCACACCCCTCACCCCAATAGGATGGTCGGTGGTTCAGCCTGCTTCCTGAATCCCTAACGCGCCGCTTTCCCCGTCTACCTATCACCCACTAACAAGTAGCGAGGGCAGAATAACACTACCCCCAATTGCTGTAAACATAGACACGACCCGCATCTCAGATGTCATTCAGGCGCTGCTCGAGCCAGTCACACCAATCATTGACGCCCTGACGGGTCCGCGCGCTGGTTAGGATGCGCCCGACGCCCGGGTTGACCGTATCGAGGTTGTCGAGGAACTGCTCCAGATCGAAGTCCAGGTGCTCCAGCAGATCCACCTTGTTTACGAGTACCAGGTCGGCCGAGCGGAACATGAGCGGGTACTTTAGCGGCTTCTCCTCCCCTTCCGTGACGGAGTAGACCATGACCCTTACGTCCTCCCCCACCCTGAACTCCGCGGGACACACCAGGTTCCCCACATTCTCGATAATCAGGATGTCTATGTCCTCGAGCGGGAGTTCGGCGAGGCCCGAACGCACCATGTTGGCGTCGAGATGGCACTCGCCGCCGAAACCGGGGTTGGTATTGACCTGCACCAGGGGGATGCGGAAACGGGCCAGCCTGTCGGCGTCCAGGGTGGTCTGCACATCCCCTTCGAGAACGCCGAGACGAAGTTTGCCTCGCAACCGCTCCAGCGTGCGCTCCAGCAACGCTGTCTTCCCCGCCCCGGGAGAGCTCATCATGTTGATCGCGTACGTCCCGGCCCGGTCAAACAGTTCCCGGTTCGCCCCGGCGAGCGTGTCGTTCGCGTCTAGGACGTTTTCGAGGACCACCTTCTTTACCGCCGTGCCGTGCATCCTTATGCCTCCTCCAGTTCGAGTGAATCGACGATCAGCTCTTCCCCTTTGAGGATCTTCAGGTCGAAGCTTCCGCACCCCTCACACTGCAGGGGGAAGCTGGCGAGCCGGCTCTGCGTCCCGCACCCGCGGCACCTTCCTTCCGCGGGGACCTGCTCCATCTCCAGCTCCGCGCCCTCGACCGGCGTTCCTTCGGCCAGGAGCCCGAAACCGAAAGCCAGCGCAGAGGGCACGACCTGGCGCAGATGGCCCACCTTCATGTGCACCCTGGTAACCCGCCGCCCGTCCGCCTGACGGCTGGCGATCCCGACCACCGACTCTGCTATAGAGAGTTCGTGCAACGGACCACTCCTCGCGGCGCATACAGGCTGCGTTCCCGATCCCTCCTCCATCGTAGCCCATGACCGTCCCCGGAACAACGCCGAAGCGTCACGGGGAGAGATAGAATCGGCGAACACGCTCCGCACGAGGAGGAACCAATGAGCAAGCCGATAGAGCTATACACGACGGCCGGCTGTCCCCACAGCGAGGCCGCCCGCGAAGGCCTGGATTGGCGCGGGGTGGACTTCATCGAGTACGACGTGGAGAAGGACCAGGAAGCCCTCGAGCGCATGTTGGAGCTTAGTGGCGGCAACAGGACGGTCCCCGTCATCTGCGAGGAAGGCAAGCCCATCCAGATCGGATGGATGGGCAGAGGTTGCGCCGTGTGAGACGGGGCGCTGCGTGGAGGCGGACCACGAACCCCGCACGTACCGAGGGCGGTTCGCGAACCGCCCTCGCCTTCACACGAACCGCGCGTAAGCGAACCGTCCGTTCGTTTTCGTCACCCGGACAACCACCGGGCCGCGTCTGGGGCGTGGTAGGTGATGATGATGTCGGCCCCGGCGCGTTTGATGCCGGTTAGCGCTTCGATTACGGCCCGCTGTTCGTCGAGCCATCCGTTCTGGGAGGCGGCCTTGACCATGGCGTACTCGCCGCTCACGTTGTACGACGCGACGGGAAGGTCGGTCGTCTCGCGGACGCGGCGCAATACGTCGAGGTAAGGCAAAGCGGGCTTGACCATGATGATGTCGGCGCCTTCCTCTACGTCGAGGGCCGTCTCGACGAGCGCCTCGCGGGCGTTGGCTGGGTCCATTTGGTAGCTGCGCCGGTCGCCGAACTGCGGGGCGCTGTCGGCGGCGTCGCGGAACGGGCCGTAGAAGGCGGAGGCGTATTTTGCCGCATACGCCATTATGGGGGTGTTCTCGAAGCCCTCGTTGTCTAGCTCGGCCCGGATCGCCGCCACGCGCCCGTCCATCATGTCGGATGGGGCGACTATGTCGGCACCGGCTTCGGCCTGGGATGCCGCGGTGCGGGCGAGCAGTTCCAGGCTCACGTCGTTGAGCACCTCGCCCGTCTCCTTCTCGACGACCCCGCAGTGTCCGTGGCTCATGTACTCGCACAGGCACACGTCCGTGATCACGAGCAGTTCGGGTGTGGCGTCCTTGATGGCGCGGGTGGCGAGCTGGACGATTCCCTCGGGGTCGTAGGCCCCTGTCGCTGCCTCGTCCTTGTGGTCGGGGATGCCGAAGAGCAGCACGGCCGGGATGCCGAGTTCGTACGCCCGCAGGGCCTCGGCGGCGGCGTGGTTTATGGAGAGCTGGAAGATCCCCGGCATCGAGGCTATGGGGTTCTTTACGTCCTCCCCTGCGGTCACGAAGATCGGGTAGACGAAGTCCCGCGGCGAGAGCCGCGTCTCCCGCACGAGGTCCCTCAAACCCGCCGTGCGCCTAATTCTCCTTAGCCTTTGTTGCGGGAAGGCCATCCTACTCACCCCTCTTCGCCGGGTCGGCCGAGAGGAGGTTCGTTACCGCCTCTACGAGCCCCGGTATCGTGTACTCATCGGCTTCGGCGTCGACGCGGAGGCCGCGATTGCGGGCGGTGTCGGCCGTGATCGGGCCTATGCAAGCGACCCTCGTCCCAGAGAGCAACCACGCTGCCTCATCAGCCGCAAACGCCCCAACGAAGTTCTCCACCGTTGAGCTGGCCGTGAACGTCACGCAGTCTATCTCGCCTGACCGCAGACGCAAGGATAACTCCTCCCTGCCCTCGGAAGACGGCACCGACTCGTAGGCGGGAGGTACGACGACCTCGGCGCCCGCCTCCCTGAGCTTCTCGGGCAAAATTTCACGCGCCACCTTCGCCCGAGGAATGAGCACGCGCTCGCCAGCGAGCGATCCAGCGTCGAGAGCTTCGATCAAGGCCTCCGCCCTGTACTCACTCGGGACTACATCGACCCGCAGTCCGACCTCCTCCAGCTTCTCGGCCGTCGCGGGACCGATGGCAGCCACCCTCGCGCCGCGCGGCACGGCACGCAGATCGAGACCGTGATGCCGCAGACGATCGACGAAAGCTTCAACCCCGTTTACACTGGTATATACCAGACAGTCGAACGAGTCGAGCTTGCGAACGGCGTCGTCGAGAGGTCCGAAGTCTTCGGGAGGCGAGATCTCGATGGTCGGGAACTCGTAGACCGCGGCTCCGAGTCTCTCGAGCTCTGCCGAAAGCTCGCCAGCCTGCGTCCGTGCCCGCGTGACCACCACCCGGCGGCCGAAGAGTGGGCGCTGCTCGTACCAGTCGAGACCGGCCTCGCGCAGGGCGACGACCTCCCCGACGACGATGATCGCCGGCGGCTTCAGACCCGCCTCGGCGACACAGTCTGCGATGTCTTCGAGCGTTCCCGTGACGGTGCTCTGTTCCGGTACGGTCCCCCACCTGACGCAGGCCACGGGCGTGTTCGGCGCCCTTCCGGCGGCGATGAGGCCGGAGGAGATCTCTGCCAGTCGGCCGACGCCCATGTACAGCACGAGCGTGTCGGCGCCGTTGGCAAGTTTTTCCCAGTCTACGTCCGTGCGGCCCTTCGTCGGGTCTTCGTGTCCCGTGACGAACGCGACGCTGGTGGAGATGTGCCTGTGGGTGACGGGTATGCCAGCGTAGGCTGGGGCGGCGATGCCGCTCGTCACGCCGGGGACGACCTCGAAGGGCAGTCCGGCTCTGTACAGGGCGAGCGCCTCCTCGCCGCCGCGTCCGAAGATGTACGGGTCGCCGCCCTTCAGGCGTACGACGGTCTTCCCGGCGCAGCCGAGCTCTACGAGGAGGTCGTTGATCTCCTCTTGCGACATCGTGGGGTTGCCGGGTTTTTTGCCGACGTAGATCTTCTCTGCCTCGGGCCTCGCGTACTTTAGGAGCGCCTCCGGGGCGAGCCTGTCGTAGACCACGGCGTCGGCCTCCTCCATGCACCTGACGCCCTTGACCGTGAACAGTCCCGGGTCTCCCGGCCCGCTTCCGACGAGGTAGATCACGGCTTCAGCTCCGGCAGACGCAGCGAGAGGCAGCTCAGCCCGCCGTCCAACTTCCTAAACTCGGACATCTCCAGCCCGGTGACCTCATACCCCCGTTCGGCGATGCCGCGCTTCGCCGTTTCGTAACCCTCGGCCACGAGCACACGGTCGTTGATCCTGATGCAGTTCGCGCCGTACTCCTCCTCCGGGGATACGACGATTTTGTCGAATCCTCGAAAGTCGTACTTCTCCACCAGTTCGCCCGACACCACTAGGTCGTCGCCCCCGAGGTAGGCGACCCCGGTCTTGAGATGCAAGAACCGGCGCAACTTTACGAGGGAAACCCCGAAACCGTACCTCTGTAAGATCGCCGCTAGCTGCTCGGCGCTCTCCCTGTTGGTTCTCTTCGACAGGCCGACAAAGAAGTGGTCCCCGGCCTGCAGAAGGTCACCCCCGTCCACGGTCCCAGGATCGATGATACGTTCGACATCCCCGTAGAGCCCTGCCAACATCTTTTCGGCCTCGTGGACCTCTCCCTTCCGCTCCTCCACCCCCGGGGTCGTGACGATCGCGCACCGGTCGGTTACTACCGCCGTGTCCTCGACGAAGACTGAATCCGGGTAACGCTCGTCCGCTTCGAGCATGATCACCTCGAGGCCGCAATCCTCCAGTGTGGCGACGTAGGAACGGTGTTGCTCGCGGGCCTTCTCGGCGTCGGGTTCCCCCAGCTCCGCGGTGGTTATGCCGGCGCTGATCGTCTCCGGAACACCCCGCACGATGGCCCTGGCGAACATCCGGGTCACCTACCGCCTCACCTCCCTGACCTCGCCCAGCACCACCGCCGCACCCTGCTCCAGCAGGTCGAACGCCAGCCTCTTCCCTACTTCCTCGGGCTCCTCGCCCCTGATCTCTCCGCGGTAGGCGAGCGCCCCGTCCGGCGAGATGACGATCCCGCCGAGCCGCACCACGCTTCCTCCCACGGCGCTGGTCGCCCCGACGGGTACCCTGCAACCGCCTTCGAGCGCGCGGAGCATCGCCCGCTCGGCGAGCACCGCCCTCTCGGTGGGCTCGTGGTTCAGGGCTTCGCGGATAGGATCGCGAAGCGGATGATCCCCTATCGTGGCGACGGCGAGAGCGCCCTGGCCGACGGCGGGGAGCACGATATCGGGTGGGATCACGGTGTGCGGGGCGTCGAGGCCGAGGCGTTCGAGGCCGGCGCGGGCCAGCACGACAGCGTCGGCCGCTCCCTCGCGCATCTTGCGCACGCGCGTGTCCACGTTGCCCCTGATGCCGACGATCTCCAGGTCAGGCCTGTGGTGAAGTAGCTGCGCCTTCCTCCGCAGGCTGGACGTGGCAACGACAGCCTCGTGCGCCAGGTCGTCCAGGGTGTATGGTCTTTCCGAGACGAGCACGTCCAAGGGGTTGTGGCGACGGGTGACGGCGGAGAGCGAGATCCCTTCGGGCAGCTCCGTCGGCACGTCTTTGAGAGAGTGTACGGCGAGGTCTATCTGCCCCGAAAGCAGCGCTTCGTCGAGTTGGCGGGTGAACACGTCCCGCTGGTCGATCACGGCGAGGGGGGTGTCGGGAAGGTGCTCGCTGGTCGTCCTGATGATGCGGACCTCCACCGCGATGCCACTCTCGCGCAGGCTTCTCGCGCACTCTTCCGCCTGCACGAGGGCGAGTTTCGAGCCACGCGTACCGAGGATGGCGGGGTTATTGCGGGTCATCGGGACTGGTGGCGCGAGCGGTGCAGCTCGACGTCGAGGCCGTCCAGGGCAAGGAGGCGGCGTCTGACTTCGGAGCTTTCGAGCGGGGAGCCGACCTCGGCGCGGGCCTTTATCTCCTGGATCGGACCGTGCAGCAGCTTGTTTACGAGCGAGTGGCTCATACGTTCGACGGAGGCGGCCTCCTCGGGCGAGAGATCCATCCTCTTCAAGGCGCGGGCGAGCTCGTGGCGCCTGATCTGCTCGGCCCCGTCGCGGAGCTCCTGGATCATGGGCACGACGTGCAGCGTCGAGAGCCAGCCCGTGAACTCCAGTACGGCCGGGGAGATCATTGCCTCCCCCTCCTCCGCGGCGTCCTGCCGACCCTCGGCGTTACGCGCGACGACGGTCTGAAGGTCGTCTATGTCGTAGAGGTACACATTCTCCAGGTTCTGGACCACCGGGTCGATGTCCCTGGGAACGGCGATGTCTATGAAGAACAGCGGGTCTTCCCTCGATTCGATGGCCCCCGACACGGTCTCGCTCCCGACGACCCACTCCCCGGATCCCGTGGAGCTCACCACGACGTCGATTCCGGGCAACTCGTCGGCCATGGCGCCGAACGAGACGGCCCTGCCCCCCACCCGGTCTACGAGCAGCCTGGCGCGTTCGGGGGTACGGTTAGCGATGAGGAGGTCGGAGACGCCCCTGTCCTTGAGGTGTTTGACGACGAGCTCGCTCATGTCTCCGGCGCCGAGGACCAGGGCCCGCCTTCCTGCAAGCGAACCGAAGACCTCCTCGGCAAGCTTCACGGCGACGCGCGGCACGGAGAGGGAGCTGTCGCCTATTCCCGTCTCGGAGCGGACCTTCTTGCCGACCCTGAGCGAGGTGTGGAAGAGGCGGTTGAGGATCTGGCCCGCGCAGTGCTCCTCGGTCGCCGCCCTGTACGCCTCGCGGACCTGGCCGAGGATCTGACCTTCCCCCACGACCATCGAGTCCAAAGAAGAAGCGACCCTGTACAGGTGCCGCACGGCCTCGGAGTCCGTGAGCCAGTACGTATCCCACTCCAGCGATGCCCGCCCGACGCCCCTGTCTTCGGCGAGAAGGTCGAGCATGCGCCCCCTAGCACCCTCGTCTTCCACGACGGCGTAGACCTCGGTCCTGTTGCAGGTCGAGAGCAGCACCGCCTCCGCAACGACCCCCTCGTCCTTGAGGCGCCTGAGGAAGCCGCGCCCCGCGCACGGCGGAAACGCTACCCGCTCGCGCACCTCGACGGGCGCCGAGCGGTGGCTCATCCCCGCAACCGCGACAAGCACCGGCTCACCTCCTCTTCGAGGTCCTCGTCCGGCGCCTCGCGGCTGCGTCGGACTGCCTCGAGTTCTTCGACCACGCCGGCCCACTCCGGCCCGAACGCCGCCTCCAGCTCGTTTCTGATCCTCCGCGCCAGCGTCGGAGACGCCCCACCCGTCGAGACGGCAACCTGGAGGCTCCCTCTCCGCAACGTCGATGGCACCGCGAAATCCCCCTCGGAAGGCCTGTCGGCGACGTTGATGCGCACCCCGCTCTCCCTCGCCTCGCGCGCGACCGCCGCGTTCACCTCCCGCGAGTCAGTCGCCGTAAACGCAAGGTCAGCGCCTTCGAGATCACCGTGCTCGTAAGTGCGATACAGTAGCTCGACGTCCATGTTCGCGAGTTCGGGAAGTACTTCGGGAGAGACCACCACGACTTCGGCCCCCGCTTGCAAGAGCTTGCGAACCTTTCTCGTCGCTACCGAGCCGCCCCCGACCACGACGCAGCGCCTGCCGGTGAGGTCCAGGAATATGGGGTAAAGAAAGGTGTTTTGACCCTCGATCTCTGCTCCCAGCTTAACGAATAGCCCATGGGTTAGCCAGAAAGTCTAGCATAACCGTAACTTCGTCATCATTGGCGAACAAAGTGTTGCATGCACCGCCACGGGAGGCCGTGTAAGCCTTCACGGCCCTGCTGATTCCTTGGTCTTCCTAAGCAATTTGATCTCCCCCACGACCATGCCCTTGTCTACGGCCTTACACATGTCGTAGACGGTCAAAGCAGCGACGCTCACGGCGGTTAGGGCCTCCATCTCTACGCCCGTCCTGTCGCTCGCGCGGACCGTAGCCGTGATCCCGATGTGACCATGGCCGACCTCGAACTCCACGTCCACGGAGGTAAGGTTCAGGCCGTGGCAGAGCGGGATCAAATCGGGCGTCTTCTTGGCCGCCATCACACCGGCGATCCTGGCCGTGCTCAACACGTCGCCCTTGGGCAACGCCGTATCCCGCAACAACGCCACGGTCTCTAGAGACATGCGCACAGAGCCACCGGCGACGGCGGTCCGCCGCACGACGGCCTTCTCTCCCACGTCGACCATCCTGGCCGCGCCCTCGTTGTCGAGGTGCGAAAAGCTCATGTCGAAACCTCCGGTTTCTAAGCATTTCAGCTGATCAGCACTTCAGCTAGTCAGCTTAGTACGGATACGTGTCCTGCGCTTCCGCGCGAGGGATTTGCTTGCCATGCCCGACCGCTTGCCGGAGCAGCGTGCCATACCAAGAGACCTTTAGCTGACATGCTGACTGGCTGACCAGCTTATACTGCGGAATGCGGGGGAATCGAACCGCCACGGCCGTGTTACGACCGCAAACCGGTTTTGAAGACCGGCCGGGCCACCAGGCCCACGCATTCCGGGTTGGGCGAGCAGACTTTATTCTATCGCCTGCCTGTAGCGTCTGGTGAGGACCCTCACGTCGCCTGTGCGGCTGGTGAGGCCCGCGGCGTCGGAGTACTCGAGCCAGGCCTGGGCAAACTTGCGGCTGGTGCCGAGGCTGTCGCGGAGTCCTGCCAGGGAGATTTCGCCATCTTCCCGGCAGGTGGTCTTGATGCGTTCCAGTACCGACTCTGCTGCTTCGCGCGCGGCGAAAAGCGAGCTTCCTAGTTCGACCGCATCACCCCGCTTTACGAGCAGTCGCAGGGCCGGCGTGGGCTCCACCGTTGGAGGTTCGGAGCCCGTGGCCCTTAGCTCTTCGAGCAACTCCGCCGCCTCGCGTTCCAGCTCGGCAGGTAGTTCTTCGTGCGGCAGGGCGACGCCCTCATCGGTCACCCTTATCGCTCCTTTTTCCATGTCCTCGAGCAGGGCGTCGGCGAGGCGAGTCGAGAGGCCCGTGGCGGTGCGGGCTTCGGCGACGGTGAGCTCGGGGCTCTCGGGGTGCCCGGCGGCGTGGCGTTCGAGTGCTTCGAGGAGCCGGTCGCGCGCCGCCGCGACTGCTTCGGCCGGAGCGTGGATCTCTCCCACCGTTTCCAGGCTGGCTTCGGCCTCCACGGCGTGGGAGACTTCGCCGTATGAGAGCCCGAGGACGAGCGAGAGTTCTCCGGTGGTCATGCCTTCGCGCGGTTTCCGGGCCAGGGCGAGCGGGACGGCCTCTTTCGCGTCGCCGCTTTCGAGGGCTTCGAGCCATGAGGCGTCGGGACGGCGGCCCGTCGGGTAAGGGTCGAGCACGGTGCCGCCGCCCACCGTGGTGCCTTCCATGGAGCGCAGCACGAAGCGGTCGCCCCGGAGCGTGACGAACGGCTCGTCGAGCCGTAGGCGGGCGAGGGCCGTGGTGCCGGGTTCTATCTCTTCCCTGTCGGCCAGCCTGACGCGGGCGCTCGTGGAGCGGGTCCCATGGTGCATCCGTGCGAGGGCGCCGTGGGAGAGCGGCTTCGCGGTCTCCAGGAGTCGGACGCGGGCGTCGATGTCGCGGCTCGCTGGAACGGGGTAGGAGAGCAGGACCTCGCCGGCTTCGATCTCCGAGATCTCGATTCCCGTGAGGTCGAGGGCCGTGCGGGCGCCGGCGTGGGCAACCTCGGCGGGGTGGCCATGGTTCTGCACGCCGCGTACCCTCGGGCGCAGACCCGTTGTGGTGTGCAGGGTGTCGCCAGGCCTTATCTCCCCGCTCCACAACGTCCCCGTCACCACGACCCCGATGCCCTTGAGCACGAAAGAGCGGTCCACGGGCAGCCGCGCCAGAGCTCCACGCCTCCGGTCAGCCGTACGGACGACCATCGCATCGAGCGCCAGCAGCAGGTCCTCGACACCCTCGCCGGTTTCGCCGCTAACATGGACCACTGGAACATCCAGTCCCCTAGACTCCAGCAGTTCCTCGACCTCCAGGGCGGCCAGTTCTACGATCTCTTCGTCCACCGCATCGGTTTTCGAGAGCGCGAGGACCCCCTGTTCGACGCCGAGGAGTCGCAGGATGTCCAGGTGTTCTCGGGTCTGGGGCATGACGCCGTCGTCGGCGGCGACGACAAGCAGGAATGCATCGACCCCCGTAGATCCTGAGACCATGTTCTTGACGAAGCGCTCGTGCCCCGGCACGTCGACCAGGCTCGCCCGCCGGCCGCTTGGAAGGTCCAGCTCCGCGTAGCCTGGCACGATGGAGATGCCCCTGCGGTGCTCCTCTTTCAGACGGTCGGTGTCGGTGCCGGTCATGTAGCGAACGAGCGTGGTCTTGCCGTGGTCCACATGCCCCGCCGTCCCGATGGTGAGGACTATCCTGTGCCCGCCGGCCTCACCCACGGGCTTGTCTCACGGCCCCGATCACAGCCTCTTCGTCACCCGGAAGGAGCGTCCGCGCATCCAGCCACAGCTTTCCCTCGCGCACGCGGCCGACCACGGGCGGGTCACCGGAGCGTAGCCCCTCGGCCAGCGCTTCTGCGTCCGTCCCTCCGAGCCTCACGGCGAAGGATGGGATCTCGTAGGTAGGCAGTGTCCCCCCGCCGCTGCGGGCAACGGAAGGCGCCACGTCGACCTGCAGATCCGGAACATAGTTCTTCAATGCATCGGCAAGTTGACGGGCCCTCTGTTCTATCTCGGAGAGGGGGGTTCGTATCATTCGGAGGGTCGGGAGATCTTCTTCGGCTGTGCCTTCGAGGTAGGAGTTCAGGGTCGCTTCCAGGGCGGCGAGGCAGAGCTTGTCGGCGCGGAGTGCGCGTGCGAGCGGGTGGCTGCGCATCGCGGAGACCCAACGCGCCCTACCCACCGCCATCCCCGCCTGCGGTCCCCCGAGGAGCTTGTCCCCGGAGAAGATGGTGAGGTCGGCTCCTTCCCCCACGGCGTCCTGAACCCGGGGCTCTTCACCCACGGACAATAACGCCCCGCTGCCGACGTCGGCCACGACCGGGAGTCCCAGGGTCGTGAGTTCTGCGATTCCCACTGACTCGGTAAAGCCGACCGTCTCGAAGTTGCTCGGGTGGACCCAGAGGATCGCGCGCGTGTTTTCGTTTACCGCGTTATCGTAGTCGGAGAGCCTCGTACGATTGGTCGTGCCGACCTCCCTGAGGCGGGCGCCGGAAAGCTCTAGAACCTCCGGGATGCGAAAGCCGCCCCCGATCTCGAGGAGCTGGCCGCGCGAGACGATCACCTCCGGCGTCTCGGAGGCTCGTGATGCGACGACCGCCGAGAGCGCGAGCAGCGTCGCCCCCGCGCAGTTGTTGACGACGAGCGCGTCCTCGGCGCCTGTCAGTTCCCTGAGCAACGGCACCGCGTGATCGTAGCGCGAGCCCCTGGTGCCGGAGCGGAGTTCGTACTCCAGGTTGGAGTAACCTGTGGCCGCTCCGTGGGCCGCCCGGGTCGCCTGCTCCGAGAGGACCGAGCGGCCCAGGTTGGTGTGCAAGACGACGCCCGTGGCGTTGACGACCCGGACGAGTCCTCCGCCGGCAAGTAGCCCAGCGGCGGCCTCGACAACAGCCTTCTCCGAGACCTCCGGTTCTTCGTCCGCGGCGATTCGGCGCCGCAAGTCGTCGATCGCCTCGCGAACAGCGGCCGTCGCCCGAGCCCGACCGTGGAGGTCTGCTAGAGCCAGTCCTGACGGTTCGCGCATCACGGCGTCCACGGCGGGCAGGCCGCGGAGTCTGTCCCTTTTCCCCGTCTCCATCATGCGTGGCTCAGTATAACCCGCCGCGTCTGCGCGAACCTTGGAGCACAAGCGCTGTGCTAAACTTGCGCCGTCGAAGCTCGAAGGTGCCGGGAGGACGCTGGTTTTGGGCGCAGGAACCACCAAATTCGTGCTCGGGGCGACCGTAGGGGCGCTGGGCGGCTTCGCCGTCGGGGCTTTCGCCACTACTCCAACGGCGCGCTCGGCACGCGAATCGGCGTTCGGCGGCCTTGACCTCTCCGCGCGTTTCCTGGGCAGAACGGTCGTCCGGGCCGTAGACGGCCTGGGCTCCATCGTCGAATCCGGCTACACCCGCATCCGCGGCAGGGAAAAGTACCTCGAACGCGAGATCGACGACCTCAGGGAGCAGATCGCCCGCCTTCAACAAAGAATCGACTAGCACCTCAGCTAGTCAGCACTTCAGGAAGTCGTCTCACGGCGTCGCCGCGAGCGTCGGGCCCAGCTACGACCCGCTGCGGTTCCTCGTACGCGACCGGGCCGGGCTGGAACGAAAAAGCTGAAGTGCTAACCGGCTGAAATGCTGAAAGCGGAGTCCGACGGGCGTAGCGTGCTGAAAGCGGAGGCGAAGCCTGAGCTTTCACTTGAAGAAGCGGCGCAGCCAGTCGGGTAGGCCCTTGCTTTGTTGCGTGGCCCGTTTGTAGTCCTCGAGGTCGTCGGGGTGTACGGGGATGCCGGATTCGCCGAGGAGGGCGCGGGCGTCCTGGAGGCGTGCTTCCTGGGTGCTTTCGGAGAAGGCCGCTTCTACCAGGTAGTTGCCGTTCCAGCGGACGCGGTAGATGCGGAGGCCGGAGAGCTCGCTTTCCGTGAAGCGCCGGTCGAGGTCAGAGGCGGCAGCCCTGGCCTCCTCTTCGCGGGCGAACTCGTAGCCAAGGGAAGGCGAAATCGGGGTCGGGTCGTTCTCCATTTTATGGCGTTCCGAGCCTCGACATCCAGAGGCTGGGGTCGCGGACTTCGGCGAGCGAGGGGAGCTTCTCGGGGGTCTCCCAGATGCGGTTGAGGCCTTCCATTCCCTGGCGTCGTACGACGGCTTCGGCGAATTGCTCGCCGAGTTTGTACTGCTCCAGCTTGACATCGAGGCCGGTCAGGCGGAACACGGCGGTCTCGAGTGGCGGGCGGTGGCTCCTGCTCCTTGCCATGCGCTCCTTCAGATCCTCGTAGTGGGGTACCAGGCCCCTGCCGACGTTGTGCATCACGTAGTCCGAATAGCCTTCGATCACCGACATCGCGGCCTGCATCCGGTCGAAGGAATCGCGTTGGGAACGGCTCATCAGCAGCTCGACCGACCGACCCCCGGTCCTCAGGTTCGTCGAGAGGCGCCTGAGCGTCTCGCGTAAACCCAACCTCTCTGCGAGGGGTGAGATCAGGCTCTCCAGAAGCTCCCCGAGGTGCCTGCGCAGCCAGGGAAAGCCCTCGAACTGGAGCGCGTGGGTCATCTCGTGCAGCACGATCCAGAGCCTCAGCCCGTCTACCGTCACCCCGAGCCTCCCCGCAGCCGAGACTATGTTCCCGTCGAGGAAGAAGACCTTGCCAGGCCCTTCGTCCCTCCCCGGCGCTAGCAACGGCCCCGTGTCGTACTGTCCCAGCACGCGCGAGGACAAAAAGCCTAGCAGGAGGCCGACCTGGGCCGTCAGCGTCACGCCTCCGACGGCCCACGTGAGGTCGCCGGCGCCTGCCGCGGCGCGTTGCACGACGGGCTCCATCAGGTGCCCGAAGCCTTCGATGTTGAAGTCGATCCACTCCGCCCGGTCGGCGACCCTGAGCTGCCGGCCGCTCGGGGGCCCCTGCGGAAGCTCGATCCCCGTGAACCGCGAGAGAGGGTCGAGGGTCGTCCGTACAGCGCCGGCATAATCGAAGTCGCCAGCGGGCCCCCGCTCGGTGCGGGAGGCCAACGTGACGGCAATAGTCCGCGCCGCGCCCCAGGAGATCATGAACGGTTTCCAGCGAAGAGAGACATGCTCTGAGTATATACGCTGCAAAGACCCGCGAGTTGCCGCCGTTTGTAAGGTGCGCGTTCGCGGGTTATATTCTGTCTTATGTTCGGCGTCGGGCCCCAGGAGGTAGTAATAATAGGCCTCATCGTCCTCGTGATCTTCGGTCCCGGCTCCCTCCCGAAGATGGCCAGGGACATGGGCCGCTTCGTCGCCGAAGCCCGCCGCGCCATCGACGACTTCAAAGAAGAGATCACCGCAGCAGGCGAAGATGAAGACGACGATAAGTAGCTAGTCAGCATTTCAGCAGTTGTCGAGGGCGTTTCCGAAGAGATGAGACCGAACGCGCGGTAGGTTGCGTTTTGGCTAGAAGCGCTGCGCGTAGCGTTCAAAGTCCTACACACGGCGAGCCATCAGCCTGTCAATTTCACCAAACAACAAGCTGACAAGCTGAAATGCTAAAGTGCTGACTAGCTCTCTTCGGGGACGTAGAGGGCGCGGCGGAGGGGGTTCTCGTGGTGGCTCCAGCCGCCGGGGCTGACGTTTTTGGTGTTTTCGACGTACATGGCGGCCCTCGCGTCGAGGTTGTCTACGAGGTGGACGAGGAGGGCTTCGAGGGTTTTTGGACGTTCGGGGGAGCCGTACTCGGTCTCGCCCTGGTGTGAGATGAGGACGTGCGAGAGCCTGAGCCGCAGCTCCTCGGGGAAGTTCGGCAGGGTGGCGACGTAGGACGAGACGAGGCGCTCGCCGAGCACGACGTGGCCGAGCAGGCGGCCCTCTTTGGTGTAAGCGAAGGCGCCCCTGTCCCATGAGAGCTCGCGCACCTTGCCCACGTCGTGGAAGATGGCGCCGAAGACGAGGAGGTCGCGGTCCACGGAGTAGAGGTCGGCAAGCTCGCGGGCGATCCTCAGGCAGCTCACCGAGTGTTCCAACAGGCCCCCGACGCGCGCGTGGTGCATCGACTTGGCCGCGGGGGCCTCGCAGAACGTTTTCCAGAAATCTTTGTCGGAGACCATTGCCTCGAAGAGGGTTCTCAGGTGTTCGTTTTCGATTTGTCGTCCGGCGTGTTCCAGTTCGGCCGCGAGGGCCCTTCGATCCAGCTCGGTGGCGGGCAGGTAGTCCGCTTCGGAGATATCTTCGGGGCGCAACAGGCGTAGGCGGTCGAGCTTTACCTGCAGGGTGCCGCGGTACTCATGGGTGTGGCCTTCGATGGCAACGTAGGCCGGTACGGGGACGTCCCCGAGGAACTCTTCGGGGAGTTTGCCCCACATGCGGGCGTCCACGGAGCCGGTACGGTCGACCAGCTTCAGGGAGAGGTAGGGCACGCCGCGGCTGTCCTTGCGGACCGTGGTATCGGTCGCGAGGAAGCTGGCGCTCAACCTGGAGCCGGGCTCCAGGTCGCGCGCCCAGAACTTCTCTTTGTTCAGGGGGCTGCCCGTTTTATCCCTTCACGGCCCCGGCCGTCAGCCCCGAGACGATGCGGCGCTGGAAGATCAGGACGAGTATTACGAGTGGCACCGTCACGACCACCGCGCCGGCGGCCTGGGCCCCGTAGTCCGTGGTGTAGGTCGTGGCGAAGTTCGGGATCACGACCGTGACCGGGTAGTGGGCGGCGTCGAAGGTGAACGTGTTGGCGAACAGGAACTCGTTCCAGGCGTGGATAAACGTCAGAATGGCCGTAGTGAACACGCCCGGTGCCGCCAGCGGTACTATCACCTTACGGAACGCCTGCAGCGTCGTCGCACCGTCCACCTTGGCCGCCTCTTCCAGGTCGCGCGGAAGCTCCCTGAAGAACGCCACCAGGATCCAGATCGTCAGCGGCAAGGCGAAGACCGTGTCGGGGACGATCATGGCCCAGTAGGTGTTGATGATGCCGATCGCGGTGAACTGCATGAACAGGGGCGCGATGATCGCCACCGCCGGGAAGAAGCTGATCGCGAGTATTATCGTCATTATTGAGTTCTTGAAGCGGAAGCGGAGCCTCGCTATCGCGTATGCGCAAATGGAGCCGAAGAACAAGCAGATCACCGTCGTCGTCCCTGCGACGATCACGCTGTTCTGGAGCGCCTGAATGAAGTCGGGGTTGCCGAATACGGTCCTGTAGCTGATCCCGACCGGCGGGGCGGTGAGCGTGACCGAGGGGGAGGTCAAGAGGTCGGTCTTGGTAACGGTGCTCATCCTGAAGACCCACAAAAGCGGGAACATGCTCACCAGCACGAAGAGCACCAGGAAAACGTAGAACAGGATCGCGTTGAGGGAGCTCCGGCCTGTGGCCCCCTTTGTGGTGGTTGCGCTGACCATCCTCTACTCCTCCGTCGCGGTCTGCATGCCGAAGACCTTTACGAAGATCAGGGCGATCAAAAACGACGTCACGAAGACGAAGACCGACGCTGCGTTCCCCTGCGCGAACAGGAGCTGGCTTATGCGCACACCCGTGAACACGAACGTGCTAAGGGACTCCAGCTGCTGGCCGCTAAAGACCCAGAACAGGTCGTAGACGCGGTAGGCGTCGAGCGTGCGGAACAGCACCGCGACCAGGATGGTGCCCTTCAAGAGCGGCAGCGTGATGCGGAAGAAGCGCTGCATCACGTTCGCCCCATCGACCCTCGCCGCCTCGTAAACGTCGGCGGGGATGGTCTGCAGGCCCGCGAGCAGCAGGAGGGCCATGAACGGCGTCGTCTTCCAGGTATCGATCAAGATGCACGAGATAAGCAGGAGCGTGTTGTCGGAGAGTATCGGCTCGCTGATGAGGCCAAGCTTGTTGGCCACGACGTCGATGACGCCGATCTGGTCCTGGCACATCAGGCGCCACATCACCGCCGAGATGACCGTGGGGAAGGCCCAGGGCACAAGGACCGCCGCCCGCACCAGCCCGCGGCCCCTGAAAGCCCGGTTGATCGCCAGCGCGATGCCGAGCCCGATGGCGAATTCCAACGTTACGCTCGCCACGGTGAAGATGACGGTGTTCAGAAGCCCCGTCAGGAAGTCGGGGTTCTTGAACATCTCGACGTAGTTCTCGAATCCGACAAACGAGCCGAAGGCGGTCACCGTCGAGTCGGTAAAGCTCAACACGACGGAGTACATAATCGGGAAGAAGGCTATGAGCAGGATGATGACCAGCGACGGCAGGATCATGTAGTAGGCCAGCCGCCGCTCGGGGTTGCCGAACTCCTCCCTGAACCAGCCGCCCCGCCGCTTCTTCTCTGTGCTGGCGGTCGTCACACCTCACCTCTCTCTTCGGCCCCAGCGGTCCGTCAGGGCGGATTATCCGGGGCTACGACCCAGCCTGGATGATCTGCGTAAGGCTCTGCTGCAGCGACTTGACGGCGTCCTGCGGAGAGGTGTCGCCCTTGACCACAGAGTTGAACTGCTCCTGCATCTCCAGCGACATGTCCGAGTAGTAAGGCGAGACCGGACGCGACCTGGCGTTTTTGAGCGCCGCTTCACCCTGCACGACGACCGGCAGCTTCTTCCTGATCTCGGGGTCCTGGTACAGCGCGGGTCGGGTCGGTAAGCGCGACGCGTCAAGCGCATATTCCCTCTGGCCATGCACGCTGGTCATCCACTGGACGAACTCCCACGCCTCGTCCGGCTTGTCCGTTTGGGCGTTGATCAGCATGTTCCACCCGCCGAGCGCGCT
The DNA here is from genome assembly GCA_046733115.1 of Actinomycetota bacterium. Lineage (GTDB taxonomy): Bacteria > Actinomycetota > Rubrobacteria > Rubrobacterales > Rubrobacteraceae > Rubrobacter_D. The sequence continues at coordinate 379 of JBKPOM010000034.1, read as the reverse complement.
GGCGAGGCCGTTGCCGGGCGCCACTGGGAGCGGGGCAACCCCGATCTGCTCAGGCCTGACTTTGGGGTAATCCTTAGTGCCCGCGAGCGCGTACATGTAGGGCCAGTTGCGCGCGAAGACCGCCTTTCCGCCCATGAAGACCGGGTCCGTCGTCGTCTCCTGGGTGGTGGCCACGGCCTTCGGCGCGACGCCGTTCTTTACCAGGTCCTGCTCCGTGGTCAGGCCGTCTATCGCCTTGGGGCTGTCTATGACCACCTTATCGGGGTTGTTCGGGTCGAGGACGTCGCCGCCGTGGGTCCAGATGTACTCGAGGCCGTTGCACACCCCGCCCTCGTACTGGTCTCCCTGGAAGATGAAGGCGTTTTCGATGCCCTGATCC
>JBKPOM010000033.1:0-11449 GCA_046733115.1 Actinomycetota bacterium | reverse complement strand
CTCCTCGCGCCTGACCTCGACCTCGAGCCACTCGGAGAGCGCGTTCACCACGGAGGCACCTACGCCGTGTAGTCCGCCGGAGACCTTGTAGCCCTGGCCGTCGAACTTGCCGCCGGCGTGGAGCGTCGTGAGGATCACCTCTGTCGCCGACTTGCCGTACTTTTTCATCGTGCCGACCGGCAACCCCCGCCCGTCGTCGGTGACGGAGATGGAGTTGTCGGGGTGGACGACGACGAGGATCTCCGAGCAGTGCCCGGCGAGGGCCTCGTCTATGGAGTTGTCAACGATCTCCCACACGAGGTGATGGAGACCCCTCGGCCCTGTAGAGCCGATGTACATACCGGGCCGCCGCTTGACGGCCTCGAGGCCCTCCAGGACCTGAATGGAACTTGCATCGTACGTGCTCTTGGTATTCTTGGAAACAGGGTTAGCCGCCAAAGAACCGGACCCTCCTCTTGACTAGACCGGCGCCTCGGCCGGAGACGTTCTTTTTATCGAAGCTCTGCACCCGGTGATTGTAACACACAAGCCGGGCTTTCCCAACGACCGCGAAGCCCCCTTTATGGCTTAGATAAGCCGGTTTCGCGGGATCGCGCTACCTCGTGGCACCATTTGTTGCGGTCTGCAGGATGGAACCACCAGATATGCGTATGATACGGGTTCTTCTGAGTATCTCCTCGTCGAAATACTCGAGGTTGGTGGTGGAGATGACGGCCTGCGTGCTCTGCAAGAAGTACTCGGCGAGGTCCTCCCTCCGGCGCTCGTCCAGCTCGCTCATGACGTCGTCGAAGAGAAGGATGGGGTCCTCCCCCACCGCCCCCCGCACGTAGTCCCTGGCGGCGAACTCGAGCGCCAGCGTCGCCATCCTCTGCTGCCCCTGCGACCCGAACGTGGTCAGGTTTACCCCGCCTAAAGAGACCTCGAAGTCGTCCCTGTGCGGACCCACCGAGGTCGTCCCACGCTCGATGTCGGCGCTGTGCGCCTCTCTGAGCGCCTCGGAGTAGCCTTGGAGGGTAACGCTATGCCTATAGCGGATCGCGGCCTTCTCGGGGCCGTACAGAGCCCTTAGAGAGTCTTTGAACTGCTCCTCGAGGACCGGCAGCGCCGCCTCGCGGGCCGCGAGGACGGTTTTTCCGAGGTCAACGACCTTCCTGTCCCACGTCGCGAGCGTCCTCTCCGAGGAGTACCCGTCCCTGATGCGCCGCAACAGCTGGTTGCGCTGCGCCACGGCCTTGGCATACTCGACGGCGGCGCGGGCGTAGGAGGGACGTAAGGAGGAGAGCAGGACGTCCAGGAACTCCCTGCGGTCGGAAGGCGCGCCTTTCACGACCCTTATGTCGTCCGGGAAGAACGTGACGACGCGGGCCCCCGCGCCGCCAGCGGCGAAGTTGGTGAGCGATGGCACCGGCACTCCGTCGACCGTGATGCGCTTTTTCTGTCCGGGGGCGTAGCCAATGGCGGCGCTGTGCTCTTCCGAGGAACCGTCGGCTGCTATGCGGGCCTCGGTGCGGGTGAAGTCTGAGCCCCAGCGGACGACCTCGTTCTCTTTGGGGGTGCGGGGTGAGGAGCCGGTGACGTTGAAGGCGATGGCCTCCAGCAGGTTGGTTTTCCCCTGCGCGTTGTCGCCGACGACCACGTTGAGTCCGGGGGCGAGCAGGGCCGAGGCATCCGCGTAGTTGCGGAAGTTGACGAGGCGTATGGCGCGCAGGTAGGCGCTCAACCGACCTCCAAGCGCTCGTCCCCTACCTCGACCACGTCGCCCTCGTGGAGCATGCGGCCGCGGCGGGTCTCGACCTCGCCGTTCACCAGGACCTCTCCGGCCTGGATCAGGATCTTCGCCTCGCCGCCCGATCCTACGAGACTAGCCACCTTCAGTGCCTGGCCAAGCGTCGTGCCTTCCGGGATTTGCAACTTGCTGTCAGTTGCGGGACGGGTCGCGCATCGGCATGATCAGATACAGGAAATCGGGCTCATCGCCGTTCCCGTTCTCTTCAGGCACGATGAGCCCGGGCTTGAGAGGCTCGTTGAGCTTGAAGACGACCTTTTCAGAATCTATGGCGGAGACGCCGTCGAGCAGGTAGCTGGGGTTGAAGGAGATCAGGAACTCGTCCTCGCTCGAAGCGGTCAGCCGCTCATGCGCGTCCCCGACCTCGCCGTTACGCACGATCACCTCGACAGAACCTTCGGAGAAGGAGAGGCTGACAGGCACGGGCGGTGTCTGCCTGGCGGCGAAAAGGTTGACGCGCCTGAGGGTGCCGATCAACTCTTCCCTGGAGATGGCTATCTCCCGCTCGAAGCCGCTCGGCAAGAGTCGCCTGTACTCGGGGAAGTTCCCGTCGATAAGCCGCGTACCGAAGATCACATCCCCGATCCTGAACAGCGCCTGGTTCTCAGAAAGCGCCACTTCGACGTTATCTTCTTCCGAAGCGGAGAAGATCCTGGAGACCTCCTGCATGGCCCTCGCAGGTATGATCGCCTCCCTCGACCCCTCGAAAGCCGTTGTCGCCAGCTCCGTCTCCTTGATGCTGAGACGATACGAGTCGGTCGTGACCATCCTCACGCGCGAGTCTTCGAAGCTTATGAGAATACCCGTCAACACCGGCCTGGTCTCGTCCCTCGAATACGACCGCGAGACCTTCTCCACGGTCTCGACGAGCGACTCCCCCGACATCCTGAAGGTGCCCCCCCCGGGGAAGACGGGAAGCTGCGGGTAGTCGTCTGCCGCGTAGACCCTGATGCGGTACTCGTTGTCCCCCGCCACGAGCCTGACCGTGCCCTCCGAGGCGTCGTGCTCCAGCGAGAAGCTCCCCCCGGGCAACGACCTCACGATGTCGTTGAAGATGCGCGCCGGTATGACCACGCGCCCGTCGCCCTCGATCTCCGCCGGCGAGGAGGTCTGGATCGAGATCTCCATGTCCGTCGCCGACAGCTTTAGCGCTTCACCCTCAGCCTCGAGAAGTATCCCCCCGAGCAACTGGATGGTGGACCTCGCGGATACCCCGCGCGAGACGAGCTGCAGTTTCCTGCTAAAGGTTTCGGTGTTGCAAATAGCCCTCATGCTACCTCCCTTCTCACCTTATTATTACTATCTAAACCATATATCTATTAGAATAATATTAATAATAAGGCCTGTGGATATGTGGATAACCCGGAAAATCCACCATACCTAAGCCGAATACTCGTCCTTGCGCCTGTGGATAAAAATGTGGATAACCCGCGATGTCTTGTGGATAAAATGTGGATAAGTGGCGAGTTATCCACAAGATAGAGTTATCCACGATTCTACCCACAGGTTTATCCACAGTTTTTACCCCCTCTTGTCCACAGGTTTATCCACAGGTAGCTTTCGTATCAGCAAACACATGCGACCTACATTTCCTCTTTGAAGCTGTTTTTATCCACAGGATGCGAGACTTATCCACAGAAACCGTGGATAAGTGCAACGTGCTGTGGACACTTCTTGCACAGTTATCCACAGGTTTTCGCCGCCCTGTGGATGGGTGGTGGAAAAAATAGGCATTTAATGCATGTTTCGTGTTACAATTTCCTGGCCCTGGGGGAGGGGGTTTGGGATCACCTTTTGCTTTTGACCTGTTGGGTGATCTCGTGTACCTGGGAGAAGACGTCGCGGTCGCTGTTTATGAGGTTGGCTATCTTTGCGGTGGCGTGCATGACGGTGGAGTGGTCGCGACCGCCGAAGGCCTTCCCTATCTTGGGGAGCGACTCGTCGGTGAGCTCGCGGGAGAGGTACATGGCGACCTGCCTGGGGTAGGCGAAGCCCTTGGAGCGACTCTGGCCGATGAGGTCGGCCCTCGCAATACCGAAGTAGCGGCAGACCTCGTGTTGGATGAGCTCTATGGGGATCTCACGGTACGCCTGATCGGGCAGTATGTCTCTGAGGACCTCTTCGGCGAGGTCGGCCGTGACCCGCCGGCCGTAGAGCGAGGCGTAGGCCAGGATGCGCACGAGGGCCCCTTCGAGCTCGCGGATGTTCGTCGAGACCTTCGAGGCGATGAAGGTCAGTACGTCGTCGTCGACTTCGAGGCGGTCCATGAGGGCCTTCTTGCGCAAGATGGCGATCCTGGTTTCGAGGTCCGGAGGCTGGATGTCCGTGACCAGGCCCCATTCGAAGCGGCTGACCAGGCGGTTCTCCAGCGTCTGGATGTACCTGGGGTGCCTGTCGGAGGCTATGACGATCTGCTTGTTTTCCTCGTAGAGCGCGTTGAAGGTGTGGAAGAAGGCCTCTTGAGTCTCGACCTTGTTCTCCAGGAACTGGATGTCGTCGACCAGGAGAACGTCGTTTTCGCGGTAGCGCTTCTGGAACTCCAGCGGTGCATTGTCCCTCATCGAGTTTATGAAGTCGTTGGTGAACTGCTCGCAGGTGACGTACCGGATCCTCATGCTCGGGTCCTGGTCTTCCACGTAATGACCCACTGCCCGCAAAAGGTGCGTCTTCCCGAGGCCAACGCCACCGTAGATAAAGAGCGGGTTGTAGACAAGACCGGGTGTCTCGGCCACGGCCAACGTCGCCGCGTGGGCGAACCTGTTGCCGGCCCCGATCACGAACGTGTCAAAAGTGTACTTGGCCCTGAAAGACCTCGGCGCCCGCGCGTTCAGTACGGACTCCGCGCCCTCCGCGGCGCCGTTTGCCTCATGTTCGCCGGGAGCCGCGACGCTGACCACGAGGTGGGTTTTCTGGCCGACCACGTCGTCGAGCACCTCCTCCAGAAGCGGCCTGAAGCGGCTCTCGATGTACTCCTTAGCGAACGTGTTGGGGACCGAGATCTCCAGCTGGTCCTCATATAGGTCCACGGGACGTATGCCCTCGAACCACACGCGAAGCGATGAGACGTCTATGTGTTCGGAGACCCTGTCCAACACCTCCGTCCAGATCTGCTCCGCCCTACCGAACACGGCTACTTGACCCAGGAGTTGATGATGGCCTCGACGAGGTCCCTGCCAAGCGGCGAGATGAGGCGCTTGCCCGACTCGTCGGCCTGGACCAGCCCGTGCTCCTCCAGGACCGAAAGGTCCCTGTACGCGGTGCTGACGCTGATCTCCAACCGATCAGCCACGGTCGATGGACCGACCTCACCGCACTCCAACACCGTGATGAGCACTTTCTGCTGTCTCTCTGAGATGTTCATCCGCGGCACGCCGTCGGGGTACCTCCTGTGCGGAGGCGGTCTCTCCGCCGGCTTGCTCTCCTCGGCAGCCGATTCTTTATCAGCCACCGAGATTGTGACCACGGCACCGCCACCGATGTTGTCTTCGATGGTGACCTTCCCGCCGGCCTTCTCGGCCGCGGCGCGTGCGATCCCGAGCCCGGCACCGACACCCCGGATCTCCTGCAGGACCTTGAGCGCCGCGCCGCTGAAACCGAACTCCATCGCCCGGCTCTTGTTCTCCACACCAGGCCCCTTGTCCGAGACGCGCACGACGTTGCCACTGTCGAGGATGGAAATGACCACCCCGCTGTAGCCGGCGTGTATGAGGTTCTCTACCACCTCGCGAATAGACTCCTCGGGAACTCGCCCGCCCGCCTCTCTTACCCTCTCCGAGACGAATCTGGTGAACTTCTGCGTGGCCGAACGCGGGTTCGCCGCAGAGACCTCCGTAATCTCCGGCTCGCCACCCCGGGGATAGACTACTATGCGAACGGCTGCGCCCGCCTGATCCATCCCCCCGTGTGTCGTCTGTGCGTACATCATCCCCAGAAAGGAATTTAGCGCACCCCTCATCCCAGCGCTATAGTCGACAACCGAATAGTTCGCTTTTGCAGGTAATTAACATGGTTATCCACAAAGTTATCCACAACCTGTGGATAACTTTGCCATTATCCAGGCGGCGAGGCGCTTTAGGAGCCAAAACGAGCGTATTATGGTGCCTGCAACAGTACGGATCAAAAGATGTGTGAGCTATATAAACGCCGCTTTGCAGGATTTTTCTGGGAATTGGGTCGAGATGCGCGGCACGCGCGAAGCCGGCCTGGTGTCCGGGGTTGCTGGATGGTGTTGCCTGCTTCGGATATACTCGGGTTATCCAATTTGTATGATTTCGAGTGCCCGTAGAGGAGAGCAATGAAGCGTACTTATCAGCCAAATCGCCGCAAGCGAGCGAAGACGCACGGCTTCCGCAAGCGTATGAGTACTGTGGGAGGACGCAGGGTCATCGCGGACCGCAGGCGTCGGGGCCGCAAGCGCCTGGCCGTCTGACCTTTGCCGCGGCGGAGTAAGCGCATGCGCCTGACCGATTCGCCTGAGTTCGAGAGGGTCTACCGGCGGGGCACCGCTTACAGGGGCAAGCTTTTCTCCGTGCACGCCTTTCCCAACGAGCACGGCAACCCGCGGCTAGGCCTTTCCGTGTCTCGCCGGGTCGGCACCGCCGTGACGCGCAACAGCGTCAGGCGGAGGCTCAGGGAGGTGTTTCGCGCGTGCACGACCGAAATACCCGGCGACCTCGACCTCGTGGTATCGGCGAGGCCAGCGACTGCGAAAGCGACCTTCGGGGAGCTGCGGGCGGAGTTTGGTAAGGCTTTGAGCAGGTTTGCCGGTATGGCAGAGCGCCGGCAGATTTGACGGCGGTTTCGGTGCGAAGGTCGATCATAGGGCTGATCCAGATCTACCGCAGGTACCTCTCCCCCATGCTGCCGCCGACTTGCCGCTATACGCCGAGTTGCTCGCTCTACACCGTACAGGCGATAGAGAACTACGGTGTCTTGAGGGGCGTATTCATGGGCATACTCAGGGTGCTCCGTTGTCATCCGTTCGCCAGGGGAGGTTTCGACCCGGTCAGATGAGTAGGATCTAATGGTCAATGCGATAGCAGACTTCTTCCAGACCCTTTTTGGCCCCATCGTAAACGTTCTGGGTGGCGTGCTCCTGTACTTCCATCAGACGCTCGGCGTGGCCTGGTGGCTTTCGATCGTAATGCTGACGGTGATCGTACGCAGCCTCCTGTTCCCCCTGACGGTGAAGCAGGTCAAGAGCATGCGCGCGATGCAAGACCTGAAACCGCGGATGGACAGGGTCCGCGCCCAGTTCAAGAACAACCCCCAGCGCCAGCGGGAGGAGATGGCGAACCTCTACCAGGATCAGGGTGTAAACCCCCTCGGGGGATGCCTGCCGATCCTGGTCCAGATGCCGGTATTTATCGGCATGTTTTACGTCATTAGGGCGTTCGGAGGCACGCCAGGGCGAACGCCGGCAGAATACGAGAGCTTTACGCACGGCGGGATTCTGTGGTTTCAAAACCTCTCTCAACCCGACCCCTACTACATCCTGCCGATCATCTCGGCAGTCACCATGCTCGCCGCGACCGAGATAACCTCCAAGAACGTGGACCCCCAGCAACGCTGGCTGATGCGGTTGCTTCCCGTAGGCTTTACTGCGTTTCTTGTCAACTTTCCTGCCGGTTTGTTTATGTACTGGATTACCTCCAACTTGATGACCCTTGGTCAAAACTACGTGATCTATAATTACGGCCCTGGCAAGAAGACGCCCGGTACAGAGAAGGCCGACTCGAAGGCGAATGACCCGCAGGCTAGTCGTTCCGGCAGCGGGCAGACCGCGGAGCAGAAATCGGAGGATGCTGCCAAGCTGGCCGCCAAGATCGCTAAGAGGAAGCGTAGAAAGAAGAAAAAATGACAGAAGAGAGAGAGTTTTATGCCGCCACACTCGATGAGGCCGTGAGGAAGGCCGCGGACGTGCTCGGGCTGCCCGGGCAAGAGATCTCTTACAGCGTGCTGGATGAGGGCAATTCGGGCTTCCTGGGTATTGGGGCCCGGGATGCACGAATTCTTGTCAAGACGACGCGGGCCCCATCGCGAGTCCCGGTCGAAGAGGACGAACCTTTGTCTGCCGTGCCGGACGATGGAGGCGACGCTGAGCCGCCCGTTACGGAGCCGTCCGAAAGCGTCGCGAGCCCGGGGTCGTCTGCCCTGGCCGAGATTTACGGCGAATCGTCGGACTCCGAGCCGGCCGAAGCACCACAGGATTTGCTCGACGAGGTCAAGGTTCTCGTCTCTTCGATCTTGGACGCCATGAGCTTCGATGCGCGCGTGCAGGTTTACGACGCGGGCGGCATTATAGCGGTGGATGTCGCGTGCGCAGATACTGCGCTGTTTATCGGACAGAAGGGCGAGACGATCGATGCCCTCCAGTACCTGGTAAATGTCGCCACTTTCACGCAACGTGGATTCTTTAAGAGGATCGTGCTGGATACCGAGGGATACCGTCAACGCCGCGTTGAGGCGATCCAGGGCATGGCCCACCGAACCGCCCGTAAAGCCGTCCGTGAGCGCAGGACCGTGGAAATGCCCCCCATGAACTCCGCGGAGCGCCGGGTCGTCCACGTCTATCTCTCCGATAATGCAAGTGTCACCACCGAGAGTGCAGGTACCGGGGACGGCCGTAGGGTCATGGTTTCTCCTTCCTAGTCGTCGACTTTTGTTTCCGGGGAAACGTAAAGGTGCGACAATAGTTGGCCAACGCAAGTTTCCGTCGCTTTCCGTGTCTTTTAGGACGACGGCATATCGTGTTTCACGTGAAACACCGCGATGAAGTCTCTCGGGTTGCTAGAAGCGCAGGCGGCTGCTTGGGGGGTTCGTCTAGAAGAAGAACAGCTAGATCGACTGCTGAAATACGCTCGGCTTCTGGCATCCTATGACATGGCGAACGTGATCGGGACCAGGGACTTGGACCGGGTCATACTGGAACACGTGCTCGACTCGCTAAGCTGCTTCTTGCAGGCGCCGCTGGCGGAGGCCAGGCGTATCGCCGACGTGGGGAGCGGCGGGGGGCTGCCCGGCATCCCGATAAGCATCGTAAGGAGGGATATTCCCATCACCCTAATAGAATCGACCGGCAAAAAGGCCCGCTTCTTGCGCCATGCTGCCATACAGCTCGCACTAGAAAACGTGAAAGTTGCGAACGCCAGGGTAGAAGATATGGGCCGGACGCACGAACATCGTGGAACCTACGAAGTCGTGACAAGCAGGGCGGTCGCCCGGCTGCCGGTAGTTGCGGAGTATTGCGTGCCGCTACTCGTGGTCGGGGGCCAGGCCGTCGCCATGAAGGGCCGGTTGGAACCCGAAGAAATGGAGCAAGGTGACGGGGCGGTTGGCGTACTGGGGGCGAAAATTGCAGGGGTCAAGCCGGCCGCGATGCTACCGGAGGTAGTTGACAAAGAGCGGCACCTCGTCATCATCCAGAAGGTAGAGGAGACCCCCGGGCGTTACCCCCGGAAGCCGGGGATAGTTGTGAAGAGGCCACTTGGCGGTGGTTGAGCAATACTCGCGAGCGACGTGCTAAGATGCCGGCGGTGAGGACCGTTGTAGCTCTAGTCAACCAGAAAGGCGGCGTGGGCAAGAGCACGACCGCCATCAACCTCGCCGCCTATCTCGCGGGCAAAGGCGAGAAGATTCTCGTCGTGGACATGGACCCGCAGGGCAACGCAACCAGTGGTCTTGGCGTCTCGCCTGGCCCTGAAGGGTGCATGTACGACGTTTTGCTCGAGGGCAAACCCTTGCAGGACGTGGCCGTGGAGACGGGGGTGACAGGACTCGACGTCGCGCCGGCCTCGATCAACCTCGTCGGAGCCGAGGTCGAGCTGGTTTCCAGTCTGGCGCGAGAGTACAGGCTGCAGCGGGCGCTAAAGAGACTGCCGCCCCAGTCGTATGACAGGGTGTTGCTCGACTGCCCGCCGTCCCTCGATCTCTTGACGCTCAACGCGCTGACCGCTGCCGATGAGGTCCTCATCCCTATACAGTGCGAGTATTACGCCCTCGAAGGGCTCACCCAGCTCATGCAGACCATCAGGATGATCAGGGAGGAGCTAAACCCGGGCCTCGACGTCGGCGGGGTGCTCTTGACGATGTTCGACTCGCGCACGAACCTGGCCCACCAGGTGGCCGAAGAGGTGCGTTCCTTCTTCGGGGAGCGCGTCTTCCACACGATAGTGCCGAGGAACGTGAGGCTGAGCGAAGCCCCCAGCTTCGGGATGCCCATAGCGCTCTACGCGCCCAGGAGCACCGGCGCAGAAGCGTACTCAGCCGTGGCCGACGAGGTCCTGAGCCGTGGGTAAGAGGGGCCTGGGCAGGGGTCTCTCCGCCCTCATAGCGACCGGCGAGGGCGTTGGAGGGTTGAAGTTCGAGGAGCTGCCCGTATCGGCCATCCGCCCGAACTCGCGCCAGCCCAGGAACAGCTTTCCGGAGGTCGGGATCAAGGAGCTCGCCGCATCCATAAGGGAGGTCGGCATCCTGCAGCCGCTCGTGGTGCGCTCGACGCCAGCCGGCTTCGAGCTCATAGCGGGGGAGAGAAGACTCAGGGCAGCCAGGGAAGCGGGCCTTGACAGGGTTCCCGTCCTTATAAGGCAGGCCGGCGAGACCGAGTCCATGGAGCTGGCGCTCGTAGAAAATCTGCAGCGGGAGAACCTGAGCCCCCTCGAGACCGCCGCGGCCTACCAGGCCCTCATGGACGGATTCGGGCTGAGCAAAGACCAGCTCGCGCGCAGGCTCAGCAAGAGCAGGGCCGCGGTCACCAACACCCTGCGCCTCGTGCACCTGCCTGAGAACATCCAAGCTCTCTTGAGCGACGGGAAGATCTCCGAGGGTCACGCCCGCGCGCTGCTCGGCCTGGAGAACGAAGAGCAGATGACGGAGCTGGCACGCAAGGTGGGGCAGGACAAGCTCTCCGTCAGAAAGACCGAGGAGCTCGTCCGTGAGATGCTCACCAACCCTCGCGCCTCTTCCCATGCCGCGTCCGAACGACGTACCGCGACGCCAGATCAGTTCCACGAAGCCTCGCGACTCATCCGCGAAGCCATCGAACTGCCGGTCAGGGTCAAAAGCCTCAGAAGCGGCGGAAAGGTCGAGATCCGGTTCCGCGAACCACAGGAACTCGAAGCCCTGGTCTCCCTCTTGACCGCCCACGACGAACCTTGACATAAGAAATCAAAGATACAAATAAAGTTGTGCGCATACAAGACAGACGACGTGCCGCGATGCCGGGGCGCGGGTCGGTGAACTCGGTCAACTGACGAGGCAGTTAAAAACGAATAGCCGAGTAGGCTGCGTTCTTCCGCGCGTCGCAGGAAGCGTACAAGGACTGGACCGACGTTGCATTAAAGCTGACGTTCTGAAGTGCTAACTCGCGGTTTTCGTACATTTTGTACAAAGACCGGCCGGAAGCCGTTCACTAACATGGACGGGCTGTGTCTTCGATCTCAGGCGAAGTTGGAAGCGTACATCGACGGGGCGTTCTGTGGGTTCTGGCCGTGGCTTCGGTCCAGTTACTCTTAGTGCCGGGCCTCACAGCATGTTTCATAGTAGTTGGCCTACCGAATGGTAGCCAGCATGCTCGAAAAACCCGCCGGCATCTTCGCAGCTGACCGCGGACAGTGCCAGGCCCAGTGCCTCTACCAAGGCCTCGCGGGTCCGGGCTCTGCCGCC
>JBKPOM010000032.1:0-7234 GCA_046733115.1 Actinomycetota bacterium | reverse complement strand
CCCGACGGGATGGGGATGAGCCTCTGGTCCAACATCCCGGAGTGCGCGAAGTACATGTTCCGATGCCAGGACCCCGACTTCCACGACCGGGCGCTCGAATGGGGCGGCGGTTTCGTCGTCGGCGGCCACAACTACGGGCAGGGCTCCTCGCGCGAGCAGGCGGCGCTCTCGGCGTTGCACGTGGGCGTCCGCGCCATCGTCGCCAAGAGCTTCGCCCGTATCCACCGCAACAACCTCATCGGCCAGGGCATCCTTCCGCTCGTCTTCGCCGAGGAGGACGACTACGACCGCGTGGGTCAGGGTGATACCTGGAAGATCGATGGCGCCAGGGAGGCTGTCGAGGCCGGAGAGAGCAGGCTTACGGCGCGGAGCGACCGTGGCTGGGATATCGCGCTCGAAGCCCGGCTGCTACCCCGCGAACGCGAGGTTCTCCTGGCCGGCGGGATGCTGAAGCGACTCCGGGGTGCGGACGGTTCGGGTGATTCCGTACGGTAAGCACCGACGTTCGCCAGGGAAGCCTCTCGGGGAAGCGTCTTGGGCAGGAGTCTAATGGATGGGGTGAGGCAACGATGAGCGACGTTTCGGGGCAGACGGCAAGCACGATCGAGGACGTAGGGCAACCCTGGCACCGGTTGGTCACACCTTCGCAGTGGCGGGTGTGGTTCGCCTCGATGCTCGGGTGGCTGTTCGACGGCTACGAGGGCTACGCCCTGGTTCTGGTCCTGATTCCGGCCCTCTCGACCCTGGTCGCTGAAGGCGCTCTCGGTCTCTCTGAAAACCGCCGTAGGACGGCCCGGAGCATCAGCGAAAGGAGCACGGAGTAGGCGAGGTTTCTCGGGATGCCTTTGTGCGAGATCCGGAACGAGCGAACGCGTCGGACCCCGATCCTTACGGTTGCAGAGAACCTCGGACCCGAAAGGCGCCGAACGGTATACTCTGTGCTCGGACTTTGTGTGGACGCGTTGGCGGACGAGAGGTTGGCGATGCGCGGCGCGGCTGGAGGGGAGAAGTTGGGTGGGAAACCGTAGAAACGTAAAGACGTTCCTCACCTAGCGCAAACCCTCCCTCGAGTGAGACCTTCGCGTTCGACTTAGTTCTTCGCGAAGATGCGGCTGCTGAGACATCGTTCCGGGTACTCAGCGCCTGGAAGGACCGAGAGGGCGGTGAAACAAGGCCGGGACCCTGACCGTAGGAGCTTCAGCTGTGTGGGAGGGTGCTCTGTACTGGCGATCTACCCTTTACCTCTGGCTTAGGACCGCGATGCCTGCGGCCGCCACAACGATCAACGCCACCACCAATACCACTGCGAATGGTATGAGCACCACCAGAACCGCCTTGCCGGTCGTCGTGGCGTGCACCTCCCTGATGCCCACAACGGAGAGGTAAAGGCCGTACAGCGCCACCAGGGGCCCTATGATCGGTATCCAGTTGACGAGGCTCGTGACCTGGGTGTAGGAGGCGACCCTGAAGGTGGCGCCGAAGCCCGAGTTGCTCTCACCAACGATGAGCCTCACTAACAGCTGCTGGATCGCCGCTATTACGAAGAGGCCGATCGCACCTCCTATCGGCGCGAACACTATCCCCAAAAGGGCCGAGCCTGGGGCGAAGATAGAAGGGAGGGCGTTCTGAGGGTTGGGGTTGAAGCCCGGGTTCTGTTGCACTCCCGCAAACACGAGTACCGCGCTTAGAATGGCCGAAATCACCACGCACACGAGCGCGAAGACGAGCGGGCTGAGCAGGGACCCGCTACGTGGCACCCCCGCGAAGAACCTCACGGGCTGGAGCACGACTCTCCTTACCACGTCGACGAAGCTGTTTAATGGGTTGGAGAGGTCGAACTCTCCCCCCGATGCGGATCTTCTTACGCCCACGATTACCTCCCTACGTCGTAGTTCTACTGGTGGCCAACTGACCCCATGTTACCGGCTTGAGCCCACAGAGACATAGGCCCACGTGGCTGGACGATACCTCCTCTGCTCTGGCTCATAGGTGCGTGGGTGTAAGTTCGTCAACCTTACCTACCGCTGGACCCTTCGTAGAGTATCGTCTAGCTTCGACCTATCCTCGAGGCCCACGCGTTTTCTGCCCAAAAGTAAGCGCCTCTCGCGAGTCGACAAGAGACATAGGCTCAGCTTCGTACTCACTCTCGGACTCCTCGCTTTCCGGTACGTGATGAAGGATGACCGTCACCTTCTCACCCCAGGTGCTCACGTGCGTTATACTCAGAAGCGCCTCGACCTCGTCCCTGTATAACTAGGTCTTCAGTCTCTGAGAACAACGGATCATCACCGTGGCCAAGGTATCTGGCCCTGATCCACTCTCCGTCTTCAGTCGCCGATAGGACTTCTGCTTCTGCGCCGTCACGCGTCCTGATCCTGTGTCCCGGTCTTAGCAACCTCAGGTCCATGCAACTCCTCGCCGATGATCCATCACACGAGCGTAGTTACGATACTTTGTACATGCCGAGCGTTCGTTTCCTTTTCTATAGCAGCTCCAATACCCTGTCTATCATGAGGGTGTGGTCTGTGCCTGAATGGGGAGTCAACCGAGCGTGCCCGAACTTCGCCACCCGGATACCGCTTGGCGAGTAGAGGCTGTAGGCGCCTCCTTTATCGTCACTTGTGACTACATGCGTCCCGGCCTGCCAGCCACTTGCAAAGTCGGCATGCTCACTCACTGACTCTTCGCTGCCGTCGGGGCGTACCCGGTATAAACTGTATCCGGCCACTTGGTGCCTCCTTGTGGTCCGTGCTCCGGGGGTGTTCCCGCACCCGCCGGGGCGTATTTCTGTTTGCCTAAATTATCTCATTTTACTTGACGAAACACAAGCGTAGTGAGACAATATTTTCGTAGTTGACAATCACGAAAAAGGCATAATTGCCAAGCATAAAGGAATTTGAAGAGTGGTTAACTACTAGCGAAACCGCTAGTACTCTTGACAAGTCGCGTCAAGGCATCGTATGGCTGTGCGAGAACAGGAGGCTCAGGGGAGCGAGGACCCGTCTCGGATGGTTGGTCGATCCGAAGGACGTCGAGCGTTATGCCAGAGAACACGGCCTCGAGACGACTAGAGAGAAGGAGTAGCCATGCCGAGCGCGAACGGCCACAGGCGCGAACGAGCCGTACTCTACGCTCGCGTCTCCACCGAGGAGCAGGCCAGAAGTGGTTACTCTCTGGCCCAACAACTAGAAGCCCTCCGCGAACACGCGGCCCGCGAAGGCTACGAGGTACTCGAGGGAGTGGAAGATCCCGGCCAGAGCGGGGCGAGCCTTGCACGTCCCGGCCTCGATAGGGTCCGTGACCTGGTAGCCAAAGGCGGCGTCTCAATTGTGCTGGCACAGGACCGAGACCGGTTCGCCCGCGAGCCAGCGTACCTGTACCTTCTGCGCGAGGTGTTTGCGGAGAAAGGTACCAGGCTGAAGGCTCTGAGCGATCGGGGCGACGACAGCCCCGAAGGACAGCTCACGGACGGCATCCTGGATCAACTGGCGAAGTTCGAGCCGTGCCAAGACCGCCGAAAGGACAAGGCGGGGCAGGCTCAGGAAGGCACGCGAAGGCGAGGTGGTCGCGGGGCGGCAGGCCGACTACGGCTTCTGCTACAACGCCGCACGCGATGGATACACCGTGCACGAAGAGGAGATGCAAGTCGTACGGTGCATCTTCCGAATGATCGCGGAAGGTTCCTCGGTGAACGGCACCAGGATGGCGCTGGAGGCCGCAAAGGTTCCGCCTCCCAGGGGAGCAGTTTGGCAGCGCAACTTCATACGGGAGTGCATCTTCGACGACGTCTACAAGCCGCACTCCTTCGAGGAGGTGGCGGCCCTCGTCTCGCCTCAGGTGGCGTCGCGCCTCGACCCTGAGCGATCCTACGGCGTCTGGTGGTACAACCGACGCGCCGCGTAGCGCACGCGCGTACTCGACGAGAGACCCGGTGGCAAGCGACGCTACGTCACCCGCACGCGCTACACCGAGAAGCCACGCGAGGAGTGGATCGCCGTGCCGGTTCCTGACGCAGGAGTCCCTGCCGAGGACGTCGAGCGCGCACGCGACGCGCTCCGGCACAACGAGAAGAGCTCGTCGGCCGGACGACGCTTCTGGGAACTCTCCGGTGGCATCTTCCGCTGCGCCCAGTGCGGTAGGGCGCTTGTTGCCGTGACGACCCTCAAAGGTCCCAAGGGGCGCCGCAGGCGGATGTTCTACTACGTGTGTGCCACGCGCCGCCAGAGGGGCAAACATGCCTGCTCGTTCTCAAAGTCCATGAACGCCCAGAAGGCGGAAACCGCAGTGTGGGACGCTGTCTCCGCCCTACTTACCGACCCCAAGAGCCTCAAACTCGACTTGGAGGCCGTGATCGAGCGGGAGAAGCAAACCCGCGGCGACCCGGAGCGCGAGGCAAAAGCCTTGGCCTCGACACTCGCAGAGGCCGAGCGCAAGCGGGCTAAGTACCAGGAGATGTACGCCGCCGATGCCATGACGCTGGAAGAGTTGAGGTCCAGGCTCGACGCGCTCGAAGAAACGCGCGAGAGCGCCCGACGGGAGCTCGTGGCGCTGGCGAGTTGGCGCGAGAACCTCCGAGCCCTCGAGCGAGACAAGGAACTGCTCCTCGAGTCTTACGCAACGCGCGCCCCGGAGGCGCTGGACAATCTCGGACCCGAGGAGCGTCGGACGGTATACTCTATGCTCGGCCTTCGTGTAGACGCCTTACCGGACAAGAGCCTTAGAGTCTAGGGTGCACTAGGAGAGGAGCATTCGGTTTGTCACCGCGACAGAACGTCAACAAGATGATGCAGCAGGTTCAGCAGATGCAGCAGCAGATGCAGCAGGCCCAGGAGGAGCTCGCGAACGAGACCGTGACGGCGAGCGCCGGCGGCGGGGCAGTCAAGGCGACGATGACCGGCGGGATGGAGCTTATTTCGATCGAGATAGACCCCGAGGTCGTCGATCCCGAGGACGTCGAGATGCTGCAGGACATGGTGCTCGCGACCGTCAACGAGGCCATGACGAGCTCCCAGGAGCTGGCCAACAAGAAGCTGGGTGGGATCACCGGCGGCCTCGGCGACCTCGGGCTGAACATACCCGGTCTTTAAAGGTTCTTTGGCGACCTACGCAAGGCCGGTAGAGAGGCTTATAACCGAGCTCTCCAAGCTGCCCTCCATCGGGCCGAGGAGCGCTCAGCGCATCGCCTTCCACGTCATCAGGGGCAAGAAAGAGGATGCCATCAAGCTCGCCGAGGCGCTGCAGGAGGTCAAAGAGAAGATCAAACCTTGCAGGCGCTGCTTCAACCTGACTGAATCCGAGGAGTGCGAGATCTGCCGCGACACCCGCAGGGACCGGTCCGTGATCTGCGTGGTCGAAGACCCTTACGACATCGGCCCGATAGAACGCACCAACGAATACCGCGGCCTCTACCATGTCCTGGGCGGCGCCCTCTCTCCCCTCGACGGCATCGAACCCGAAGACCTGCGGATCGCCGAGCTTTCGGAACGCGTCCGCAACGAAGGGACCACCGAGCTCGTCATCGCGACCAACCCGAACACGACCGGCGAGGCGACGGCGCTGTTCATCGCGCAGGAGGTCAAAGACCTGCCCGTCAGGGTGACGGCGCTCGCGAGCGGGCTCCCCGTCGGCGGGGATCTGGAGTACGCAGACGAGGTTACTTTGGGACGGGCCTTCGCCGGAAGACGCGAGCTTTAGCGGTTTGCAAAGCAAACCGCTCTGGTCAGCACTTCAGCAAGTCAGCATTTCAGCTATTGATTTCCTGGTTTGTGCCGATAGCTTTGCGGAAGATTTATGACTGAGACGCGAGAACGAAGTTCTCTGGCTGGGATGAGTCGTCGGGCGGTGGAGTCGCTCGGGGAGACGGTTGCGAGTTTGCCACCTCGGGGGGCGACGCTCGTGAAGATGCCGGATCTGGAGCCCGAACTTGCTGGAGCGTTGCGTGGGATGGGCGCTTCGAGGTTGTATTCGCATCAGTTGGAGGCTTACGAGCGGGTTCGGCTCGGGGAGAACGTTGTGGTGGCGACGGCGACGGCTAGTGGGAAGTCGCTGTGTTACAAGATCCCGGCCTTCGAGAACGCCTTGAGCAAGGCGAGCCGGCGGGCGGTTTTTCTGTATCCGACGAAGGCTCTGGCGCAGGATCAGCTCGGCAAGATCAAAGCGTTCGGGTTGCGGGGCGTGCATCCGGCGACCTACGACGGGGATACGCCACACGCCCTCCGCGCGGACATCAGGCGCAGGGCGAACATCCTGCTCACGAACCCGGATATGCTTAACATAGGCATTCTGCCCAACCACGAGGCCTGGGCCGACTTTCTCAAGAATTTAGAGATAGTGGCCGTCGACGAGGCGCACGTGCTGCGCGGCGTTTTCGGCTCGCACGTGGCCGCGGTGCTGCGTCGCCTGAGGCGGGCGGCGATGCTGCACGGCGGCGATCCCAGGTTCGTTCTTACGAGCGCCACGATCGCCAACCCGCAGGAGCTCGCCGAGAGTCTTACCGGTCTCCCTTTCAGCCTCGTGGACAACGACGGTGCCTCGACGGGCGAGCGGCGCGTCGTGTTCCGCAATCCTCCGCTGCTCGACAAGGAAAAGGGGGAGAGAAGGAGCCTGCTCACGGAGGGCGCGCTCGTCTTCGCCAACCTCGTCTCGCAGGGCGTGAGGACCATTGCTTTTGCCAAGTCCAGGAAGTCTGCCGAGCTGATCTACCGCTATGCCGCGGACAGGCTGGGTGTCGATGGTGCGCGTAGGATCTCACCTTACCGCGCGGGCTACACCCCGCGAGAACGCCGGGAGATAGAGGGAGGTCTCTTCCGCGGCGACCTGCTCGGCGTCGTCTCGACGAACGCGCTGGAGCTCGGGGTGGATGTGGGCTCATTAGACGCCGTGGTCTGCTGCGGTTACCCGGGCAGCGTCGCCTCCATCTGGCAGCAGTGGGGCCGGGCGGGACGCGGCAAGGACCCCGCCCTCGCCGTGTACATCGCGGGCCGCGACTCGCTCGACCAGTTCCTCATCGAGAACCCTCCAAGGGTTTTGGGGCGTCGCGTCGAGGCTGCCAGGGTAACCGTGGAGAACCCTTACATCCTCGGGCCGCACCTGCTCGCGGCGGCCCACGAGGCGCCGCTGGACGCCGACGACGAGGAGTTTTTCGGGCCCGCCTACAGGAGCGTGGCGAAGACGATGATGGAGGCAAGGCTCCTCGCGTCGAGCGGAGGCCGGCTAGTGTACGTCGGCGGGGACA
>JBKPOM010000031.1:0-6539 GCA_046733115.1 Actinomycetota bacterium | reverse complement strand
TCGCCCGCTACCCCGAGGCGACCGTGGCGAGGGGCGAGACGAGCATCCTGATCCGCTTCCGCGGACCCTATTACGGCGAACAGAAGATGAGCGTCCCGCTCCAGTACGTCGGCGGGGACGCAGAGACAGCGGAGCTGCGGCTGCTCGCTCAGCTCCAGCAGATCGGCTACGCTGTCAGACGCGAAGAGCGGAATCTCCCAGACCTGTAGCGGCAACTCGTATGGCGAACTCCTGAGGTGTCTCGTTGGCCCGACCCACGTACGTCGCCCCAGGGCGAGGACCGGCTTCCCCAGGTGACTAGCTGGAGAGCAACTCCTTCAAGCCATCATCGATGAACTTGGTGTCCCCGGGGTTCAGGCCACCACCGGCGAAGTGTCCCCAGACCCCCGGGATCACGCGCAGCTCAGCGTCCGACATGTGCCCGACCGCATACTCTTCATCTTCCGGCGGGAAGTAGAGGTCTTTCTCCGCGGGCATCACCATTGCCCTGGCCTTTATCGCGCGCAGGGCCTTTATATGGTCTCCGTCGAAGCCCGGCGTCCTCCCGATGTCTCCGTTCTGCCAAGTCCACAGCATACACAGAAGGTTGTTGGCGTCGCGTCCATCCAGGAAGAACCCTTCCCAGAAACCTACCAGGAAGTCCTCGAGCGAGGAGTAGCCCATCTCGCGGTACACCTCGTCCCAGTAGAAAGCCTGCGAGAACCCCCACCCTGCGTACACGCGTGCCAACGCCCTGAGACCCTTCGTCGGTTGCTCGTCGTACCACCCCTGGTTCCAGGCTGCATCCGCCGTGAGGGCGCCCTTCACACCCTCCAGGAACACGATGTTGTGGAGGCTGGTCTTCGAAGATCCGCAGAACGGCAGTATGCGCTCGACCATCTCCGGGTAGCTGACGGCCCACTGGTAGGTCTGCCCAGCCCCCATCGACCAGCCCGTTACGAGCACCAGCCTCTCGATGCCGAAGTGCTCCGTGACGAGCCGGTACTGCACCGAAACGTTGTCGTACACCGTCACATTGGGGAAGCGGGCCTTATCGTAAGGTGGCGGCGTGTTGCTCGGCGAAGACGACAGCCCGTTGCCCAGCATGTTCGGGACGATGATGAAATACCTCGACGGATCGAGCGCCATGCCCTCGCCGATCAACCACTCGTTGTCCCAGTGCCGGCCCGAGTACCAGGTCGGATAGACGATGGCGTTGCTCTTATCCTCGTTCAACGTGCCGTACGTCTTGAAGGCCAGCTTGGCATCCCGAACCGTGGCCCCCTGTTGCAGAACGACATCGCCAAGCTCGAAGACTTCGTGATCGTTCACAGCAACCTCCCCTTTCCGTGACGAGCAGGAGGTATTGTACCTGATGCCGGAGTACCAAATCCCACGGTCGCGCCTCGGTGTTTAAACCCGAGTGGCTCGGCCTCCAAGAGCCGCCGTAGATCGCACGCCTACTCGCCGGAATATAGTTTCCCCTCGCTTCGTACATCTCGGAGGTGAGAACCCCTGGTTCTGCTGTCGCGTTTTGGGACAGAAAAGGACGTCAGTGGCCGAGCGTCCAAGGCCTCCCGTGACCCTGACGTTGACCCCCCCGAGATGCTGTGCTTTCTGAGGGTCGTCGCACCACGTCGGGCTCGTGAGCGCTCTTCTCCGCGCGGTTTATGGCGCCGGAGAGGGCGGTGGGCATCTTCCTGGTGTTGGGCACCGAGTAGACTCGCCCGGCCTCGCTCCCGCAAGCAGGGCACGCCATCGGATCGCCCGCCTCGGCGAACGGGCGTCGCCTCTCGAACGGCCCGCAAGACTCGCAGATAAACTCGTAGATGGGCACGTCTCCTCCATCTTCTTTCCCGCCATGATTCCCACGTATGCTCGGCATGATTTAACCACAGTGACGACTTCGACGCCGGTCGTGGCCTTCTGCGACCGTGTTGCCTACCGTTCGGTGGTTCGCCTTGACACGAGTTCGGGACTCCTGTAATTTTGAACACATTAGGTGTACCGAGTAAGCAGGGAGGTGGGGAAACAGGACGAGCACAGATGCGAGACACGCTTTGGGGGAAGCCGTATTGCGTTCTCCCTGCAGGGTACATTACGGAGATAGGAGGAGGAAGTGGCCGAGACGTTATTCAAGGCGGACGTAAACAAACCTATGCAGGATCAAGAGGTCCCTGGGCACAATCGCTGGCATCCGGACATACCGCCGGCGGCCTCAACGGACCCCGGTACGGACTTCCGAATCGAGTGCTTGGACTGGACCAACGGGCAGGTCAGGAACGACGACTCCGCCGACGACATCCGCGACATCGACCTAACCCCTTGCCACGTGCTGAGCGGGCCGATCCACATAAACGGCGCGGAGCCGGGCGACCTACTGGTGGTGGACATCCTAGATTTGGGCCCCCCGACCGGACCTGGAGAGCAGTGGGGCTACACCGGCATCTTCTCCAAGCAGAACGGTGGCGGCTTTCTCACCGATGTCTACCCCGAGGCCCACAAGGCGATCTGGGATCTCCGCGGGCTTTACACCACCTCGCGCCACGTGCCGGATGTGGAGTTCGTCGGTATCAGGCACCCGGGGCTCATCGGCTGCGCCCCCTCCCACGACCTGCTGGGCAGGTGGAACCAGCGGGAGCAGGCCCTCATAGACACGGACCCTGACCGGGTCCCGCCGCTGGCCCTCCCCCCGCTGGAGCAGAACGCGCTGCTGGGGACGCTGAGCGGTAGCGAGTTCGCGCGGGCCGCCGGGGAAGCCTGCCGGACGATTCCTCCGCGCGAGCATGGCGGTAACGTCGACATCAAAGACCTCACGATCGGGTCTCGCATCTACTTCCCGGTCTACGTCGACGGCGCCAAGCTCTCGATGGGCGACCTGCACTTCTCGCAGGGTGACGGCGAGATCACCTTCTGCGGGGCCATCGAGATGTCCGGATACATAGACCTCGGCGTCGAGCTGATCAAGGGCGGCATGGAGAAGTACGCCATGACTCGCCCCACGCACATGCCAATTTTCGAGCTGGGCCGCCTCCAGCCCCGGTACGCCAGTTTCCTGGTCTTCGAGGGCGTCGGGGTCAGTGAGGACAACACCCAACACTACCTAGACCTAACGGTTGCCTACAAGCAGGCTTGCCTGAATGCCATCGAGTACCTCAAGACGTGTGGCTACACCGACGAGCAGGCCTACATAATAATTGGGACGGCCCCGATAGAGGGTCGCGTAAGCGGCATCGTCGACATCCCAAATGCTTGCGTCTCGATCTATCTCCCGACCGAGATCTTCAAACGCCCCATCGTGCCGCAGGACGTCCCCACCCGGGTGGCGCGCGAGGCCCAGCTCCCTCATGCGCCGGGCGAGCCACAGATCACCCCGACGCGAGTTGAGGTGCGGGGGGGTTAGCCTCGGCTCATTTAGCGGCTAGGTTCGAGCGGGCGCATGTGACGCCGGACGACGCGGCCGGGGCCGACTACCTGTCCTGTGCGGGAGTCGGTGGGGGGTAGAGGGGGCACCGTGTCCGGTTTGGTCTGCTGGGGGTCTTGCGTTGTGGGGGCTCGCACCAGTTCCCAGCTTCCCCCGTGTACAAACTCACGAGCAGAAAGGGGATCAGGACAACAGGATCAGCAAGAGTAGCCGGTAAAGATGAATAGCTGAACAAAGGATCAACATATGCCTGAGACGCTGTTCAAGGTGGACCTCGACAAGAAGATGGACGAGCAGGATCTGGTTGGCCACAACCGGTGGCATCCGGACATCCCGCCGGTGGTTGCGGTGGAGCCCGGTACCACCTTCCGCATCGAATGCCTCGACTGGACGGACGGCCAGATCGGCGACAATGACAGCGCCAACGATGTTCGTGACGTGCGGCTTCCCAGGGTTCACGTGCTCTCCGGGCCGATCGCCGTCAACGGCGCGCAGCCGGGCGATTTGCTCGTCGTCGACATAGTGGAGATAGGGGCACTGCCGAACTCGGAGTGGGGCTTCACGGGCATCTTCGACCGGGAAAACGGCGGCGGCTTCCTGACGGACTACTTCCCGGAGGCTCATAAGGCCATCTGGAACTTCCACGGTATCTACGCCACGAGCCGCCATGTCCCGGATGTCAGGATGGCCGGGATACGGCACCCCGGCCTTATTGGGTGTGCCCCCTCGCACGATTTGCTCGCCGAGTGGAACCGGCGGGAGCAGGCCCTCATAGACACGGACCCTGACCGGGTCCCGCCGCTCGCGAACCCGCCCGACCCGGAACTTGCGGTCCTGGGGTCCTTGAGTGGGGCGGAGTTCGATCGGGTCGCTGCGGAGGGAGCGCGCACCGTCCCACCGCGCGAGCACGGCGGCAACTGCGACATCAAGAACCTCTCGAACGGGTCCCGCGTGTACTTCCCGGTGTACGTAGACGGGGCGAACCTTTCCATGGGGGACATCCACTTCTCGCAGGGGGACGGCGAGATCACCTTCTGCGGCGCCATCGAGATGGCCGGCTACCTCGACCTGCACGTCGAGCTGATCAAGGACGGCATGAACAAATATGCGGTTACCAACAACCCCATATTCCAGCCCGGGCCGGTCGAACCCCGCTATCAGAACTTCCTGGTGTTCGAGGGCATCTCGGTGGACGAGAACGATGGTACTCAGCATTACTTGGACGCCCACATCGCCTACCGGCGCGCGTGCCTCAATGCCATCGAGTACCTCACGAAGTTCGGGTACACCGACGCGCAGGCGTACGTGATTCTCGGTACGGCCCCGGTAGAGGGCAGGATCAGCGGCATCGTCGACATCCCGAACTGTTGCTGCACGCTCTACGTACCGACGGATATCTTCGAGCGGAACATATACCCAGACGAAATCCCGCGGTGGGCGCCGGACGAAGGCGATATAGCCCTTACGAGCTGATCTGGGATCTCGGACACGACAGGGGATGGCGCGGCCCACTCAAGGGGTTCGACGCCATCCCTCGATCAAGACAACCTCCCTAGGAGGCAGGAGTGGCTAGCGTAGGATTGCTGTACGTCGGGGCGGTGCTTTTCGTCAACGCCATAATGCTGCTGGGACACGCCGAACCGCGGAGCGTCGGCGTCTTCAACATCTTCGTCGGGGTTCTGCAGACCGCCGTGCCCTTTTACGTGATCGCAACGACAAATGATCCGAACACGATTCTTAACGCTTCGGGCATCTTCTTGTTCGGGT
The DNA here is from genome assembly GCA_046733115.1 of Actinomycetota bacterium. Classification (GTDB taxonomy): domain Bacteria; phylum Actinomycetota; class Rubrobacteria; order Rubrobacterales; family Rubrobacteraceae; genus Rubrobacter_D. The sequence continues at coordinate 1,369 of JBKPOM010000031.1, read as the reverse complement.
TTACCTACTTGTACGTCGGGATAACCAACCTCGGGGGTTTCGACACCAGCGGGTTGGGCTGGTACTGTCTATGGGTCGCGATCATCGCGATACCTTACTCGCTGGTGAACTTCTTCATATTCGGCGATGTGGTATTCGGCGTAATCTGGATCTTGTGGTCGTTTCTCTGGGCGCTCTTCTTCGTGCTGCTCGCGCTTAAGCGGGAGAACCTCACCCGCTTTACGGGGTGGGTGACTTTGATCATCTCCTGGATTACGTGCACGATACCAGCGTACCTACTTCTTATCGGAGCGATGTAAGCGAGACTCGGCTCTAGAGGGGGGGTATGAACGTTCTGCTGGTCGCTGCGGGGGGTGGTATCGGGGCAGTTCTACGGTACCTTATAGGAATCTTTCTCGCGGTGCGGCTCGGACCGGATTTCCCTTGGGGTACCTTCTTTGTCAACGTAACGGGCTCGTTCCTCATCGGGATAGTCCTCGTCCTCGTGGAGGACGGCACCCTGAGTCCCGAGGCGAGGCTTTTCTTAGCCGTCGGGATCCTGGGTGGATACACCACGTTCTCGACTTACAGCTACGAGGCGGTTCAGCTGATGGCCAATGGCGAAGAGTTGAAGACATTGATGTATATCTTCGGGCAAGTTTTCGCCTGCTTTCTCGGCGCGTATCTTGGGCTAATCGGGGGCCGTAGTTTGCTCGGAGGCGCGTAATGGAGCGGACGAGGGCGACAAAGCTCACCGTCTACATCAGAGACTCTTTCCGATACATGCACAAGGCTCTCTACCGGGCGATCGTCGAGATGCTTCGCAGCGAGGGTATAGCGGGGACCACGGTCATACACGGGATCGAGGGATATGGTTGGGATAAGGTGATTCACACGGCCAAAATCCTGGACCTGGCCGCCGATCTCCCGGTGGTCATCATCGCGATCGACCGACCAGAGAAGATCGAAGCAGTCCTCCCGAAACTCGACGAGATGGTGGAAAAGGGACTTGTGACCACCGAGACGGTGGACGTGGTCCTATCTCGCCCCCATCCGCTCTGAACTCGCGCTTCGCGGGACACGAGGTGGGTCGGCGTACGACCCCGGGCGCGTAGGAGTCGCACCTACTACGCGCTCGGCATCGCGCCGGCTTGCGATGCCGCGGGCTCTATGTGGACTGCGCAGGCCTTGAGTTCGGCGGTGTCCGACTTGGTGTCCACGGCGTTGATAGTAAGGACGTGGGATATAAGTGGGCGCGTGTTAGCATGCACGGACCATGTACGGCGAGATCGGACGTATACCTTGAGGTTGATGGGCCTCCCGAACGTCGCCCGCTACCCCGAGGCGACCGTGGCGAGGGGCGAGACGAGCATCCTGATCCGCTTCCGCG
>JBKPOM010000030.1:0-5406 GCA_046733115.1 Actinomycetota bacterium | reverse complement strand
CGCGCCACGCTACTGCATGGGGTACTGTAACGATCGACTTTGCACCTGTCCTCCCGTTCTGCGATGGTGCGCTGCGGGAGAGGCTACTGCTGCAAGGATCATGTCGCGTATCCACGACGGTAGGGATGTTGACAACGCTTGCGAAGCGATTTGGCATCCTGGGGCCCAGCGGCTTACCTCACTTTAAGAAGTGACCCTTCAAGGTGAGAGAGCGTACCCTCGAAGCTCTCCGTATACGAGAGCGCCATATGTAGGGCGGCAGATCTACCGGACCTCGCACGAGCCATAGCGCCGGTAAGCCGGCCAGACGGGATGCTGCCGCCACGCCTCCCGAGGTCGCGGACGTCGAGGTCTCAGGGCTGCCGCAAGTGAGGGGGCGGTGAGAGAAGAGCTCATCACGGGTGCAAATCTGCTTAGATCAAATTACCAAACAAAGCCAATTTGCAGACCGTGCCCCCTTCCCCAGTGCCCTGGCGTAGGTCGGGGCGGTGGAACCGGCAGGCAGTGCGTGTGATGCCAGAGGTGCACGGGTAAACCTGGCACGCCTGCTGATAGTCGACGACCACGCCCTCGTCGGGGAGGGCCTAAGGGCCATGCTCTCCGGAGTGGGCGGCATCCGCGTCGTAGCCGAGGCCAAAGACGGCCAATAGGCCCTCTCCTTGTGCCGAGAGCTCTCCCCCGAACTGGTCCTTATGGACGTGAGGATGCCCGCGATGGACGGCCTCGAGGCGACGAGGAGGATCAAGCGGGAGATGCCCCGGACGAGCGTGGTGATGGTGACCATGCACGAGAACCCCGACTATCTCTTCGAGGCCGTGAAGGCCGGGGCGGCGGGCTACGTCTCGAAGGACGCCTCTGGGGAGAGGCTTTTGGGGGCTGTGAGGAGGACGTTGGAGGGGGAGTCTCCTTTGAACCAGGAAGCTGGCGATGAGGCGTACGTAACTTCCGTGGGCACGGTCCTGATCGTCGTCGCGGCGATAGCCGCGGACGTCTTCAGCGTCTTCGCAGGGCCGACCGGGGCGCTCGTGCGCGAGGCTCCCCGCTCCTCGACTTCCTGCTGCTCGTCTTCCCGACTTTCGGTTCGCCCCTCGGGTTCGGCCTCGGCCTGAGCGACTTCATCTCCCTCGCCCTCTTCGCCGTCGCGGGCCGCTCTCTCGACCTCCGCTACGCCGCGACCCTGCTCGGCGCCTCCTGTGCCGCCTTCCTCGCCGTCACCGCGGGCTTACTGCTCGAACGGCCGCTGCCCGCCCTCCCCTTCATCGCGATCGCCTTCGTGTTGGGAAACGCTGACCTGATAGTGGCTTCCTTCGCAAGGAGTAGCTAGGGAGCAGGTCAGCGTTTCAGCACGCTGCGCCCTTCAGGCTTCGCTTTCAGCCATCGGCTCTCGGCTGACCGCCGACCGCCGTAACTAGCTACATGTCTCGGGGTCTTGATCAGTGTAAAGTTACGCGATGGGCACCAGGTTCACCCGCCGTCGGTTTCTTGCGGCGGCGGGTGCCGGCGTCACTTACCTCGCCCTGACAAACGGGGTGGGCTGCGTCATGCGCGGGCGCATCAGGGAGGCCAAGACCCCGGAAGGCGGATCCGTGGGTACCCCGAAGGTGGGGTGCAAGCAGAACGTCTTGTCCGCGCCTTCGGGGCGCGCGTGGGACTTCCGCTCGCGCCCTGACCTCCAACCGCCCGCCGTCGCGGTGACCACACGGACGCGTGGCCGGGCCGCTGGCCACGTCTTCATCGCCCCGAAGTTGGGCCGGGGGCAGCACGGACCGATGATCATCGACGACATGGGACGGCCCATCTGGTTCCGCAAGGACCTGTACGCGCTGAACTTCAAGGTGCAACGCTACCGGGGTGAGCCGGTGCTGACCTGGTGGGAGGGCAAGCCAAAGCCCCGGCCTAGCGTCGGGGAGTCCGTGATACTCGACAGTTCCTACCGCGAGATAAAGAGGGTCCAGGCGGGCAACGGCTTCAAGGGAAACCAGCACGACTTCCTTATCACCCCACAAGGCACGGCTTTGCTCACGGTTTACAACCTGGTGAGGTTGGATCTCTCTTCCCTCGGTGGCCCTGTGACGGGGAGGGTGATCGAAGGCGTCGCCCAGGAGGTGGACATCGAGACCGGCGAGGTCCTCTTCGAGTGGCACAGCCTCGATCACGTCGGCGTCGAGGAATCTTACCTCAAGAGGTACTATAGCGACCAACTCGACTACTTCCACATCAACTCCATAGACGTCGACCACGACGAAAACCTGCTTATCTCCGCCCGCAACACCTCCGCCGTTTACAAGATCGACCGCGCGACGGGCGAGGTCTTGTGGCGCCTGAGTGGCAAGAAGAGCGACTTCGAGATGGGAGAAGGCACCCAGACCGCCTTCCAGCACGACGCCCGACGCCACGAAGAAGGCACCATCACCATCTTCGACAACGGGGCCGGACCCCAGGTGCATCCCCAATCACGCGGGATCGTGGTAGAGCTCGACGAGGACGACATGACCGCCACCCTTGTGCGCGCGTACACCCACCCCGACGAGCTGGTTTCCACCTCCCAGGGCAACATGCAGGTGCTGCCGAACGGTAACGTGTTCGTCGGGTGGGGCAGCGAACCGTTCGCCTCCGAGTTCTCCCACGACGGCGAGCTGCTCTTCGACGCCCGCATACCACCCGACGATGACTCCTACCGGGCTTTTCGGTTCCCGTGGAAGGGTCGCCCCGCCGAAGCCCCGGCCCTGGCGGTAGATCGGGGCTCCGACGACGAAGTCGCGCTCTACGCCAGCTGGAACGGCGCCACGCAGGTCGCAACCTGGGAGGTGCTCGCCGGGGCGCATCCAGAGCAACTAGAACCTTTAGGAGAGGTCTCCCGAGAAGGGTTCGAGACGGCCATCACAGCACGTACAGCCAAGCCGTACGTCGCCGTGCGGGCCAAAGACTCCTCGGGACGCGTACTCGACACATCAAAGCCCGTCCAGGCGTAGTCAGCACGCTTCGGCCTGCGGCCTACGCTTGTCAGCACGCTCAGCCCTTCGGGCTTCGCTTGTCATCAAACTGGGCGGTGGTTTGCGGATGGGCGTTTCGCGAAGCGCCTCTACACCTGATTCCTGAGGCCGGGCACGGGAAGCCACCTGTTCTTCTACCGCCTCAACGAGCTGACGGGCGGGGAGAGGATCACGCCCCGTGGCAGAGACGGCACGAAGTACGCCTACAGGGTGCTGGAGAGCTTCGCCGTGTGGCCCGACGAGAACGGGGTAACGGGCAGGGTGAGGGGTCACGACCTCTTGACGCTGCAGACGTGCACGCCGATACCGACCTTCCAGAAGCGACTCATCGTCCGCGCAGAACGCGTGTAACAGCCGGTCAGCACTTCAACTTGTCAGCTTGTCAGCTTTCTTGCGGCTGATCGCTCGTTGGCAGACGCGCGATTTGCACTAGGTCAATACCTCTGCAAGTTGCTCTCACCGATAGATGATCAGAGCTAGGCTGCGCCTCCCATTTACCTGAAGTGCTGAGGTGCTGACCGGCTGAGATGCTACACAATCCGGACTCGCACCGGCGCCACGTTCCGACTTAACATCCCGAGCTTTCGTGCTGCGGCGAGCGAGAGGTCGAGGTCGCGGCCTGGCACGTACGGTCCCCTGTCGGTGACGGTGACCCGTACGGACCTGCCACCGTAGCTGACCTCGAGTTGTGTGCCGAAGGGTAGGGTCTTGTGGGCGGCGGTGAGGGCCTCGGGGTCGAAGGGCTGGCCGTTGGCCATCGAGTGGCCCTCGAGGGATCGCCCGTAATAGGAGGCCATCATCGTTCGGGCGGGGCCGTCCGCGGTGGGCGTGGTTTCGACAAGCCTTCGCGCCTCGTAGTAACCGTTCACGTACTTCATCGGGCTCTCCACGACCCGGCCCCAGTAGGTCGAGGCGTGGAGGATGTTGCCCCCGCCCGAGTAGATGGCCACGTGGGTTATGGGGTGGTTCTCTCCGGCTTCCTTGAAGAAGACCAGGTCGCCTGGGCGGAGGTCGGATTGGTCCACGTAGCGTCCGAACTTCCATTGATCTATGGGGTTGTCCGGCATCGAGACCCACTTGCTGAAGACCAGGCTCGTAAAGCAGGAGCAGTCCTCCGAGTGGTAAGCCTGGCAGGGCATCGGGGGCGAGTGCCTGTAGGGGGTGTCGAGGTGCGTCCTTGCCCTTTCGATCACCTCCGAGGCCACAACGTCGCCGCCGATGACCGGCATACCTCCGCCGCCCGCGGAGGCCCTGTCGTTGGTGTCTTGCGGGGCAGCCTGCGTGCCGGCGAGGACCATAACGGCGTCGGCGACTATCCTTCCGTCGGCCTTCGAGCGCCCCGAGACCTGCACGGAGTAGCGGTCTGACTCCTCCATCTTATACGCGCCGAGCCGTACCCAGGTGCCGCCGTCCGTGCGCTGGTCGACCTCGACGTTCTTCAGGCCCGAGGCGGTGCTGATCCTGAACCTCGTCTTGGGGTTGTTGCCCTTCGTGGCGGGCCAGCGGGCGTAGACGGTATAGTAACCGGAGGTCGGTATCCTGACCTTGAACCACGCGGGGGCCCCGTCCTTCCCGGGCCTGGTGTGCCTGAAGTCCTTGCCGTAGCGGGTCAGCCGGCCGTCGCTCTTCTTCCAGGGCTGGGCGGAGTAGAAGCGACCTGGCGTGGCGTTGTCGACGACCTGCGAGTAGTGGGTGGGGGGCTCCATGATCTTGAGTTTCTCCTCAGGCGCCCGCGCCGAGGGGTCCGACCCCTGCGATGCCGCACCCTCCGATGGCGCCTCCGTGGACAAAGCATCCGTCCAGCGATCGTAAAAGTCGTAATAGCCCGAAGGGTCGTCCGTCTGGCTACCCTGCTCGCCGCCGTACTGTGCCTCGCTCGGGTTCTCCTCGCTCTGCGCGGATGGCGCGATCACCGACACCACAAAGATAGAGACTGCCAGTGCCACGCTGGCCGCCAGAAACACCGCCGACAGCGCCGCCTTCAGCCGGAACATTACCCTACCTCCCCCAAGCCCCTCGTCCCCCCATCCTGCGGGTAGCCGCTCAAGCGGCGTTCTCCCCGCCGCGCCCCGTCACAACCCGCCCGCGACCTCCAACAGCCAACCACCCGGCCTCTGGCGACGATCCGCGTGGGATCGAAGCCGCACCGGGTTCTCGACTGCGCCTGACTATTCTGCCTCTCTTTCGCCGCACGCGCCACCTTCCTGGCGGACGAGTCGTGGTCGAGTCAAGAAAGTATGCCAACGGCCCGGGTACGTGAACATACAGCGTGTTGCGATGAGGATGGGCTGCATGGCATCATGGACCGATGAAAGCGTACTCCATAGACCTACCTCAGAAGATCGTGGATGTCATAGAGAGAGGCAGGCCCAAGGCCCAGGCAGCCCGTACCTTCGGGGTCGGGATCTCCACC
>JBKPOM010000029.1:0-16751 GCA_046733115.1 Actinomycetota bacterium | reverse complement strand
AGAGCACGACGCACGCGAGTAGGATAAAGGTGCTGACGTAGCCGTCCTTGAGCACCTGCCCGGGGAAGAACCCTATGGTCTCGTCGGGACGCTCGAACACGTTCTCTTCGGTGATTACCTCTTCTTCAACCGGTTTGGCCTTGCCAGTCGCCGGAGCGTACACGTCTACACCTCTTCTCTTTTAACTCTCGTGGTCCAATGGTACCAGTGGTGCGCCCTCGTTCTCGGTAAAAGCTGTTACTCCCTGTCCCTTTCCCTGTCGGCGCGGTCGCGACGGCCCACGTAGGGCTCGCCCTCGTCCTCGGTCGTCTCCATGCGGGCATACTCTTCGAGGCGCTGGCGCTCGTGCAGCTTGGCGATCCTGTCCGTGTACTCGAACTCGCTGCCGAACACGCCGTGGCGCCTGAGCAGGTAGAGGTGCGCCCCGATAAGCGGCGCTATCGCCGCTGGGAGCAACCACACGTGGATGGCGAAAAAGCGCGAGAGGGTAGACGGTCCCACCGCATCACCCCCCAGGAGAAAGTGGATCACGTACCCGCCAACGAACGGGGAGTAGGAGCCTATCTTCATCCCCACGACGGAGGCCCAGAAACCGTCCTGGTCCCACCTCAGGAGGTAGCCGGTAAAGGCGAGCCCGATCACGAGCAGGAGCAGGATCACGCCGACCACCCAGTTCAGTTCCCGCGGCGCCTTGTAGCCGCCGGAGAAGAACACCTGGCCCATGTGGAGTCCTATGAACGCCATCAGGAAGTTCGCCGACCAGTAGTGGATGCCGCGGATAACCTGCCCGAAGTAGGCGTCGTTCATGATGTAGCTGACCGAGTTCCAGGCGTCGTCTGTGGTGGGCACGTAGTAGAAGAGGAGCAGGATGCCCGTAAGGAACTGCAGCGTTATCGTGAAGAGCACGGCGCTGCCCAGGGTGTAGAGCCAGGCGCCGCGTTTGGGGACGGGCTCGTAGAGCAGGTGCTCCGTCAGGGTGACGATGCCCGTCCGGTGCTCCATCCAGTCCACCAGGACCTGGCTTGCCTCCGCTGTCTGGCTTCTTATCCTGCCGATCATGCTCGCGGCTCCCTTTCTAGACCACGTAGGGGTGTTGCTTGTTCAGGCCCGGCTCGATGTTGAACGCGTGCCTAACGTAGAGCTTGCCGTCTTCCCTGACCTCGGTCTCCGTGTAGCGGTACATCCCGCGCGGCGGCGGCCCCCCGACCCAACCGCCGTTGATATCGTAGAGCCCGCCGTGGCAAGGACAGAGGTAAAGCTGCTTGTCAGACATCCACCGCACCGGACACCCGAGGTGCGCGCAGGAGTTGGAAAGCACGTTCAGCTTGCTCATGATCTCCTTGCGCTCGGACTCCGTAAAGCCTTCCGACTTCTGATCCAGGATAGCGGGGCGCTGCGGCTTTCCGAGGATGTCGCCGTTCGACCCCTGCCTGCCCTGCTCCTTGATCTCGGCCTTCCACGAGAGCCAGACGGCGTTCGGAAGCGTGTACTGGGTGGTCGACTTACCGGAGTTGGGAAATTCCTTCTGTATGGCCCTCTCCCCGTAGGTCTGCTGCAAGGGGAACTCGATCTTGAAGTGCGAGGGCTCCTCCGCGCCGACGTCGGCGACGCGGGCGACCTCAACCCAGCCCGAGCCAACATTCGACTCACCCAGTACGTCCGTTTTGATGATCGGGCTGAGGACGAACGCGACGGGCGGTATCGTAAGTATGGCCCCCATTATCGCTCCCATCACGCCGAAGCCGAGGAAGTCGCCCCGGGTCATGGGATCTTTTTGTAGCTCAACCACGCTTCGCCCCTTCTAGAGCCCCGAGGCCCGCAGATTACTGGCCGAAGCCCGTCGGCGGGGGACCCGGTTCCACCGTGTATACGGGCTGATTATATACCGTGTAGGGCACCCTGGAATTGGACTTCATAAAGCCCATGTTGAGCGCGATCACGGCCGCAACCACCCCCGTCGCCATCAACACTATCTGGTAGCTCCTGCCCGGGCTGCCGTACCTGAACCTCAGCCTGCCTCGCAAGTACGTCACGAAGGCCCCCAGCGTGGCCAGGACCATGACCAGGAGCGCTATGTAACGCATGTACAAAAACGGGAACTCGGCGAGCGGCGAGACCGCGTACAGGCCCGCCACCGCCGCCACGAGGCCGAAGAAGCGGATGGGCACCCGGCCGGCCGCCTCGGGGTGCCTCTCCGCCCCGAAGTACATCGCCGCGTTCGAGAGCACGATCAAGACAACGACGAGGATGAGGTTGATCAGGAGCAAATTCGAGGTATCGCCCGAGGTGAGCCTGTCGTAGGCGCCGTTGTCGGCCGGGTTCACCGGGTTGGCCGGCTGGGAGAGCTTGAGCGCGTAGACGATAGTGAAGCCGACGAGCGGCATCAGCAGCAAGAACCCCACGCCCCAGGTGAGGCCGACGGAGCTGCTCCAGTCGTAGAAGGCCCTGTCTTCGGAGGTCTTCGAGCGGATGTACATAAACGAGGCCCAGGCGGCGAGGGCGAAGGCCGGCCACGAGAGGTTGGCGAACGTCCTGTGCAAGACCATCTCCGTGAACATCGGGTTGAAGATGCCCCGCACCGCCGTGCCAAAGTTCTCTATGGTCGAGTCGGAGAGCGGCTTGGTCTCCGGTCCGCCCGTCACCATGTACGTGTCGATGCCGGTCATGATGACCATCCAGATCCAGATAAAGAAGCCCATCGTGAACCCGAGCGCGATGTGCCGCTTCTTGTTGAGCACGCTGTAGCGGTCCCACTTGTAGTAGTAGGAGTACATCCCCCAGAGGGCGAGGCCCATCGAGAGCATGGCGATGGCGATAAAGTAGAAGAAGTGGGTGAAGAGCGAGGTTGTAACCCGCGGATAGAGGCCGACGAGGAGGACCACGAAGAGGACCGCGAAGGTCGCCCCCGTGGAAAACGTAAGAACGTTGAAGCGGGCCATGGAGTGGGCGAGCCGGTCCATCCGCGGGCTACCCGTGCGCGCCCCCCAGGCCTGCAGCACCGGCGCCGCCAGGGCGAAGCCGACGAACATCTCGGCCCAGAACATGTGCACGAGCATCGTAAAGCCCGTGATGAAGCGGGTGCCGCCCACGGCCGAGAACGCGTCCGAAAGGTCCAACTGGGCCAGGGTGTGCAGGCTCGAAATGGTTGCTACGCCCACGCTTACGACTCCTATCTAGGCTTCCCCGGATCTTTCGAACACCGAACTTCCCGACTGGTATACGCCGCCAGCCCTGTGCAGGGTGGCCTGGTGGACGGCCCGGGGCTCCAACCGGCGATCCACTATGTAGTACATCCCCCCGCCGCGCTGCAGGGCCTCGCGCACCGGACGCAACAGCCGGCGCTCGCGCGTCGAGGCGAAGACGAGCACCTTACCGAACTCGAACTGGTCGTTCCACGCGTCGGCCTCCTCCTGGGGCGCCTCCATCTCCATAAGGATCGGGTTGACCCCGACCCTCGTGAGCGAGGCGGCGAAGAGTATGGTCGCGAGCGAGACGAAGACCATGAGGGTCGGTATCCCTATGGCCGGCGTCGTGATGGCGAAGAAGATCCCGAAGACTATGAACGCGATGGCGAAGCCGAGGGGAACCTCAAGCCCGCGCCTGTCGGCCGGAACAACGATGTAACGCGTGCCGTCCGGAAAAGGCTCGAGCTCGCTGGATTCCACGCGCTTGAGAATCACCGTGAGGTCGTCCCTGTCCACGCCGAGCTCCCTTATCTCCGTGACGGCCTGATTGAGACCTGTCCCGTCGTCGATTACCCCCACCACGGTGTACCAGGAGCCCTGCTCCGGCACCTCCCGCCCTTCGACCAAAACGCTAACCTCCAGAGAGGAATCTAAACTGCCCCATGCGCCGCTTTGGGCCGCCCAACAGCATACATTGTCTAGCCCCCGCATACTAGACCGTTCCCCACGCCCCGCGGAAATCTCTTTCACAAACGGCCGGATGTGAAGCCGTGCGCAACGCCCACGACTCGCTCGGGTAAACTGGTTTCGTGGACACCAGAGACAAGAGACCGCTCTCCGGCGGACGCGAAGATCACTACGAAGAACGGGGACTAGGGCCCTGGCTCAGACGCAACCGGTGGTTGCTCACGCGCCTGTTCACCGTTATCGTCTTCTCCTTCGCCGCCTCCACGGTCGCGGCCAATTTCTCCTACGGTCTGGAAGGCAAACCCACGGTCCTCAGCGTAGACCAACTGAACTCCGGCAGGCTCCCGGCCGGCACGGAGCTGGGGGACTACGTCCAGGTGAGCGGCACGCCCGACGTGGGCAAAGTAAAACCAGCCACGATCGGACGCCCCGAATCAAAAATAGGGGTCGTCTCCCGCTACGAAACCGCCTACCTGTACTTCCGCCTGGAAGAAACCGGCGACAACCTCCTCATCCAATCCACGCAAGGCCTGCCGAGAAACATCCAGAGTTCGGGCGAGCGCGTCTGGAGGGGTAAGCTCGAGACCGTCGGAACTGTGATCTTCCACAACACCACCCAGGAAGGACTCAAACACGCCGGCCTTCCCCGCAACGAGAACATTCCGGTCGTCAACACTGGCGAGACACCCGAGTACATGCGCGAAATCTTCCCCGCCTACTCGGCCATCATCGTGCTCTGGCTCCTCTCGATAGTCTGGCTGGCCTGGAAAAGGAACAAACCGCTGCTCGGGCTATAAGCTAGATGAGTGTTGCGCGGTTTCTAGGCCCACAGGTCCTTGATCCATCCTTGCGGTCGACCCAGGCGGCGGTTGACCAAGAAGGCGTAGGTGTAGGCGCAGATCTTTGCTGCGATCCTGGTAGCCAGCCCCGCCAGAGTTGTTGCCATCGTTTGACCTATCCCAAAGATCCACTTGAGACTCGCGAGTACTATCTCCACCTGCTGCCTCTTGCCACCCTGCCGAGAACGCTCCGTCACCAGCAGGACTCCTGCCTCGGCCAGTGTCTCCTCCAGCGCCTCGCTGCGGTAGGCTAGGTCCCCGAGGAGCTTGCGAGCACTCCGTCACCCAGATTTGCTCCGTCAATCAGCTCACCAGTCAGCCGCACCTCGGCGACGTTGGCAGCGGTTAGCTCGTAGCAGACGGGTACCCGATTGGTTGCGCACAGCAGATGCAGCTTAACCCCGTAAACACTGAATGAGCCCCATCTCACCCAGGCGGCATCCGCGAAGCCCGCCGACTGCCCGAGCTGGCGCGGGTGCAGCACCGAGAGCAGGGTCGAATCGACGAGCAGCGTCTCGGGGTCGCCGACCAGCTCGGCCACCACGTCCCGCCGCAATAGCTCCAGAAAGCGTCTCAGCTTACGCAAACGGCGGTGCAATGAGGAGGGTGCGAGACCGACCACCCCGGGAAAGAGATGCGAGAAGAACCTCGAAGCGTCGCGCAGGAAGGACCGTTGGCTCTCCATACCCCGGAGTTGCTGGAACAAGGCGAGCGTAATGACCTCTGAATCCGAAAGCTTCTTTAGGCTCTCGTAGCACTGAGCGTTAGGGTTGATGTTCCGGTAGCCGTCGTCTACCAGGCAGAACAAAACGGTAACAGCCTCTTCTAAGAGAGCGAACCCTTGGGCATGGTGGGATCGGTTCATCTTATGCTCCTTTGAACGAGAAGGTGGATGGCCCTCTTTTTACCGTCCCTTATTCTTTAACACGGATACCGTAGCGGCCTCCAGATTCAAGAGCCCGTGGGGGAATGCACAGTGACGGGCGCCGTAGCATAATGGGGTTGCTGTGCCAAAGTAGGGAAAGGACTACAGGTTATGGTGGGCCAGCAAGGTCATTGGGGTATGCCCGTGAGCAAGCCCCTCGAAGAACCGGTCGTGCAGGAGTTCGCAGCTAACTTGCGCGGCGAGCTCATACGTCCAGAAGACGACGGCTACGACGCCACTCGCGCCGTCTTTAACGGGATGATCGACAAGCGCCCGGCGATGATCGTTCGTTGCGCAGGCACCGCCGACGTGATCCAGGGAGTCAACTTCGCCCGAACACACGATCTCTTGCTTTCGGTACATGGCGGTGGCCACAGCGTCGCGGGCAACGCTGTGTCTGATGGCGGACTAATGCTCGACCTGTCGCCCATGAAAGGTATTCGGATCGATCCGGTGCATCGACTCGTGCAGGCTCAAGCAGGACTGACGCTGGGCGAGTTCGATCACGAGACGCAGGCGTTCGGGCTGGCGACTACCCTCGGGGTTGTCTCGGTGACCGGTATCGCCGGTCTCACCCTCGGAGGCGGTCTCGGCTGGCTCAACGGCAAGTACGGCCTCGCCTGCGACAACCTCATCTCGGCCGACGTGGTGACCGCCGATGGACGGTTAGTAACGGCCAGCGACGAGGAGAACGAGGATCTCTTCTGGGGGATTAGGGGTGGCGGTGGAAACTTCGGCGTGGTCACCTCGTTCGAGTACCAGCTTCATCCCGTCGGTCCCGTGCTGGGAGGCGGGCTACGGTATCCAGCGGCCGAGGCTCGCGACTTTCTTCGTTTCTACCACGAGTTCGCGAGCAACTGCCCCGATGAGCTGTCCACCGCGGCTTCGTTGGGTCATGCCCCGGACAGTAGCGTCGTGGTCGGCGTCGCAGTCTGCTACTGTGGGCCAATCGAGGAGGGAGAACGGGTGCTGCATCCTCTGCGCACGTTTGGCTCACCATTAGAAGACAACATCCAGCCGATGTCGTACCAGATGCTCCAGAGCGCTCCCGACGCGGGGTTCCCGTTAGGTCGGCAGCATTACTGGAAATCGAGCTGGCTGAAGCACCTGAGCGATGAGGCGATCGAAGTCATGCTCGAATTCGTGACAGAAATGCCTTCGTCAATCTCCGGTGTAGGGCTCCAGCAGATGCACGGAGCCGCCAGCCGCGTGGATCCAGCCGCGACGGCCTTCCCGCATCGGGACGAGCACTACGACTTTCTCATCCTCTCGCAGTGGGCCGATCGCTCCGACTCAGAAGAGAATGTCCGGTGGACGCGTGCGTTCTTCGAGACGATGCAACCGTTCTTTGAGAGTGGTGTTTACGTCAACAACCTGGGAGAAGAGGGAGAAGACCGGATCAAGGAGGCGTACGGCGCACACTACGAGCGACTGGCAGCCCTGAAGGACAACTACGACCCGACGAACCTATTTCGCCTCAACCAGAACATTAGGCCGACGGCACAGAGCGGCGTGACGTCCTAGGGAACAGGTAGACTTGGCGTAGCAGAACTGTCACGGCCGGTAATCGGAGGGCCGGGGCCCATGTGGTCCCGGTCCTATTCTTTTCGAGGGCCAATCTATGCCTCACCAACCATGCAACACACATCTAGTCAGCACTTCAGCATTACCTGACCGGCTGAAATGCTGTACGATGCGCAACCAGGCTACGCTAGCCGGACCAAGAGCTTCTGAGACTTACGCCAGTTGACTTGCTGACAAGCCTGCGAAGCAGGCGTGCTAACAGGGAGATCTATACTTTGGGCACCTTTTTCAGGCTTTCCGAGCGGGGGACGAACTTCAGGACGGAGGTGGTTGCAGGGCTGACCACCTTTATGACTATGGCCTACATCGTTTTCGTCAACCCGGCGATATTGGGTATCAAGGACACCGGCCTCTCCGTGCCGGGGGTGTTCTTCGCTACGTGCGTGGCGGCGGCGGTGGCCTGCATCGCGATGGGGTTGGTGGCAAACTTTCCGTTGGCGCTCGCCTCGGGGCTCGGTTTGAATGCCATCGTGGCCTTCACCCTCATCCTGGAATTGGGACTCAGCTGGCAGCAGGCGATGGCCGTGATAGTGGTCGAGGGCGTGCTCGTCACCGTGCTCGTGCTCACGAACTTGCGCGAGGCGGTGCTCGACGCCATTCCTCTGTCGCTGAAGTTCGCGATCGCCGTCGGCATCGGGTTGTTCATCGCTTTCATCGGGCTCAAGAACGCAGGGCTGGTGGTGCCCAACGCCGATACTTACGTGGCCCTTGGCGATCTTACGCAGGGGCCCGTTTTGCTCGCGGCTTTCGGGCTCATACTCACGCTCGCGCTCGTGGCGCGGGGCCTCAGGGGCGGCATCATTATCGGGATCTTAGTCACTGGCATCGTCGGCATGATCTTCGGGGTCGTACCGGTGCCCAAGGGGATAGTCGACTTCAGCTTCGACACCTCCACCGTAGGGGGCGGGGTGCTCGCCGTGCCCGAGGTGTTGCGGCTCTCGCTCTTGCCCGTGATCTTCGCCCTCTTCATGACCGACTTCTTCGACACCATGGGAACCATGTTCGCCGTGGCCCAGGAGGGCAAGCTCATCGACGAGGAGGGCAGGGTGCCGCAGGCCAGGCGCATCCTGCTGGTCGACGGGCTGGCCGCGGTCCTCGGCGGCGCCATGGGCGCGAGCTCGGTGACCAGCTACATAGAGAGCGGGTCTGGGGTCGCGGAGGGAGGACGGACGGGCCTGACCAGCGTGGTCGTCGGGATTCTCTTCCTGCTCGCCCTCCCTTTCTCGCCCCTCGTCTCCGTCTTCGGCGGCTCGCTCCCGATACCCAATCCCGCGGGAGGCGGCGACCCACTGTTCGTCTCGCCCGTGACGGCACCCGCCCTGGTGGTGGTGGGATTCTTGATGATGACCTCCGTCAGGCTCATCCCGTGGGAGAGCTTTGATGAGGCTATCCCCGCGTTCTTGACCATATTGACGCTGCCGTTGACCTTCAACATCTCCTACGGCATAGGCTTCGGCTTCATCTCCTACGTCCTGATCAAGCTTTCAAGGGGCAAGGCCCGCGAGGTCCATCCGCTGCTCTACGCCACGGCCCTGCTCTTCGCCCTGGCCTTCGTGTGGCCGGCGCTGCAGGATCTACTTTCCCGATAGAGGCGGACATTCCCGGCCTCGCGCGTTGTTTATGCGCGGGGGGTGGGGGGTAAAAGGGCAAAAGTAGCTTTAGGTACGGCGTCTGTTATATTGCGCTTGCGGGTGCCGTCCGGTGGGAGCAAGAAATGTGTTACGGGGGAGGTGAAAGCGCATAGGCATCGTGGCGTTGATAGTGATTGGGCTCATAGCCGGGGCGCTGGCCAAGTGGGTCATGCCGGGGCCTGACCCTGGGGGGATCATAATCACGGTCTTGATCGGTATCGCGGGGGCGTTTGTCGGTGGTTTCGTGGTCCAGTGGCTATTCGGGGGGCCAAAGGTAACCGGTATAAGCCTCGGGTCCATCCTCGTGGCGGCCCTGGGCGCGATAATCTTGCTTGCGATCTACCGGCTGATCACACGCCGGGTGGTGTAGCGGAGAACTTGACGAAAGGAGAAGCATGAGCGAAGAGAGGTCCCAGAGCCCGCTCCAGACCGAGCGGGGCTCGACGAGCATATCGGACAGCGTGGTATCGAAGATAGCCGGCATCGCCTCCCAGGAGGTAGACGGCGTCAGGATGGGCGGTGGCGCCTCGCAGACCGTCGGCGGCGTTCTCGACACTATCACCGGCGGCAGGGCCGGCGGCAGCCAGACCCAGGGTGTATCGGTGGAGGTGGGCCAGGAAGAGGCCGCCATCGACCTGACGCTGACCGCCGAGTACGGCAAGTCGATACCCCAGCTGGCCGAGGCCGTCAGGCGCAACGTGGCCAACAGGGTGGAGAGCCTGGTGGGCCTGCGCGTGAACGAGGTCAACATAACGGTCTCCAACATCTTCTTCCCGCAAGCAGAGGCCGAGCAGGAGCGGCAGCGCCAGCTCGAGCAGGAACGCCGCGAGCAGGAGGCCCAGGAACAGCAGCGGGTCCAGTAGAAAGCGATCCACCGAAGGGCTAGGCTTATCTTGGCAGACGGAATCGCACTGGCGAGGGCCGCCTCCGTGGCGGCCCTCGCCACCGAAGGGGTCTATTCTATGGGGCGCGGGCGCTACGTCGAGGCCGCGACCTACGAAGGCAGCGAGAAGGTCTCAGGGGTGGTGATCACCCCCGAGGAGCTGGAGATCCACATCGTCGCCCGCTACCCACTCCCCAGGCCGATACCCGAGATCGCCGAGAACATAAGGGAGCGCGTCGCGCCCGAAGCCGGCAGCCGCAAGACCATGGTGGTAGTAGACGATCTCGAGGTGGCCGACGATGAGAGTCTTTAACAGGATATTCATGATACTGCTCCTCGCGGGCCTCTTCGTGCTCGGCGTGTACATGATCGTCTACGCCTTCGACCTGTTCGACTACAAACTGGAATCGCTGCCCATCAC
Organism: Actinomycetota bacterium; assembly: GCA_046733115.1. Taxonomy (GTDB): domain Bacteria; phylum Actinomycetota; class Rubrobacteria; order Rubrobacterales; family Rubrobacteraceae; genus Rubrobacter_D. Next base: position 6,596 of record JBKPOM010000029.1, on the reverse strand, counting down.
AGATCTCGCCAAAGGCCTCGAAGACTTCGTCTCCGGCGTGGAGAAAGGTAGCCTCTCCGCCACGACGATAATCATTTTGGTACTGCTAGCGATACTGGGCCTGATCTGGTTTATAGCCGAACTCAGGCCCACCGCGCCGAGGCGCGTGCGCATGGGCAACGGCACCTATGTCACCCGCAGCGTGGTCCAGGACGAGGTCTCTACGGTCGCCGAGCAGGTCCCCGACGTGCTCGGCTCCTCGGTCGGCGTGAAGGCCAGACGGAGCCCGGGGGCCCAGGTAGACCTCGAGGCCAGGGTGAGGAGGGGTGAGGACCTGGGCACCATCAAATCTGGCCTGCAGAGCACGGTGCGCGAGCGCCTCTCCGAGAGAGGCCTGCCGGTGAGCAAGCTTAACGTCAAGCTCGTCGAGGCCGACCCGAGGCAGACGAAGGCGAGGGTACAGTGAACGCTTTCAACCGTCTCATACTTCTGATCCTGGCCCTGCTACTGCTCGCGGTCCCCGTCGTGCTTCTACTCATCACCTACGGGGTCATCCCAGCGGACGTTATAAACCAGTACACGGGGTACAGGGCCGCAATCCAGGCACTCGGCAACGTATCGACCTCCTCCCTTACCACCGGGGCGCGGACCGTCATCGCGATCGTTGGCGCGCTCATCGCCCTGATAGCGTTGCTCCTTTTGCTCAGGGAGCTTACGCTCGGGCGCAGGGTCTCAAGGAGCACCGTGATGGACGACACGCCGGGCAGGGAGACCGTGATCACGGCCAACGCCGTGAAGACCCTCGCCGAGAGCGCGGCCAGGGAGGTGGGCGCGGAATCGCCCTCCGTCTCGCTGGCCTCCGACAAAGAATCCTACGTCGTGTCCACGGGGATACAGGTCCCCCACTCCGACAACTACGCCGAGCTGGCGGCGCGCGCCAGGGAGAACATCCGGAGGGTGCTGGGCGACCAGGGCGTGCCCGTAAAGGACGTCGAAGTCACGGTAAGAGGAACCGCTTCTTAGCGAAAGGAAGGTAGGAAGATGGCCACCTGGACCAACAAACAGTGGGGCGCCGTAATAGGGGCGCTGGTGCTGTTCTCGATGTACCTGATCGGCTTCACCCAGACCCTCGTCGTCGTGCTCTTCGGCATAGTCGGCTATTTCATCGGCAAGTATCTCGACGGCGAAATCGACACCGAGGACCTCCGCGCCCGCGCCCAGGGCCGCCGGGAAAACGAGATGTGAAGTCGCCGTTTTACTGGCCTACCCGTCCGTAGCCACCGAACAACCATGCCCGACAGTAAGGAAGCCTGGGGGCGTCTGAGAACCTGGAGCGAGGAGCCCCGTTCGGTCGCCGTGCTCACTGACATAGACGGGACACTCGCCCCCATCATGCCGACGCCGGACATGTCCGAGGTCCCCGAAGAACTCAAAGGTTTGCTCCGGCAGTTGAGCGAGCAGTATCTGCTGGTGGCCGGCATCAGCGGGCGCAAGACCGAGGACGCCTTCGACCTCATCGGGCTCGAAGACGTAGTTTATTTCGGCAACCACGGCTTCGAGATCCTGCGCAACGGCGAGGTCGAGGTGATCCCCGAAGCCCTCCCCTACCTGGAGAAGGTCCAGGAACTGGAACACCTGGCGAGGGAGGAGCTCGCCCCCCAGGGCGCCTTCGTAGAAAAAAAAGGCATAACGGCCTCCATCCACTACCGCAACGCCCCGCGCGAGGTCGGCGAGAGGTGCGTACAGTTCGTCAAACGCGAAGGCGAACGCCTGGGCCTCAGGATCACGGTCGGCCGCGGCGTCGTCGAAGCGCGCCCGCCCATCCGCGCAGACAAAGGCACCGCCGTCCGTACCCTCGTCGAGGAGTATCGTCCCCAGAGAGCCATGTTCATCGGCGACGATACCACGGACCTCGACGCCTTCCGCGAGCTCGAAGAATTGCGCGAAGAAGGAGATCTGCAGGAGATCCTCCGCATCGGCGTAGCCAGCGACGAGGGCCCGCCAGAGATCAAAGAACAAGCCGACATCGTCGTAGAGGGCGTAGACGGCGTAAGCAAGGTGCTACGGCAGCTTGCCAGCAAGCGCCTTTAGCACCTTGCCAGCACGCTGCGCCCTTGCGGGCTCCGCTTGTCAGCCGGTCAGTATTTCGGCACTTCAGCTTCCTTTGTAGATAGTTAGCCGGCTAACTATCTCGATAATGGTACTCTGCGACACTTGTTCGGGAGCCGAGTTCGTAGTGGTCAGCGGGCAACTCTAGAGTGTCCTGGCCGAAATGCTGGCCGGCTGAAATGCTGAAGTGCAAGAGGTGCCGCGGCCTCGGCCTCGGCACCTCGCTTCTTGAAGAGTCCGAGCAGCAAGGCCAGGGGGAAGGCGAGCACGACGCCTTCTATGGCCCCCAGCATTGCGCCGGGAATGGTGACCATGGCGAGCGTGTAGGTGGCTTCGGAGATTCGACTGGGGGCGACCGCGTCTGGGTCGAACATGAACGTGATGGTGGTCAGGAAGACGGCCAGTACGGCACCCCCGATGCAGATCGTCAGCACCATCAGGCCGTAGCGGGCGAAGAAGGTTTCGCGCAGGACGTCTTCTGCGAACCTCAGGAGGGTGCCCGAGATCAGGAGCCCCACGAAGACGGCGGTGAACGCGTACAGGAGGTAGAGGGACCACGGGTCGCGATGCCACTCGAAGAGATTGTCGAAGGTGTTGTTGCCGATAAAACTGTACAGGGTCGCGTTCGCGACCCCGACCAGCACGGCCGCGACCAACAGGAAGATGCGCATCACTCGTTACCCATGCTGCTCCCGATACGCCTCGATGTCGCGTATCTGCGCCTCGACCCAGTCCCCTATGGTGTTGGACTCGACCTCCTCTCGCACGGCCCGGGCCCGGCGCTCTCTTTCATCCTGGGGCATGTTGAGCGCGGCGTGCAGGGCGTCGGCCTGCCCGTCCACGTCGTAGGGGTTGACGGTGAGCGCGTGCTCACCCAGCTCCTCATGGGCGCCGGCGTTCTCGGAGAGTACGAGGACGCCGCTTTTCTCGTTGATGACCGCGGACTCCTTCGCGACCAGGTTCATGCCGTCGCGGACCGCGTTGACGAGCAACACGTCGAAGTTCTTGTAGGCGGCGACGGAGCGGGGGAAGTTGTCCTCCATGAACAGCTCGATGGGTCTCCACGAATCCGTTCCGTGGCGCTGGTTGATCTCCTCGGCCGTCCTCCCTACCGCCTCCATGTAGGCGGCGTACTCGGGGACGTCGGTGCGGGAGGGCTGGAGCTGGGCGAGGAAGGTGACCTCGCCCTTCATCTCGGGGTGGCGCTCCAGCATGCGGCCATAGGCCACAAAGCCGCGGACGATGTTCTTAGAGAGGTCCGTGCGGTCCACGCGCAGGAGTAGTTTACCGGGAAGACCCCTGACGTACTCCTCCTGCTCAAGCACCGCTTCAGTCTGCGCGAGGTCCTGGAACTCACCGGGATCTATAGATATAGGGTAAGCTCGCACCCACACCTCGCGCCCGTTGTACCTGACGGTGCCGCCCTCGATGTCGGCTTCGGCGCCGAGCGTGTCGGCGGCGGTCTGGATGAAGGCGCGGGCGTAGCGGCGGGTGTGGAAGGCGACGATGTCGGCGGAGAGTAGGCTCTCCAGCACGCCCTCCCTAACGTAATCGGGCAGGATGCGCCACAGGTCGGGCTCGGGCCAGGGGATGTGGATGAACAGGGAGATGAAGGCGCCATCATCGAGGCGCTCGCGGACGAAGAGCGGGGTCATGTAGAGCTGGTAGTCGTGCAGGAGGACGGTGGGCGAATCGTCGCCCGTAGCGGTCTCTACGACGGCCTCGGCGAAGCGGCGGTTGACGGGGAGGTAGCCCTCCTCCCAGGCCCGCCTCGTCTCGTCGCCCAGGTTCGGTAAGTAGGGGAGATCGTAGAGTCCGTGTTGGACGAACCAGAGGAGCGGGTTGGCGAGCTCGTTGTACATCAGGTTGTAGGATTCGGGGTCGTGTTCCACGAACCTGATGCGCAGGTCTTCGATCTCGTAGGGTGCCTGTTCTTTAGAGACCTCGACGTCCTCCTCGCTCTCGGCCGAGGCGATCCAGACGGCGTTCTCGTCGCGGCGGACGACCGCGTTCAGGGCTGTGACGAGGCCTCCGGCCCCTCTGGAATGCTCGCGTTCGCCCGACTCGTTGCGGGAGAATGTCACGGGCCCCCTGTTCGAGGCTACGATGGTCCTTCCGCCTTCGCTCAAGATTCCCCCTCTCGTCCGCCTACTGCTTACACCCCTAGCAGTTTAGCGAAAAGGAGGAGGTTGTCGCGCAGTTGGCGCGGGCTCAGGTATTGCTCGCGCACGTGCTCCTTGCCCAAGCGCCCGATCCGGCGCGCGAAGTCGGGGTCCTTCAAAATCTTCACGCAAGCCTCAGCCGCCTCGGGGATGGTGTCTATAAGGATGCCGCCGCCACCGTCCACCTGCATGGGGATGCCGCCTACCCTCGCCCCCACCAGCGGCCTCGCCTTCCACAGCGCCTCGCTCACGACCAGCCCGAACCCCTCGCGGATGGACTTCTGGATCACCACGTCCGCAATGGACTGGAAGGCGTTGACCTCGATGGCCCCCACGTTGGTGAGGTTGGAGAACAAGAAGATGTCGCGGTCCCCGTCGGCGTAGTTGACCGTCTTGTACCAGTAGTCCCAACCCTCGGGGTCGTCGTGGGCCATCGAGCCGATCAGGACCACCTGGACCTCGGAGGCCTGCTCCTTGACCAGCCTGTACGCGTCTATGACACCGAGAGGGTCCTTCCAGGGGTCGAAGCGCGAGACCTGCACCATGAAGGGCCTGTCCGCGTCAACGCCGAACTGGCTCACGATGTAGCGGGCGTCGTCCGTGCTCAGGGCCATGTTCTTGGGCGAGAGCGGATCTATGGCCGGCGGAATCAATGTCAGGCCCGGCAGGTGCACGTCGGGCGGGGTGTACTCCTGCATGGTGTAGATCTGGGCGTCATAGTCCGCAATGTGCGGCACCAGGTAGTCCAGCACCTCCCGGTTCGGGGTCGAGAGGTCGGGGTGGCAGCGCCAGATCCACTTCGTCTCCGGTGAGAGACCGCCCGAGAAGTGCTTGAGCAGGGCCGGCTGCGGGTCGTGGACGAGGATGATGTCCCACTCCTCGCCCGCCTTCTGCAAGGCCTCGGCCGACATGCGGTTGTACTCCTCGTAGATCGCGCGGTCCTCGACGGTCAGCTCGTAGTCGGCGCCTTGCAAAGCATTGTGGAAGCTCTTGGTGACGTTGAAGAAAGGCTCGGAGCCGAACATGATGTCCCACTCGGCTTCGAGGCCAACGTCCCGCATCAAGGGCACGAGCGTGTACAGGATCTCCGCGACCCCGCCACCGAAGCTCGTCGCGCTGACGTGCAGGACCCGTTTGCCGCGCAGGCGTTCTCCGAGGGCCACCACCTCGTCGTAGAGTCCTCGAGGCACGATGCTGCGGTAATCGGCGAGCGACTTGTTGCCTGGGTTTACGCGCTGCTGCACCTTCTGTCCTCTAGTACCTTTCGGCGTTCTTACGATGTTAACCTACACGGTTAACTGTATATTAACGTCGGCCGAAGATTCAACCAGATCGGGCACAAAACGGCCGAAGATCCCAATTTTTCTAGCCCTCGTCCGTCGGGGTGCCTGCGCGCCGGATCATCTTCAGCCGCGTTCCCCTGCCCTTCGTCGAGTCGAGCACCAGCTCGTCGACCAGGTTGCGGATCACGGCGAGGCCGAACCCGCCATGCTCGTCAGGCTCGCCCGCGAGGTCGGCGACGCTGAAACCGCCCCCGGCGTCCGTGACGCTCACCTCGACGCCAGAGGGGAGGATCTTGTACTCGATCTCGTAGCTCTCCACGAAGGCGTGGCGGATCACGTTGGTCACCGCCTCGGTAACGGCCAGCTTCAGGTCGTAGATCTCCTCCGGTTCGAGACCCGCCAGCCGCCCGGCCTGGCCCATCACCAGCCGGGCGAGCAGCACGTACTCGGGACTGCTCGGGAGGGTCAGCGAGATCGGGGCCGAGAACCCGCTTCCCTCGTCCGCTGCCTTGGCTGTTTCACGCTCCATCGGACCTCTCGGTCGTTCGGCTCCCTCACGCAAACCGACGAGATAGCTTGGCGGAAGCGCAGCTTTCCAACAACGCGAAACTTCTTACCCAGATGTATACGACGCTAACCCGCGTTGCAGTACTTCAGCAGGTCAGCTTCTCGTTTTCGTGGACCGCTGATCGCTCGTAGCCGAACGGGTGGTGCGCAGAGGTACCGGCCCCCGCGAGAATCGCTTAGTCGCGTTCTCGGTCGGGGTTCGTTGCCTCGGGCGAGATGTCGCCGACGGCTTCTTCGTATAGCTTCTCGGCTTCTTCCTCGCGCCGGGTCGCGCGGGAAGCTCCGTTGGTGGACTCCATGAAGGCTCGGATCAGGTCTATGGGGACGGGCAGGATGATGGTGGAGCTCTGGTTGACAGCGATCTCGCCCATGGTCTGGAAGAGCCTCAGCTGCAACGCTGTGGGGCTCTCGAGCCTATCGGCGGCCTGCCTGAGGCGCTCGGAGGCCTGGTACTCGCCCTCTGCAGCGATGATCTTCGCCCGTCTCTCCCTTTCGC
>JBKPOM010000028.1:0-8502 GCA_046733115.1 Actinomycetota bacterium | reverse complement strand
GTGCTGGCCCCCGCCCTCAGGCCCGGGCAGGTCGTGGTGATGGACAGGCTCGGGGCGCATCGGCCGAGGAGGGTGAGGGAGCTCATCGAGGCGAGGGGCTGCGAGCTCGTCTACCTGCCTTCCTACTCGCCGGATCTCAACCCGATAGAAGAAGCCTTCGCCAAGGTCAAGCACCTACTAAGGGAGATCAGCGCCCGCACCAAGGAGGCGCTGATCGAGGCGATGGGTCGAGCGTTGGCGGCCGTGGGTGCCGAAGACGCGCGGGGGGATACTTCGCCCACTGCGGCTACCGCACCCCAGCGCAGCAACTATGAAAGGCGCTGTCAGAGTCCCTCAACCGCGAGCTGCACGGCGAGGGGATAAGGGTCACGATCGTCTCTCCGGGCTGGGTGGACACGGAGCTCGGCCAGGGCATGCAAGACGAGGACATCGAGAGCACACCCAAAAGACGCAGGCGGAGATAGGCCTCGACCCCCGAGTGGTCGGCCGCCAGATAGCTCACGCCTTGGCCCAGCCGCCCGATGTTACCCTGCACGAGATCTGCGTCAAGGCGACCGCTGAGGGCTAAGACCGCCGCGTGGCGTCCCCGTGGATCCCGGCCCATAGACCGCTCGATCCGCGGCCACAACCGCCGCACAAAGCAAGACGGAACGCCGCATGACCGGGGCTACGCGCCGATCGTGCGCGAGTCGCGGCGTCGAGTGCGCCGCCAGTCCCGCGGGATACGTCCCCCGAAAAGACGGGATCGGAGCGGGTCGTTACCGCGCGATACTCCTGACAGCGCCTCTCATAGCTGCTGCTCCGGGGTGCGGTAGCCGCAGTTGCCGAAGAACCCGCACACGTCTTCGGCACTCACGGATGCCAACGCTCCAGCGATCGCTTCGATCAGGGCCTCCTTGGTGCGGGCGCGGGCCTTCCTGAGGAGGTGCTTGATCTTAGATAGCGCTTCTTCTATCGGGTTGAGATCCGGCGAGTAAGACGGTAGGTAGACCAGCTCGCAGCCCTCCTGCTCGACGAGCTCCCTTATCTTCTTCGGCCGGTGTGCTCCGAGGTTGTCCATAACCACCACTTGCCCGGGACGCAGGGCGGGGGCCAGCAAGCGCTTCACGTAAGTCTCGAACACCTGGGCGTTGGTAGCCCCTTCCACGGCCAGAGAAGGCCCCATCCCTCCTCGATCGATGCTCGTAAGCAGCGTCGTGTTCTTGCCGCGGTTCCTCGGCAGCTCGAAGAAGGCCCTCTCGCCCACGGGCGCGTAGGCACACAGGGGAGCCAGGGAGGTGTGGGTGCCCATCTCATCCACGAATACCAGGTGCTCGGGATCGATTCGCCCGACCTCCATACGCCAAAGCACCCTCAAGAACTCGTCCCTATCTGACGCCCCCGCGGATCTTTTTTCGGCTCCTACGCAGTCGCCTTCCCGCCCGGCAGACGGTCGCCTCGCTTACCCTAACCCCCGAGATGGCGAACAGGAACTCGGCCTTCTGGGAGTGGGTGGCCCAAGGCCTCAAGGCCTCTCCTCCAGGTCTTTGGCGAGCAGCTTCTTTGCCTCCTCGTCGAGCTTGGGTCTCTTGCCGGGAGCCTTCTTGGGCTCGAGGATGCCGCGTTCGTCGAGGTGGTTGCAGTAGCGCTTGACCGTGGCGCGATCCACCCCGAAGCGTCTGGCGGTCTCCGCCTTTGGGACTCCCTTCTGCACTGATTCGACGCTCTTTTCTCTGAGATCCAATGAGTACGGTTTCATGCCTCCAAGATACCCTGCGCAGCATCAACGCAACCCGCTGTGAAAACCGAAGGCGCATGCCGCTGTAAACGTGGCAACGACGAATAGTTGGCTTGACCCTTCGGAACGCCGTCAGGTACGTGAAGCTGCTGGTTAAGGTTCCGGTCGATGCTCCCCAATATCCGACTTGCATCTTAACACTTTTCTACCGCTCACAAGAGAACGGACCCCGTAGAAATACGCCGGAAACCCGGTCAGAGGTTCGTCTCCATTATCTCCTCGATGCGGCGGTAGATGCCCGAAGCCAGACCTTCTAGTTCCGCTGAGCGTTCGGCGAGCATCCTGGCCGCTTCGCCGGTTTCGGTCTCTCCGGCAATCTCGAAGGTGAGGACCACGGGTTCGGCGCTATCGAGGCCCAGTTCGTTTGCGATCGCCAGCCGCACTCTGGAGACATCTTGTCCCGTCTTCGCGGAGATCTCACGGCTCGCCGCCTCGGGGTCGAACTCCTGGCAGATCTCGATGCCGCCGCCGACGCGCCGCTCCCACCACCACGTGGCGTTCACGCCCGTGAAGCTCTCGTTTACGAGGGCCGTCGCGCTGTCGGCGAGGAGTTCTTTGAGATACTCGGGCATAGAAGGTTTATACCAGCCGCAGGCTTACGGGTGGCGCCCCGCTGCAGTACAATGCGGCGAGGGAAGGAGGAACCCGATACTTCTCGTCAAAGACTCGATGGCACGTGAGATCGCGACGCTCTCGCCGGACGAGACGGCGGCGACGGCGCTCGCCTTGTGCCGGGAGCGGCGCATCAGGCACCTCCCCGTCCTGAAAGGGGGACGTCTCGTCGGCATAGTCTCGGACAGGGACCTGCGGTCCTCGACCCCCGCGCTCGGCGATTCGGAGCGGGCCGCGGCCCTGCAGAAGGTCCTGGTGGAGGACGTGATGGGCCGCGAGGTGGTCACCGCCGACCCCGAAGATCCCATAGAGCAGGCGGCCAACACGATGCGGGAACGCAAGATCGGCTGCCTGCCCGTACTGGAGGGCGACGAACTGGTCGGCATCATCACCGCCTCCGACGTGATGGAAGCGCTGGTCTGCCTGGTCGGCGCCCACGAACCGGGCAGCCGCATGGAGGTCGCCCTCCCCGACAGGCCCGGATCCCTAGCCGGCGCCGCTGGCGTCTTCGGGATGTGCGGCATCAACATCGTGAGCGCCGCGATGGGCGCGACCCGGGAACCCAAGGAAGAGGGAGCCCCCAGGGAGCGCATAGTAGTTTTCAGGGTGGACACCATCGACACCACCGAGGTGGTCGGATACCTGGAGGAGGCCGGCTACTCCGTGCTGTGGCCGCCCAAACCTTGAGCAGTCGCGCCGCCATCGTCCACGACCTGGCCCTCGAGGACTATGGCTTCGGCGGCGACCATCCCTTCAACCCCCTGCGCGTCCGTCTCGCCCTCGAGCTGTGCGACGCCTCAGGGCTGCTTAAGCACTATCCCTTCGTCTCCTCGGAGCCCGCGACTGAGGAGGACCTGACCACCGTCCACAGCCTCACCTACGTGCGCATGGTCCAGAAGGCCGGACGAGATGCGGCAGCCCTCTCCGACCCGCTGCCATACGGGCTCGGGACCCCGGACAACCCCGTCTTTCCCGATATGCACGAGGCGTGCGCCCGCGTCGTCGGCGGGGTGCTCGCTGCTTGCCGGCTCGTTATGACCGGACAGGTGGACCACGCGATGTGCATCTCGGGCGGGCTGCACCACGCCCTGCGCTCGAAGGCGAGCGGCTTCTGCGTCTACAACGACGCAGGTGTCGCTATCGCGCGCCTCAAGGAGGACCATCCCGGCATCCGTGTCGCTTACGTAGACACCGACGCCCACCACGGCGACGGGGTGCAGTGGATGTTCTACGACGACCCGGAGGTCCTGACCGTCTCGATGCACGAGTCGGGCCGATACCTCTTTCCCGGAACGGGCGAGATCAGGGAGACGGGCCAGGGCGGCGGCACCGGCTTTTCCGTCAACGTGCCGCTCGAGCCCTACACGGAGGATGAGTCCTGGATCTCCTGCTTCGAGGCCGTCGTCCCGGAAGTTCTTCGCGCCTTCGGGCCGGACCTGATCCTCTCCCAGAACGGCTGCGACGGACACGCCCTCGACCCCCTGACCCACCTCTCCGCGACGACCCGCCTCTACGAGCACGTCTCCCGGAGGATGCACGACCTCGTCCACGAGCTTTGCGGCGGCCGCTGGGTCGCAACGGGTGGCGGAGGCTACGACATCTGGCGCGTCGTCCCGCGCGCCTGGACCGCGCTCTGGGCCGCCGTCTCCCACCAGGAGATGCCCGAGATAGCCTCCGAAGACTGGCTCTCGAAGTGGAGCGCGAAGAGCCCAGTTACGCTGTCGCCCCTCATGCGCGACGACCCCGAAGACTACCCTCAGAAACCGCGCGCCGCGAGGATAGCCAGACGCAACGAGATCACCGTCCAAGAGGTTCTCGACAAAGTGCTGCCAAAGATTCGGTAGACAAAGAAAAGGGTTGCGAATCCGGCGTCGTCGCGGTATTTTGCCAGGGGTGATCAGTTCGTCAGACCGGAGATGACAGTGCGAAGCATACCAACGTTGCATGGCGTAGCGGTCCCTTCCGCCTCTTCCACCGAGACGAAGCCGGGGATAGAGATAGAGCGCCGCGTCACCGAGGAGCCCCCCTACAAAGTCATCGTGCACAACGACGACTACACGCCGATGGAGCACGTCGTCGCCGTGCTGCAAAAGGTCATCCCGCGCATGTCCGTGAAAAGGGCCGTCGATATCATGATGGAGGCCCACACAAAGGGCAAGGCCGTAGCTACCAAGACCCACAAAGAGCTGGCCGAACTCTACCAGGAAGGCCTGAACAACGAGGGCCTTATCGCCAGCATAGAACCAGACTAGGTTGGCTTTTCAGCACTTCGGCCAGTCAGCATTTCGGCAAGCAAAAAGCCGAACTGCTGAGGTGCTCGCAACGAGGTGTTGGGAACCGCACCGTACGCCCGTATGATCTTGCAAAGAAATGTGACCAGGAGACCATCTGTGACTCCTCTTAGGATCATTCGCCGGGCGCAGGCGGACACGCTAATCGATGAAGACGGCGACGTCGTCGCGTTGGAGCTGCTTCCGGGTCTTTCTCATGCAGAGCTGCGGGATTTCGCCCGGCGCGTGCCGTGCCGTGTTTCGCCGGGGATTACCGAATCGCTCGGTGCGTGTAGTGGTCTTGAAGGAACGATCGATTAGGTCGATTTCACGGGGAGGATACCGACGTTCGAGTTCGAAGCGGCGTTTCCCTATGGGCTTCCGCTCGCGGCGGATGGTTTTAGGAATTTCTGGGTTGTGGATCTGCACCCCCACAGCACGAGGTGGGGGCCCATCTATTTCGTGTGCCACGACGCGCCCGTAATCCTGTACCACTCCGACTCCCTGGAGGTGTTCCTGACCGAACTGTTCCGCATGTTCGAGCCACCGTACGAAAGCCTCATCGACGAGGTGCACGAGGACCGGCCGGCTCGCGTGTGGAAAACAAACCCCGGGGTGCTTTCCTACGAACGGTGCCTGCGGTCCGAAGACCCCATCCTCTCGGCCTTCGCGCGCGAGCTCGACGACACGTTTCGAATAGTAGACCTGCGCAGCGCGAAGCGCGGCGAGGGCTTTTCCTGGGGACGCTACGGCCCGAATACCCAGATCAAGCGTTTTCGTACGCACGCCGTCTTCGCCTACCAGAAGCCGAAGAGCATCATCTCCCGGCTCCTCGGACGCGCGGGTTGATAGGATTATTTGCAATCCTCTTTGGATGAATACGACTCGAGTTCTGAAGACCCCCGAAGAGGCCGCAGCAATCCTAGAATATTTCAACGGCTTCCACGACGGTTTCATCAAGCAGCTAACCCTGGGCTCGTACGGCCACTTCGAGAGGTGGGGGGTGCAGGCCTGCTCGGGACGGCTGGACCTCGAGTTGGAGATCGCGCACTACAACTACCGCGACGGGGAACCTCCGGCGGACCAGGTCATCCACGCGCGCTTTACGCGCGTTCGTGATCTGCAGGCCGACATGCCAGGCAGGGCCGCCGAGTGGAGGATCATGAACGTGCATATCGAGCCCGGCGTTCGCCCTTCGGATCTGGCCGAAGAACCGTGCTTCTACGCTCGGTTGCTGCAGAACCGGCTCGACGAAGGCCAGTGGGTACACCATCAGGCACCCGGCTTCTCTTCCGGGAAGCCGAGTTCTACGAGCCACGCCCGTAACCGACAGGCTGCCGCAGCCCGTTAGCCTCCGATCTGGCTCATCGTACGGTGGCGCGATTCTTCGGGGAGGGTTAGGCCCGCAGCGGGCTTTATGCGCGCCGTCTCCCACAATACTTTGTGGATCGCCGGGAACGGGTCTTCCGAGCGGATGGCGTCCTTTACGGGCACATCGAGGTCGGTGAGAAGGCAAGGGTGGATCTTGCCGTCCGCCGTGAGTCGCAGCCGCGAACAACGAGCGCAGAAGGGTTCAGAGACCGGCGTTATGACGCCGAAGGTGCCAGGGGCGCCGTCGAAGCGGAACTCGTCGGCGGGAGCGGCGGGGTCGTCTTTTTCTATCGGTTCCAGGTCCCCTAGCTCCTCCTGGGCGCGGTCCAGGATCTCGCGCCCCGGGATGAAGAGCGACCGGAAGCGCGAGCCATCGGTGTCGCCGTTCAGGGGCATGAGCTCGATGAACCTCACGTGCATGGGGTATTCGAGCGTCAGCCTGGCCATGTCGGAGATCTCATCGTCGTTCACCCCGCGCATGGCGACCGCGTTGATCTTGACCGGCGAGAGCGGGGTCTCCAGCGCCGCCATCACTGAATCCCAGACCTTCTCGAAGTGGTTGCGCCGCGTTATGAACGCGAACTTCTCGGGCTGCAAGGTATCCAGCGAGATGTTCACGCGGTCGAGGCCGGCCTCGACGAGCCCCTCCAAATTCTCCTTGAGGAGGAAGCCGTTGGTCGTCATGGTTACGTCCTCGAAGCCGAGGTCCTTGAGCCACCCGATAAACATCACGACCCCCCGCCTGACAAGCGGTTCGCCGCCCGTCACACGGACCTTCGTTACGCCGAGCTGCAGGCAGGCTTCGGCGAAGGTTAGCATCTCCTCCAAAGTCAGGATGTGGCTCTTGTCCTGGAACTGGATGTCCTCGGGCATACAGTACTGGCAGCGGAAGTTGCAGCGGTCGGTGACCGAGATCCTGAGGTAATCCATCTTCCGGTTAAAGCTGTCGGTTAGCTGCGTCAAAATTCCCCTTCGGGTCTTTAGCCGATCACTACCCCGCCTGATTGTATCTCTTTTCAAGGATGGGACCAGTTCCCGAACCGTTTCTTCCACCCACGGGTATACTGCCCAGGGTCCCAGGCTACTGTTTCGCGACGCAAAGACGGGGGAGAATATTGTTCGGGCGGCTTTCGGCCTCGCGCCTCATAGTCTACGGGTTCTTCGCGCTCGTTGCTGCCGGGACGGCGTTGCTCATGTTGCCGTGGTCCACGAGGAGCGGGATCTCGTTCGTCGATGCGCTCTTCGTCGCGACGAGCTGCACCACCGTCACGGGCCTCACGTCGGTCGATATCCTGGGCACCTTTACCCACTTCGGGGAGCTCGTGATGATGGTGTTGATCCAACTCGGAGGGCTGGGCATCATGACCGTTACCACCCTCGCCGCGCTGCTCGTGGGCCAGAGGGTGGGGTTCAGGCGCCTGCTCACCGTGCAGGAGGAGACCGAGAACGCCGGCTCCCCGCGCAACACTCTCAGGCTGCTCTTCCAGATAGCCAGGATCACCTTCGCCGTAGAGCTACTCGGGGCCATCGCCCTCAGCACAGGCTTCATAAGCGTAGGCCTCGGCGTCCGCGAGGGCATCTTCCAGGGAGTGTTCCACGCGATCATGGCCTTCTGCAACTCCGGGTTTCCAACGCTTCCGGGGGACGATTTGATCCCCTATGCGGGCAACTGGCTCATCGTAGGTGCCCTTGTCTGTGTGATCACGCTCGGAGGACTTGGCTTTCCCGTGCTTGTCGACCTCTACAACTACAACAAGAATCGCAGGCTCTCCGTCCATTCGAGGGTGGTCCTGATCACCTCCGCGGCGCTGGTAATCGTAGGGGTCCTGAGCGTGGCATTCTTCGAATGGACGAACCCGAACACGCTTGGCGGCCAATCCTTGAGCACCAAGGCCGCCATGTCGCTCTTCCAGGGAGTGACACCCAGGACGGCGGGTTTCCAGACCCTCAGCTACCCCGAGATGCGCGAACCTACCCTCCTCGCGCAGGTCGTCCTGATGTTCATCGGCACGGCCCCGACCTCGACCGGCGGCGGCATAAAGGTCACGACCCTCGCCCTCGTCGCCCTCATCGTAGTCGCCCAGGTCAGAGGACAGGACAGGATCACCCTCTTCTGGCGCACCTTGCCGCTCCCCCTGGTCTCCAGAGCCCTCTCCGTCCTCGCCCTGGCCTCACTGCTCGTCCTCACGAGTACCCTCGCCCTCATGATCTCAGACGGACTCGAGCTCCTGCCCGCCCTCTTCGAGGTAACCTCCGCCTTCGGAACGGTAGGCCTCACCCTCGGCACGACACCCCAACTGAGCACCTTCGGCAAGCTCCTCATCTCCCTCGTCATGTTCCTCGGCAGAGTCGGCCCAATAACCTTCATTGTCGCCCTCGCAGCCCGCCAACGCACCCCCCGATACAAGTACCCCGAAGAAGAAATAGCCATCGGATGAATGGGGAATCTGTAATTATGAATTGCGGTCTCTA
>JBKPOM010000027.1:0-8462 GCA_046733115.1 Actinomycetota bacterium | reverse complement strand
AGCTCTTCAACGCCTTCGGCCTGTGGTGGGAGCGACCCCACAAGCTGAGGAGTTTGCGAGCGCGCCTGGCAGCGAGAGTAGCGTTGCACGACTTCTGTATGTGGCTCAACGAGCAGCTTGGTCGTCCCCGGCTGCCTTTCGCCGATTTGTTGGGATGGTGAACTCATAATTCACACCAAGCGTTTAAGGCAAGAACACCACCCTGATCGCCGCGATCACCCTCGAAGGAGGCATGGGCGAGTCGATGAGCGTGGAGGGGGCCACGGACGCCGCCCTGGCCTTCGAGGCTTACGTGGAGCACTTCCTAGCACCCTCTCTCTTTGCGAGGGGCAAGTGATGGTGCTCGACGGGCTCGGGGCGCACAGGACGGAGAAGGTCAGGGAGCTCCTCGCGGGGAGAGGCGCGTTTTTCGTGTTCGTGCCGTCCTACTCGCCGGATTTGAACCCCATCGAAGAGGCCTTCAGCAAGATCAAGCATCTAGTGCGTAAGGGGGGCGCCCGCGGGCGCGAGGCGCCAGTCGAAGCCATAGGGCGGGCTTTGGCGGCCGTCACGACCGAAGATGCCGCGGGTTGGTTCGCCCACGCCGGCTCCCACGCCGGCTATTGGCCGCAGGATCGACTTTTATGAGTACCGCTGTGAGTAGGCGCCACGTGCACCACGTGCAACGCCAGGCCGATCTCGTTGGACAGCTCGATGGCCATCCGCGAGGTGCGGACGGCTTCTGGAGAACCGTCGGTGGCCAGCAAGGCTGCCCGCCTCGCCATCTGGTACGATCCTTCAGCTGGCGTATACGACTCGCGCCGTTCTGATCGCCTGGACCCTTGACCCAGACGTTCGTCGCCGATCCCGAGGCGCGAGAGTGGAGGTGCGAATCTACCCTCACCTTGTTATCCACGCTACCTATCCCCACCGCGTAACCTCCCCACTAGAACCTTCGCATGCGGCCCAACAAGCTCGCGCGGGCCCGGTCCTGCGCGGGTCAAGACGTGTGATGGGGTGAAGCGTCGCGGCATTCGCGGGTAGCCGTAGAGACCGAACTCGGAGGGTTGTAGCAACCAACGGGCACTACAGGGCACGTCTCGCGAGAGATCTAAGGTACACCAGCGGTAAAGGTACCCGCATTTCCCACCAGATGGGTTACCGGAAGGTCAAATGCCGGCTAAAGATACGTTGAAGGTCCGAACATGGTGATGCGAAAGAAGCCTGCCGAATCGTTGATATAGTGCCGAGAAGGTTCCGGTCGTACGCGATCAGGCGCCGGCGCGGTGCCTCCGTATGACAGACCTTTAACCCGGTTTTATGCTCCTTTAGCACGGGGAAGAGAGCCAGCGTGTACCCTCTCCTTGGCCCCGGGGCGTACCATGTGTACCTGGTACGTACTGCACTTCTCTCATACCATCCCGGGCCGCGCAGCCTAGCGGCTACTTGTTTTCCCCATACACCTCCAGCCGCTAGGTGTCCTGAGGTCGTTCTTAGCCTCTACAGATGGTAGGAAAATTGGTGGGACGCGACAACGGAGGGGTAGCGGTGCTCTTGCCCTGGCTGCGGCGGTAGAATGCCAGCCGTCCCGGTTCGCAGGATACGTCCGGGTGTCGGTGCAGAAGGGCGTTTTCTCTGGCTGGTCCCGAGAACAGTTGGATCGAGAGCGGCTCGGACGTCGAGCGGCCTGTTTTCTTCTCCGATGCCGTGTTTGCCATCGCCATCACGTTGCTCGCGTTGGAGATCCGTCTGCCCGAGGTGCACGATTTCACCACGCGCGAGCTCGCAGAGGCGTTGATCGATCTGCTACCGCAATTCTACGGGTTCGCGATCAGCTTCTGGATCATGGGCGTCTACTGGCTCGCCCACCACCGCATCTTCCACTACATCAGGGCTTACGACCGCAGGCTACTGGGCATCAACCTTCTGTACCTGATGTGGATCGTGCTGATGCCGTTCTCGGCGTCGCTGCTTGGCGGGTACGGTTCGCACCAGCTTGCGGAGGTTGTCTACTTTTCGCACATGATCCTCACCAGCCTGAGCATGGCCTTGCTCTGGTGGTACGCGACCAGCGACCGGAAGCTGGTCGACCCCGACATCGACCCCGTCGTGATCCGGTACAACTACGCGAGAATCCTCTCGCTTCCCCTCGTCTTCGTGCTCGCCATCGGCATCTCGTTCTTCAGCACCGCCGCCGCCGGATACTCGTGCTCCTGCTGTTCTTTGTCAGGCGCGTCACCGCCCTCTACGCGAGGCACCGTGCCGGTTGACGGCGAAAACGTACGACAAACTCGCAAACTCGAAGTGAGGGAAGCCCGCATCGCGGACCTCGACGCGGTGATGTCCATGCTCGAGGAGGCCGCGCGGTGGATGATCCGGCGGGGGATCGAAGGTTGAACACCAGGCGCATTCTCCCGAAGGCGCATCGCCGACCTCATGGAGAGCGGCGAGATGTACCTGATCTTGCTCGACGGAAAGCCCGTCGGGATCTTCGCGCTCCAGTGGTCCGACAGGGAAACGTGGGGCAACGTCCCCGACGACGCCGGTTACGTCCACGGGCTGGCGATTCGTAGGGACTTCGCAGGTATGGGACTCGGGCTCGAAATGCTCAGGCGGACGGAGCATATGGTGTACCGGGCGAAAAGAGAGTGCCTCCGGCTCGACTGCGTGGCGGACAACGAGGCTCTGAACGAGTACTATCGGCGGGCGGGTTTTGGCTACAGGGGACGGGCCGTGATCAGGGGGCTTGCGGTGAGTTTGTACGAGAAACGGGTCGGCGTTTCGGGGCCGGGATAGGGGCATGCCTGCTGTTATACTCTCGTCCAGTGCTTCTGGAATCGTTAAACCCGACCCAGCTTCACGCCGTACAGCACACGGAAGGTCCCCTCCTCATCCTTGCCGGGGCGGGGAGCGGCAAGACGCGCGTGCTCACGCACCGCGTCGCGTACCTCATCGACCAGGGGCTCGCCGCGCCCGAGGAGGTCCTGGCGATCACCTTCACCAACAAGGCCGCCCGCCAGATGAAGGACAGGGTGGCGCTTCTCGTGGGCCCCGACTCCAGGAGGATGTGGGTCTCTACCTTCCATGCCTTCTGCGCCCGGATCTTGCGGGTCCACGCCGAGAAGCTCGGCTACAAAAGGGAGTTCACCATCTACGACGGCGCCGACCAGGTCAGGCTCGTCAAGCGGTGCATAGTGGAGCTGGGCAAGGACCCCAGGCGCTTCAACCCGCGCTCTTTTCAGGTGCAGATCAGCGCCGCAAAGAACGTCCTTATGGCCCCAGACGACTTCCTGCGCGACACCGAGGGCTACATCGCCGAGAACGTCGCCGAGGTCTACGACCTCTACCAGAGGCGCCTCTACGAGAACAACGCCATGGACTTCGACGACCTGATCATGCAGACCGTAGCCCTCCTCGAACTGTTCCCCGAGGTCCGCGAACGCTACCAGACCCGCTTCAAATACATCCACGTCGACGAATACCAGGACACCAACCACGCCCAGTACCGCCTGGTCAATATTCTGGCGGCAGCACATCGTAACTTATGCGTCGTTGGGGATGATGATCAATGTCTGATCGAAGGCACCCCGGTCACGATGGCAGACGGCTTAACGAAGGCGATAGAAAGGATCACGGTAGGTGACGAAGTGCTCTCCGGCTACGGCAGCGGCGACTTCCGCCCCGCCAGGGTAGCGGGAGTATCCCGATCGAAAGAGTCCGAAGGAATAAGGATCACCGCCGAAAGCGGAAGGCAATTGGTCTCTACTCCCGAGCACGTTCATTTCGCTGGCTACAAGCTAGGGCCAACGCCACAGATGCACATGACGCACCTGATGAGGCTAAGGGAAAAAGGTTTCCGCGTTGGCACCTCGCGCACGTATACCAACGGCAGGATCAAGCCCGTCGGGTTCATGCAACGCTCGCGCCAGGAGCACGCGGACGCGGCGTGGGTCGTTTCTACGCACGCGACCGAGGGCGAAGCGAGGGCCGCCGAAACCACGCTCGCGCTCAAGTACCAGGTGCCGACGCCGCCGTTCGTGGCACGTGCGGGGTCCGAGAACGGTCTCGTGGCGAACCAGGCTCTTATCGACCGGGTCTTCTCAGAGGTCGAATGTGAGGACGGCGGTCGTCGTTTGCCCGCCGATTCCGGGCTGAGATCGGACATCCCTCATTACCTGCCGCAGAGCTACACGGGACGTCGCAGGAACGTGGTAGTGACGCTCTGTGGGGACAGGCGCGGCAGAACGGCGATGCACAGGATCTCGATGGTAGGGCGCGACGACGAGGGACGCCGGGCGCTGGAATCACTGGGGTTGAGCGTACGTCAAGCAAAACAAGGTTCCTCGAGTTGGCGCTACGAGACGTGCTTCAAAGACTACGGCGCGGCGATGGAGATGGTAGATCGGATACGTTCGGTTCTGGACGTGTCCGTGCAACGGGTGGCGCGCCTCGGTGCGAACGGCGGCGAGGTCGCCGAAGGGAAATCCTTGCCGTTCGTGCCCGCTTCCGCTGTGCGGCCTGGGATGGTGATGTTCACGGCGGAGGGTGGCTACGACGTCGTCGAAAGCGTGGAGCGGGTGGCTTTGGACCGTCCGGTCTACGACATCGATGTGGAGGGGACGCACAATTTCGTCGCCAACGGTTTAGTGACACACAACTCGGTGTACTCATGGCGCGGAGCGGACATCCGGAACATATTGGACTTCGAGCGGGATTATCCTGAGGCGAAGGTCGTCAAGCTGGAGCAGAATTACCGTTCGACGCAGACTATTCTCGACGCGGCAAACGCGGTTGTTGCCAACAACGCCTCGCGCAAGGCGAAGGCGCTTTGGACTGCCGGGGATGAGGGGGATAGGATCAGGGTGTTCGCGGCCTCGGACGAGTACGCGGAGGCGCGCTTTGTGGTCTCGGAGATCGAGCGTTTGATAGACGGGGGAGCTTCGCCGCGGGACATCTCGGTCTTCTACAGAACCAATGCCCAGAGCCGGGCTCTGGAGGACGTGCTCGTGCGGGAGGGCATCCCTTACCAAGTCGTCGGCGGGGTCCGTTTCTACGAGCGGGCGGAGATCAAAGACGCATTGGCTTACCTGTCGGTAATCTCCAACCCAGACGACTCGGGCTCCCTGGAACGCATAATCAACGTGCCCAAGAGGGGTATCGGCAACACCTCGGTGGCTAAGCTCCAGGACTACGTCCGCAAGAACGGCATCTCGCTCTACGACGCTTTATCCGAGGCCGACGCGGCCGGCCTGACGGGCACCGCGAAGAAGGCCTGCCGGGCCGTCCGCGACCTCTTCGAGGGGCTCAGGGTGGCCGCCGTGGAGGTGCCGACGACTGAGCTGATCGGGGCCGTCCTCGACGAGTCTGGCTACAGGAAGGAGCTCGAAGCTGAAGACACTGTCGAGGCCGAGTCGCGCCTGGAGAACCTGGAGGAGCTCATCAACGCTGCCAGGGAGTACGAGCGCGTCGAGCAGGAGCCTACTCTCGCGGGCTTTTTGCAGGAGCAGGCGCTGTACTCGGAGGGGGACTCGTTGAGCTCGGAGGGCGGCAGCGTGACGCTGATGACGCTCCACAACGCCAAGGGCCTTGAGTTCTCCCACGTGTTCGTCGTTGGGATGGAGGAGGGGACCTTCCCGCACGCCCGCTCCCTCGACGAGCACAACCTGGAGGAGGAGCGGAGACTCGCCTACGTCGGCATCACGCGCGCGAAGGAGACGCTCACGCTTACCCACGCCAGGTTGCGCTCCAGCTGGGGCGAGCGCGAGTACAGGATGCCCTCGCGCTTCCTCTCGGAGATACCGGACGAATACAAGTCGGGCTCGGTGCCGAGCAGCCTCACCAACACCGCGGGCCGCGGCGGGTGGGGCGTGGCGTTGGCTGGACGCGGGGCTTCCGAGACTGCCGCTTCGGGCGAAACGCGATACCGGGCCGGGGAGCGGGTCCGTCACGCCAGGTTCGGCGTGGGGGAGGTCGTCGAGGCCGGCGCGGGGAGGATCGTCATCAGGTTCGGGGCCGAGGAGCGGACCTTCGTGCCCGAGATAGCTCCGCTGAGCAAGGTTTAGAGCGGTGTGCAAGAGGTCAAATCTCTTGCACACCGCTCGGTCAGCGATCAGCCAAAAGCTGACGGCTGATAGCTGAAAGCGTGGTTCGCAAAAGGTCAAGCCTTTTGCGAGCCGCTCTAGCGCCGCAGCATCTGCTCGAAAGCTCCCGCGTCGCACCTCTTGCCTTGGGGCCTGTGTACCCCGCGCTGATCTATCTTCGTGGTGGTTCCGCAGCCGTTCGTGCCTTTGGGAATGAAGTTGACGGCGGGGGAGGTCGTTTGCAGGGCTATGGTCTCTGTGGGACCGCCGTTGTATTTGAGGCCGTCGGTGTCGAGCTTGGGGTTTGTGCGGCTCTTGGAAATCGGGGTGGTGAAGCGGAAACTGGCGTCGTCCGAGATGTTGTATCCACCGTCGATTATCTTCCCTCGGCATTGTCCGGCCGCACAAACGTTGTTGATGTTGCCGTTCGGGCTGTTTGCCAGGACCGCCTTGTCGAGCCTCACGGTCGCCCCTTTGTCGTTGGCGTTCTGGATGCCGCCGCCGATGAGCTCTGCGTCATTGCCGGAGAAGGTGGCGTAGGTCACCTTGAGCGTGCCGTCATTGAGGATACCGCCGTCGGCAGACCTCGCCTTGTTGCCGGAGAAGGTGGAGTTCTTCACCGTGAGCGTGCCATCGCTGATGTTCGCGATGCCGCCGCCTACGGCGAGGGCATTGTTGCCCACGAAGGTGCTGCGAAATACCTTCAGGGTGCCGCCGTTGTTCTTGACGCCGCCGAGGTTATTGCCGTTGGCGGGACCGTTGTAGACGGTAACGTTTTTCAAGTCGAGCTTCGCGCCCCTCCTCAGGGCGAACACCCGCCCCTTGTCGTTGCCGCTCACGACGATCTTCGCCGTCTTGCCGCCGAAGATGGTGAGCCCCGACGTCTCGGTGATGGGGGGCAGCGTCCTGTTCAGAATGATGGTGGCCCCTGACCCAGGGAGAATCGTAGCGTATCGCGCGACCTCGCTCGGCCCGCCGCGCATGCGTCGACCGCCGCGTTGCTGTTGGCGGCCCTTACGGCTTCCCTCAACGAGCAGTCGCCGCCGTTGTTCGACTCGTCTTCCGCGGTATTCACGGCAATAGTGGTGCCCGGGGCGGCAGTGGTGTCCTGGGCCGAGGCAGGATCCTCGTGCCACGTCAGCAACGCCATTAGCGCTACCAAACAAGCAACGGATCCTATCGTGGTGATCATGAGTGCTTCGGTCCTGGACGTTCATCTCCTCCTTCGTAGGTGGGGCGAAACGCAACGCAAAAGACGAAAACGTAGCATGGCCCCAACTTACAGGCGAGGTAAGGGCCGTATATCCCCAAGAACCATCTTTGTGGGGGGAGACCATGCGCTCTGTCGGTTACGGATTCTGATACGCTTTAGGGAGTAGGGTCCGAGAATCGGTTTGCTGCGGGAGTGGGCGTCAATGCCTGCGCCAACGGGCCACGATCGGGCTTAAGTGAGGGGCAAAAGGAGAACAATGCCACACGTCTACGTGACGGGTCACAAGAACCCAGATACGGATACGATCGCCTCGGCCATAGGCTACGCCGAGTACAAGAATCTCGTCGACCCGGAGAACCGCTATGTGGCGGCCCGGCTCGGGGAGGTAAACGCCCAGACGCAGTGGGCCCTGGAAAAAAGTGGGGCCAAACAGCCGACCATGCTCGAGCACATAATGCTGCGGGTCAAGGAGGTCATGGCCAGCGACGTGGCCGTCGCCCGCAAGAACGACCCCTTGCGCAACGTGGGCCTGACGATGGCCCGTCGCAACATAAGCCAGCTCCCGATAGTCGAAGACGATGGCACGCTGACCGGGATCATCACGGAGCGGAACCTGGCGCGTATGTACGTGCGCGAGTCGCGCGGGGCCTCCACCTTCGCCGACAGCCCGGTCTCGGTCGGGGCGATGGCCGAGGTGCTGGAGGGCGAGCTCTTGGCCGGCAAGGAAGAGAGCGAGGCCTCGGGCCAATTGTGGGTGATCTCGATGAGCGTGGACTCAATGGGCAAGTCTATGAACCCCGGCGATGTCGTGGTTATAGGGGACCGCCCGAAGGGCCAGCGAAGGGCCATAGAGCTAGGAGCCGGCGTGGTCGTCGTCTCCAACGGTCGACGTCCCGACGACGAGGTACTGGAGCTGGCAAGGGACAAGGGGACGGCCGTCGTGCTCTCTCCCCTCGACTCCTATGTCACGAGCCGCCTCATACAGCTCGCCGTTCCTTGCTGGGAGGTCATGAGCGAGAACCCACTGACCGTCAGCCCCGACGACCTCGTAACCGAGATAACCGAGCAGGTCATGGAGGTCCACTACAGGGCCGCCATCGCCGTCGACGACAGGATGGTGCCCATAGGGGTCGTGACGAGGACGGATCTCCTGAACCCCAAACCGAGGCGAGTCCTGCTCGTCGACCACG
>JBKPOM010000026.1:0-13767 GCA_046733115.1 Actinomycetota bacterium | reverse complement strand
GAACCTCGCCGTCGGCACGAGCGCCACGGGCCTCCAGGGCAAGGAAGGGGATCTCCTGCGCCTGGTCCTGAAGTGGTCTATAGGTCTGACCATCGCGATGTCCATCCTGGTGACCCTCCAGGCATACGTCCTCAAGTTCGTGATCCCGTAGAGGGTCGCCCCGCTGGGCCGGCCTCGCGCCGCTGCAAACCCACCGAGAACGTCAGCAGCTTGCGCACGACGATGGTGATGGCAGTGGTCGCAGCGGCCGTCCACGTGGGGTTGATGGCGAGGTTCAGCAGGGTGGCCCCGACGAAGAGGTCGAGGCCGAGGGCGGCGTGTTCCCCGATCTGGCGCGCCGCCCTTGCCCTCCCCCCCGCCCCGCGGGCGACCAGGGCGCCGCGTACGATCCCGGCAAAGATCACGAAGCTCCCCACCGAGATCGCGAACAACCGCATGAAGTCGACCCCACCGTAGTAGACGTCCACCAGGGAGCGTCCTAGCCGGGCGCGCTGCGCTGCTCGGTGGTTCCCGGAACGGCCGTCTCCTCCTGGCGCTCGCGTGCGAGCTCCTGGGAGAGGAAGTAGTTCAGGGCCGTCCGGATCGTCGCTATCGCCCCGAGAAGGATCACGTCGTCGAGCGTCGGCGCGACGGCCGTCGAGAGGATATCGGCGCCGAGCTGGAACTCCAGCCCGAGGGCGAGGTAGCGCCCGAGGTAGAGTCGTATCTCGTTGTTCGTGTAGTCCCTCACGCTGGCGAGGGTGAGAACGTAGCGCAAGGTCGTCGCCAGGACGCCGAAGCCCACCACGGCGGCGCCTATCGCCTCGACGACGAGCCGCAGGTAGCCGACCGCGGTTATCAGGTATTCTTCCATCGCGAGTCTGTCTCCTGGATCTCGATGTATCGGGCAACCGTCGCCCGCGTAAACCCTAACATCGCGTGGCCCGTCTGTTTGTCGGGCGGCTAACTCTCCCCGGCCGACCATAGCGGGACGGGGACCCCGGCGGCGCAGTTGATGAGCCAGCCGACGACGGTAAGTATGACCACGCCGACCATCAGCACGGCCATCTCGGGCGGCGTCTGCAAGAAGCCGAGGCTGACGATCAGGGTAGTCGCGCCGGTCGGCGGGTGGGACGCCCTCAACAGCAGCAGGATGGCACCCGTGAGCGCCACGGACAAAGCGCCCGCCCCGACTCGGGCCAAGGTCACGTTCTCGACCAGTACGCTCGGATCGTTCAAGAGACCGAAGACGGCGAGGGAGAAGGCACCGGCGCCGATCGCCACGGCGTGCCCGATCAGGGTGTTGCGCAGGCTAGAGATCCGGGCCAACGGCCGTTCGAAGGACAGAAGCGCCGTCGGTCCCAGAGACGGGAAGAGTAGCGGCTGACCGGCCACGTTGGCCGCAAGCCCGCTCACCGCCAGCGCGAGCAGGCAACAGGCGAACGTGTAGAGCGCCTCCCCCCACCGCTCGCCGAGCCTCTCGACGAGCCGCTCGTGCACATTGCCGTCCATCACGAGGCCATCAGGAGCGCCTGCGGGGCTGCCTGTTTCATCCTCGTCTTCAGCCATTTTATCTGCGTCGCGGTCTGCCCCTCGCAAGCCTCGACGACCCCGAGGAGATCCGTGTCGCGAACGCCCTGGGCGGCCTGGCCGATCATGGTCCACGAGATATCGCAGGCGTGTGCCATAAGGTAGAGGTCCTGCAGGTCGCGCAGGAGCCCGAGCCCACCCGACCTCGTCCCGCCGAAGAGCTCGTGATAGAGCCGGTCGGGCTCGGCAGGAGCTCCTTCACCGTAGCGTTCTACGAACGGGCCGAGCTTCCCGGCGTGCGCCTCGCACTGCTGCGCCAGAGTGTTGCAGGTGTGGTAGATGTCCGACTCCGCAACGTGGGAGAGGGACACGTTGCGGAAAGCGTCGGCGAGATGGAGCTCCGCCTTGTGCAGGTACCCCAGGTAGTTCGCAAGGTGCATTGCCTAATTCCCCTTCCACCGTTTCGACTACTTCCGCGTCCTCCCCACCCACGGTCTCGGGCACCGACCCGCTCGTTACGGGCACAGACGCGGTCGTCATCGGGGCCGGAGCGGGCTCGCCGTCCGCCTCAGTAACCTTGGTAAAACCCTCACGGCGCCCGCCTTGAAGAGCGGCTGCTTCGAGACGGGGTCCCACTCCGTTATAGTCAGCTCGTTGGCCGCCCTGGGGTGGCCGTCCGGTGAATCCTTGGCCGTCTCGTCGAAGTACCCGTAGTGAAACGGCGCGAAGACTACGCCCGCCCTGATCCCGGTGATACGCGCCTTCGCCTCCAGGCCCCCACGCGGGGACTCGACGCGGACGACATCGCCCTCTTCTACGCCCAGCGTTTCGGCGTCGGAGGGGTGGATCTCCACCCACGCGTTCGGGGCCGCATTCTGGAGCTGCGGCGCCCTCGCGGTTTTGGCACGGGTGTGGAAATGGTAGATCGTACGCCCCGTGTTGAGACGAAACGGGTAATCCTCGTCCGGTTCCTCGTGCGGCAGCGTGTAGGCGACGGCCTTGAGGAAGGCCCGGCCGTCCGGGCTCATCGCTCGGTGATCGTCCTCCGTGTTCACCGCGCCCGTGAGCAGGTCGTGCCCGTAGGTCTCACAGTTCTCGGTCCTGGTGTTGAAGTCACCGTCGGCGTAGAGGCGCTCGGTGCCTTCCGGGTGCTCCTCGTTGCAGGGCCACTGGACGCCCGAACCGCCGCGCAGCTTCTCGTAGGTGATGCCCGTGTAGTCGCAGGGGCGGCCGCGGGTGTATTCTTTCCACGCCTCAAAGGCCTCTTCGGGGTGCCTCCACTTTATGAGCGGCTCGCCGTCGTTGTCTTCGAAGCCCATCCTATCGGCGTACTCGAGGAAGACGTCGAGGCCGTGCTTCGCCTCGCCGGGTGGGCTTACGGCGGCCGCCGAGAGGTGGACCGTGCGATCGGTGTTCGTGTAGGTCCCCGTCTTCTCGCCCCAGGTCGCGGCCGGCAGGACGACGTCGGCGAGCCGGGCCGTCTCCGTCAGGAAGATGTCCTGGACCACGACGAAGAGGTTCTCCTGTTTCAGAATGTCCCTGATGCAGTGTAGTTCGGGCAGGGAGACGGCGGGGTTGGTGCCCGAGATCCAGAAGAACTCGATCGAGCCTTGCTCGGCGTAGCGCCAGATCTGCATGGCGTGGGTCGGCGGCGCCCAGTGCGGGATCTTGATCGAATCAACATTCCACAGGTCGGCGAGTTCCTGGACGTGCTCCTTGTTGTCCCAGTTCCTGAAGCCCGGAAGGTCGCCGTCGGCGCCCGTCTCGCGGGTGTTCTGCGCCGTGGGCTAGCCGTTGAACTGCAACACGCCGCAACGTGGACGTCCGATCATGCCGCGAAGCAGGTGCAGGTTGTTGATCTGGCAAGCCGCGGCCGTCGCCTGGTGGGATTGGTAGACGCCCTGGAGCACGGTACTGAGGAGCCTCTCGGACTCCCCGAGGATGCGCGCGGCCTCCTTGATCTCGTCCGCCTCCACGCCGCGAACCTCCGCCGCCCACTCCGGGGTACATTCTGCGACGGTCCGCCTTAGCTCGTCGAAACCGATCGTGTGGGCCTCGACGTACCCCTCGTCGTAGAGCCCGTTCTCTAGTATTTCGTGCAGGAAGGCGTTGAGGAGCGCGACGTTGGTGCCGCTCTTTATGGCGAGGTGGACGGTCGCCACTGCGGCGACGGGTGTGGGGCGCGGATCTACTACGACGAGCCTCGGAGGGTTCGGCCCGGCCAGCCTGTCGAGAACGCGCATCCAGGTCACGGCCTGCGTCTCGGCGATGTTGTGCCCGAAGTGGAGTATGGCGTCGGCATGATCTATATCCGCGTAGGAGGCGGGCTGTCCGTCGGTGCCGAAGGACTCCTGCCCATCGCCTCGTCCCGACTCGCCTCGACTAGCTCACCATCCTTGCGGGCGAGCGGCCGCTTCAGGCGGTCTTCCGAGTTGTTGGCCTGCCACCCGAAGAGGTCTTTGGGGTCGAGACGCCCCTTGTTGACCCGGTCCACATCCCTACCACGCACGCCGACGATGCGATCGTCCTTGACCGCGATATCCAAGGCGTCGCCGTTGGAGTGCAGGATGGAGGCCGTTTGGACCCAGCGGTCGACGTCGCCTTCGGAGACGCCGTTTTCCAGGAACCGGTCCACCCTCCCGGGCCACTCTTCGTCTCTGCCAAACGGCGTGCGTTCGCCCTAGGGGTTAGCGATGCGGTCCTTCACGGTGGCCCTCCTCGTCTCGACTCTTCCGGATACTTTCTCCGGGCTCCGGGTCGGAGCGCCGTAAACCCGCACACGCGCCGGGTCCGGGGTGGGTCCGTCGGCAGGATCTGGCGCAGGTCGGTGCCGGTCAAGGGCTACGAGCGATCACGGTGGTGAGACCGCACTTCGTCACCTTCGTGCGCCGGACGGTCCCCGCCGCGACCCCGTAGCGCGCTCTCGCGTTTTCCGAGGTTCAAGAAGAGCCTTGCTCGGTGGTCTCCCGGATCGCCGCGTTGTAATCGTTTACCAGATCCTGGTAGCCCTCGACCTTCTCCTTAGCCTCGCCTTCGAGCTTCTGTTGCATCGCGACCGTCGCGAAGTAGGTGCCCAGGTAGTGGGGCCCGAGCTCCTCGAGCGTCAGGGGAAGCTGTCCGGCCGCATGGTCTCCCTATCGGCCTCCTCGGCCGAAACCCGGACCTCAGGCTCCCCGCCTTCGGTGGTCTCTCCATCGGAGGCGCCCACCTTTTCCAAGGTTTCCATCAGGACCTCCTCCGGCGGGCAGTCCGAGAAGTCGGTGCCGCCGGAGTAGAGGCGACGCACCAAACCCGACCTGTCTACAACGACGACGGCGGGCTCGGAGACGCCTCCTTTTTCGTTCCATAGATCGAGGCGCTTGATCAGGTCCCCCCGCGGGTCGCTGAGCAAGGGGAGGTCGAGCTTCTCGACCATCGCCATGTTGTGGTCGGGCGGGTCGACGCTGATACCCACGACCCCGAAGCCCCGCTTCTCGAACTCTTGGTAACTCCTGGCGTAGCTGACCAGCTGCCCGTTGCAGTAGGGTCACCAATCGCCCCTGTAGAACACGAGGACCAACGGCCCCTCCCTGAGGGTCTGGTAAAGATCGAAGGGCAGTAGCTCGTGGTCAGGCAACTCGAAGTTCGGCATCAGCCGCCCCTCGCAAGGGTCGCCGCCCGTCTCGGTCACTTCTTGCCTCCCGGTAGCGTCCTGTTCCAGGCCGTATTTACTCAGGCGGGCGCACCGGTACTCTGGAACGCATTCAGGTGCCAAGGGGTAGCGAAAGCCAACCCATAAGCGCCTTCGCCGGTCGGGTACGGCTGGCGTGCCGGATGGTCTATCATGGGGGACCTGGGATACGAAGGAGGAGGAACTGCAGCGGTGCGCGTGGCGCTCTTTATAACCTGCTTTAACGATACGCTCTTCCCCGAAACGGGCAGGGCGACCGTCGAGGTCCTCGAACGCCTCGGGGTGGAGGTGGATTTCCCCCTCTCGCAGACGTGCTGCGGCCAGATGCACTTCAACACCGGCTACCAGCGCGAAGCTATCCCGCTGGTGAGACGCTTCGTCGAGGTCTTCAACGGTTACGAGGCCGTCGTCGCGCCCTCCGGCTCCTGCGTGAGCATGGTGCGCGAGCTATATCCCATGGCCGCCGAGTTGGCCGGGGACCCGCGTCTCGCCGAGACGGTCGAAGCGTTCGGCCCGAACGTCTTCGAGCTCTCCGAGTTCTTGGTCAAAAAGCTCGGCGTCACAGACGTCGGCTCCTACTACCCGCACAGGGTCACGTACCATCCCACCTGTCACTCTTTACGGATGCTGAAGGTCGGGGATGCGCCGCTGGAGCTGCTCAGGAACGTGCGGGGCATCGACTTGGTCGAGTTATCCGAGGCCGAGGAATGTTGCGGGTTTGGCGGGACCTTCGCGGTGAAGAACGCGGACACCTCGGCGGCGATGCTCTCGGACAAGCTTCGGCACGTCCTCAACACGGAGGCCGAGGTCTGTACGGCCGGGGACAACTCGTGCCTGATGCACATCGGAGGCGGCCTCAACCGTCTCCGCGCCGGGGTCGGGACCGTGCACCTCGCGCAGATACTCGCGAGCGAGACCGGGGAGGGATAGTGGCGCCAAAGCTTTCGGACGCGTTTTCCGTAGGTCCGACGCCGACGTTCGAGCAGTCAGCAAAAGAGAGCCTTTCCGACTCGCAGCTCAGGCGCAACCTCGGCAAGGCCACCCAGACCATCCGCCGCAAGCGCGCCGTCGCCGTCGAGGAGATGCCGGACTGGGAGGATCTCAGGGAGTCCGGACGCGCCCTCAAAGAGCGCGTCGTGCGCCACTTAGACGAGTACCTGCTGAAGCTAGAAGATTCCGTGACGCGCGCCGGGGGCAAGGTCCACTGGGCGCGCGACGCCGACGAGGCGAACAGGATCATCGGTCAGATCGTCAAGGACCACGGCTCCGAGGAGGTCGTCAAGGTCAAGTCCATAGCGACGGACGAGACCAAGCTCAACGAGTACCTAGAGCGGGAGGGCATACACGCCTTCGAAACGGACCTGGCCGAGCTAATCATCCAGCTCGCCGAGGAGACGAGCTCGCACATCTTGGTCCCAGCGATCCACAAGAACCGCGCGGAGATCCAGGAGCTCTTCAGGGAGAAGCTAGATACAGAGGACCTCTCCGACGAGCCCTCCGACCTGACGGAGGCGGCCCGCCTGTACCTGCGCGAGAAGTTTTTGAAGGCTAAGGTCGGCGTCTCGGGGGCGAACTTCGCCGTGGCCGAAACAGGAACCGTCTGCGTTGTGGAGTCGGAAGGCAACGGCAGGATGTGCACGACGCTGCCGCCAGTCCTCGTGACCCTGATGGGGATAGAGAAGGTCATACCAACGTGGCGGGACTTCGAGGTCTTCATGCAGCTCCTCCCCCGCTCCTCGACCGCGGAGAGGATGAACCCTTACACCTCGTTCTGGACAGGGGTGTCAGAAGATGACGGGCCACAAGAGTTCCACCTGGTTCTGATGGACAACGGGCGCACGGACGTGCTGGCGGATGAGATCGGGCGCCAGGCGCTGAACTGCATCCGTTGCTCGGCGTGCCTCAACGTCTGTCCCGTCTACGAGCGGACGGGAGGACATGCGTACAATTCCGTCTACCCGGGCCCGATCGGCGCCATTCTCACGCCGCAACTCGTCGGACAAGGCGACCCCGGTCCGGACTCGCTTCCTTATGCGTCCTCGCTGTGCGGCGCGTGCTACCAGGTTTGTCCGGTCAAGATCAATATCCCCCAGGTCCTCGTCCACCTCCGCGGCAAGGTCGTCCGCCACAAGCAGGACAGGGGCGGCCCGCGCGAGAAGCTCGACCCCGAAAACGTCGCGATGCAGACGGTCGCCAAAGTGTTCTCCGATCCGGAGCTTTACGAGAGGGCCCAGAAGTTCGCGAGGGTCGGCCAGTGGCCCTTTGTGCGCGCAGGCTCCATCGGCCGCCTCCCCGGCAGGCTCGCCGGCTGGACCGCCGTCAGGGATCTCAAGCCCGTTCCCCGGCAGAGCTTCCGCGAGTGGTGGAGGCAGAACAGGGGGGCGGGCTAGTGGTGACGGCGAGGGAGACGATCCTGTGGCGCATCAGGCACGCCACCAGCGACGTGCCCGAGCAAGAACGCCCCGAAGGCGTGCCGGTCGAGCGCGGGTACCGCAAAGCAGACGACCTCACGCGCGAGGAGATCGTCGCGCACTTCGCGGAGCGCACGGCTGAGTACGATGCAAAAGTCCATCGCGTGGCCCACGACGAGCTTCCCGGGGCCATAGAAGAGGCCTTGAAGCGGCGCGGCGTGAAGCGCCTCGTCATCCCCCCATACTTACCAAAAGGCTGGATCCCCGAAGGCACAGAGACCTTGCGCGACGCGGCCAGTTCCCGGCTGACGAACGCTCAGCTAGACGAGAGCGACGGCGTATTGACGGGCTGCGCCCTCGGTATAGCCCAGACCGGCACCATCGTGCTCGACGCCGGCAGGGTGCAGGGACGCCGGGCGCTCACGCTCCTTCCCGACTACCACCTCTGTGTCGTGCGCGAGGAGCAGATAGTGGGCCTC
This sequence comes from Actinomycetota bacterium, assembly GCA_046733115.1. Classification (GTDB taxonomy): domain Bacteria; phylum Actinomycetota; class Rubrobacteria; order Rubrobacterales; family Rubrobacteraceae; genus Rubrobacter_D. The sequence goes on along the minus strand of JBKPOM010000026.1, from coordinate 5,698 downwards.
GTACCCGAAGCGTTCGCGAGGCTGGAGGAGATGGTAAAGGCCGAAGGACGGGCCATCACCTTCATCTCCGGCCCCTCGGCCACCTCGGATATCGAGCTCAACCGCGTTGAGGGCGTACACGGCCCGCGCACGTTGGAGGTCTTGATTTCCGGCTGATCAGCTGCTGTAGCAGGGTGAGATTCTAGACGGCGAACAAGGAGATAGTTATGGCCACCAGTATGGAGAGATCGGCGATCGAGTCGCCGGGCCATGCGGAGATCGAAGCCAGGTTCGAGGAGGAAGGCTTGAACCCCCAAGTCTGGGGAAACGAACCAGGGTACGAGTACGCGTGGCACTCGCACGCCTACCACAAGGTACTCTACTGCGTCTCCGGCAGCATCGTGTTCCACACGGAAGAGGGAGACTTCGAGCTTAAGCCTGGCGATAGGCTGGACGTGGAGCCGGGAACCGGGCACTCCGCCACTGTAGGCCCCGACGGCGCCCGGTGCATGGAGGCTGCGCGCTAGAGTCTCCCTGGTAACTCGTCTTTATACTCGGGGAAGTAGTTGGGGATCACATCCAGGGAGAACGCGGGCAGGATCGCGGAGGCCGGCTCCCTTTCCAGGAGAAACTCTAAAGACTCGCGCACCACACCTTCTAGGTCGTCTTCGGGGAGCCGCAATTCGTCGATGAGATTCTCGGGCACAGTAACGTGATGGTTGTTCTCTGCTTCACCGTCCCTAACTTCGACGGCGAACTCGCGAGCGTCGGTCTGGGTAACTCTTATGTCTGCCATGATCCCTTGCCTTTCGCGGCCGCGGACGGGCCAGCATAACACGGCGGACGTGTGTCGGGCCGGGGCCTATGTCTCCTGTCCAGCGGCGGGAGAGCGTGCGGTGAGGACGCCGCCCCGGACAATAGCCCCGATCACGACGCCAGCGCTCACGAGCACCAGGTTTTTGATAATGTACAGGCCTTCGAGGGTGGGAGCGTAAGGGAACTGCGTAAAGACCTCGCCGGGAAACAGCAAGAGGGGCGAGTCCGCGCCGATCATCTGGAAGGCCAGAAGCAGCGTCAGACGCATGAACTTGCCGGAGATCAAACCAAGGCCTATGGTGCACTCGAGGGTCGCGAGCAACACCAGACTGGCACCGGCCGGCAAGTGACCGAGGGTGAGCACGTCTATGGTCTTGACTGCGAGGGTCCGCGCCGGGCTGAGGCCCGGGAAGAATTTGAGTATGCCGAACCAGAAGAACACTACGCCAAGCGTCACGCGAAGCGTCGCGACGCCGTAATGGGACATCCACTGGGTGAGCCTCGCGTCTATGGGATCGAGCGGTCCCGGTAGCGTTCTCATAACGCTTACCTCCGGGGATCTCAACTTTTATCGCGAGTATCGCGCCGTCCCGATACCCTTGGCGTGGGACCGTTTACACCGTTTCTCCGGCGGTGTGGGCTGTTTAACGCGCGGGCCGTGTGTTAGGTTTAGCCTATGGACAACGACAGAAGGATCAGGGTCAGGTACGCGCCGAGCCCGACGGGGAGACTGCACGTCGGCGGCGTGCGCACGGCGCTCTTCAACTGGCTCTTCGCGCGCAAGGAGGGCGGCACGTTCGTGCTGCGGATAGAGGACACGGACCTGGAGCGCTCGACGGAGGAATCGGTCGAGCAACTCAAGGGCTCGATGCGTTGGATCGGCCTGGACTGGGACGAAGGTCCCGAGGCCGGCGGCCCCCATCCCCCCTACCGCCAGACCGAACGCTTCGATCTCTACCGAGAGGCCGCACAGAAGCTCCTAGATTCCGGCGCCGCCTACTACGACTTCGCAACGCCCGAGGAGCTCGCCGAGCTTCGCGAACGTGCGAGGGCCGAGAAGCGGCAGCCGATCTACACCGGCGGCCAGTATCGTGTGATGGACCCCGACGAGGCGAGGAAGAAAATAGAAGCGGGCAATCCGTACACCGTCCGCTTCAAGACCCCTCGCGAGGGACAGACGGTGGTAGAGGACATGATCCGTGGTCCCGTCACCTTCGAGAACGCCAACCTCGAAGACTTCGTACTCATGAAGTCCTCCGACACCCCGACCTACAACTTCGCCGCCGCCTACGACGACGCCGAGATGGAGATCAGCCACGTCATCCGGGGCGACGACCACCTCTCGAACACGCCACGACAGATCTTGATCCACGAGGCATTAGGCAACGAGCTTCCGGCCTTCGCCCACGTTCCCCAGGTACTCGGCCCGGACAAAAAGAAACTGTCCAAGCGCCACGGCGCCGCGAGCGTCGAGGACTTCGCGGAGCGAGGCTACCTGCCCGAGGCGCTCTTCAACTACCTGGCGCTCCTCGGCGCGGGCTACGCCGCGGACGAAGAGATCTTCACACCAGAGGAGCTGGCCGAGCGTTTCCGCATCGACCGCGTGAGCGGCAACCCCGCGGTCCTCGACGAGAAGAAGCTCAGGGCTGTGAACTCCGTCTACCTGCGGCGCAAGAGTCCCAGGGAGCTCGCGGAACTCGCCGCCCCCATGCTCATCGCATCGGGCGCTGTCATGGAAGAAGATCTGGACAGAGCACGCCTCGAGGATATCATGGGTCTCCTCAAGGAACGTATCGCCCTGACCACCGAGATCCCTGACTCCGTCGGCTACTTCTACGGCGGCACCCTCGACTACGACGAGGCAGAGTTCGAAAAACAGTTCGGCAAGGAATTCGTCCGCGAGAACTTCCCCGAGCTCATCGAAAGGCTCAAAGCGCTTCCCAAGTGGACGGAGACGGCAATCGAAGGCACGGTGCGCGGCCTCGCCGCCGAGAAGGAGAAGGGCGCACGTCACCTCATACATCCGCTACGTTTCGCCGTCACGGGCCGTACCGTGAGCGCCGGTCTTTTTGAGACCATGCAGCTTCTGGGGCGGGATCGCAGCCTACTGAGGGCCGAAGACGTGGTCAAGAAGCTGGAGCGCCTGCCGGCCTGATCGCCGTACCAAGGGCCTTTTGACGAACCCGTGGGTGTCGGGTAGAATCTTCCAGCTTCTCGGCAAGGCCCCATCGTCTAGAGGCCAAGGACATCGCCCTCTCACGGCGAAAACCCGGGTTCGAATCCCGGTGGGGTCACTGCGCAGCTCGCCTTCGGCGGGCTTTTCTCATACCAGGAAGATGGTGGCGAGTCCCGCCCCGACTGCCGTCCCCACGAGCGTCTGTAGCAAGGTGTGCGCCCCCGTCACGATTCGCGACCAGATCACGAGCGGAAGTACCAGCAGGAAGACGGGGCCCAAAGGTCCGAGGAGCAGGAGTCCTGCTGCTGCGGCGTGGCCTGCCACGGTGCAGTGGGCGCTCGATTTCCAGAACAGCGTGATCAGGGCGACCGCCGCGCTCGCTAGTCCCATCGAAAGGGTAAGCAGAAAAAGGTCTCGCGGTGCGTCGAGGAGGAACAGGGCAGCGAGAAGCGCCACGAAAGCTGAGAGCAGGAACAGGGCTGGGGTAATGCGTTCGGCGCGGGCGGAGATCCAGAAGTCCCCCACCCGCGAGCGCCGCCGCATAAGCAGCACGTACCCCGCCACGGCAACGGCCGAGATCAACTCCATGGCCAGATAGAGAAGTCCCCGCGAAAGACCGGCATCGAAGAACGCCGCGAGGGCGTAGAGCGCCGTGAAGATAAAGAACGGGTTGAGAGCGTTGGTCAGGATGCTTGCGACTCTCTGAGGGCGTGCGGTCATGGTGGGTAGAATAGGGATCGTGCAACGTCCGCGCACACCCGCCGCCGAGAACAGAGAAAACTTGGCGCTGTGGTATGAGCTGGAATGCCTCTACCGAGAGTCGGGGGGCGGAGCGCAGCGGGCCACGAAACTCGGCTTTACGAGCATCTGCGCCGTTGGGGCGCTGGTACTGCTCTCGGCGCCCGTGTTCGGAACGGCGTGGGCCGGCCCCTTCGCCGCCGCGATACCCGTGGCGGTTGGACTGCTCGTTGGCGGCGGGCTATTCCTGCGACAGCGGTCGAATCTGCGGCATCGCGCCGATGCGGTAAGAGCGCGGATCGAGGAGCGCGGTCTCGACGCCGGGCGTCCGGCGCGGGACGGGCTCGGCGCGTATTATGACGCACAGCTCGTGTTGCTGAGGAGCGAGTACGAGTACCTCCTGGTGCAGGGCGCCGGTAAGGCTGCCCGCCTCTTCGAGGAGACTTTCGGTTTCACCCCGGAGGATTCGTTCGAGACGGGACCGTTGAACGTGGCCCCGGATACGCCGGAAATGCTGAAGCTACGCGGGCGATGGGAACGTAGGATCCGCTCCAAGAAGCAGCACGGGATGGAGCCGCCCGTGTTGGGTCCACGCGAGGAGATCTCCTACCGCGCCTTCCCCAGGGGGATGACCGTGCCGGCCGAGCTTTCGATGCGGCGGGCCTACCTCGAAATCTCGCGACGCCTGATCCTGGAGCGTTACGGGCCGAGAAATCGGTCGGATCTTATGCCCGAGACCCTGCGGCGAAGGGTAGAGCGCGACCTCCGCGAGTACGAGGCGCTCTCTAGAGAGCCACCTCGTTGAACGTGATCCATACCAGGATCGAGGCAACGGGCACGAAACCCGCCAGGACCGTGACGACGGTGGTAATGAAAGAGGTCTTGTAAGCGCTCTGGATGCCTATCCCCATCAAGACCATCAGGGCGTAGGTAAAGGCAAAAGCACCGAGTATTGGTATCCACGCGAGCACCAGGGCGGATGCGGCGTAGGCGGCCATGCGGTAGACCTCCGCAAAACTCGACACCTTCCCGACGAACGTCCTGATGGAGATAAGGTATACGCCCGCCGTAAGGCCAACTCCTATCGGCGAGAGCACTGCGAAGAGCAGGGCGCCGACGAGCGCCGACCGCAGGTCCTCGGCGCTGAAGTCGCCAAAGAGAAGGTTCGAGACCAGTACAACAGCGGCGCCGAGGACACCCGAGACCGCGCCGACCAACAGCACGAAGACCGCGGGCTCCCTTATGGGGCCCTCGATCTTGAAGTTCAGGTAAAAGCTCCTCGGGGAGAACAGTACGACCACTATCACAGCGAAGGCGCTCGCGAAGGGGCGTCGCAGGTCGAACTCGGGGGCTTTATCGCTTTGCACGGGCAGAATTATACAGTTCGTAGGGATCGCGCTTGCGAAATCGCTCTCAGAAACATAGACTTAGGGCCCTCGAAGATGGTGGCGGAGAGGATGTTCAAGCTCTACCTAACCTCGATACTGGTGGCCGAGGTAGTAGCCCTTGTGGCGCTCGCGTTCCTGACGCCGGACGTAGCCCTGTTCCTCGTCCCCATAGTCCCGTTGACGCTCCTGGTAGCTTTTGTCCTGCGCCGCAGGTTCGGCGGCCGGGTCCGCGGCCTGCGCCGTCTCTCGCCGGAGGCGATCGCGGGTTACAGGCCACGCGTTTCCCACACCGATTCTCCCGAGGCGCTTTCCCGCGCCATAATAGAGCGGGCCGAGGAGATCCAACGCTCCCTCGAAGAGTCACCCGCCGACGAGGTCCGCGTCGAGATGTGCGCCCTCGGCTACAGGGCCTGCGCGAACGACATGATCACCCTAACCCACCTCACGAACGAAGCCCTCCCCAACGCCTCTTTCATCAAACGCTTCAAGCTCCGCCGCAGCCGCAAGAAGGCAATAGATTCTCTCTCAGAAGCCAGAAAAGCCCTCCCACCAGGCGCCCTGCGCACCGCACCGCAGGAAAGACAGTAGCCGTTCAGCACGC
>JBKPOM010000025.1:0-51606 GCA_046733115.1 Actinomycetota bacterium | reverse complement strand
GCGCTCCCGCGCGGCGCTGATCGAGGCGATGGGCCGGGCCCTGGGTACGGTGACGGCCACGGACGCTCGGGGTTTCTTTCGGCACTGTGGCTACCGAACCGCGGCCCAATTGCTATGACAGATGCTCTACTACACAACCTTCGCGGGCGGTAGGCAAGTGCACCGGATCGTGCATACCACGGGCAACCTGGCCCCGGTCGCGGCCGCAGATACCGTCGGTGCGAACTACGGCTCATCGCTGACCATGGGCTTCGACGTCTCAGGTAGCCGCGACCCTAACGGCGATACGCCCCTGACCTACGTCTGGGACTTCGGTGACGACGGTAGCGCACCGACCGAGACGACGGACCCTGCCACCAGCCATACCTATAAGGAGTCCGAGAAGTTCATCGTCACGTTGGCGGTTAGGGATGCTTTGGGCAAACCGACTTTGAGGTAGGAGGTCAGGCGCTACCACGATGGCAACCACTTCCATACGTAGAGCGACGACCCGACGTTCGTGGCGCCTCCGCCCGAGGGTTTGTACTCTACGGGCCCCAGTAAGAACAATCTGCAGGTGCGGCTGACGGCCACCGACTAGCCGGGGCTTTCGAAGACGGTCAGCAGGAGACTCGAGCCGAGGATGGTCTACGTGCGATTCGAGACCGGGCCGCTATAGCGGTAGTCAGTGCAGTTGACCCACTCCTACGACCATCGGCCTCGCGCGTGTCCTCGCGCGTGAATGGGCTGCGTAGTGGTGTACGATTACGGTACCGTCCGACCCTCGACATAAAGATGGCTCAATACCATTGCACACCGCTATAGGTCTCAAGCTTGCCGTCAACGGTTACACGTTCATGGCGCCGAAGATCTTGACCTCGTGGGAGGGTTACGCGCTGAACGTGGACACAGAGCGGCAGGGCGACGGGAGCGGGCGGTTGTGGGTGTTCGATCGCTGGTCCGACGGTCGCGCCAAGGCGCACACTATCAAGACCCCTGGTGATCAGACCACCTACACGGCCTCCTTCCGGAGGGTCTGAAGCCCGTTCTGGTGCGCTCTACAACTAGCGATGGTCGGAATATATTTGTATAGTGCGCGGCGGTAGATTTCTGAAGAGGTACACGGACTTTGAGCGACCAGTTGATCATCGCGGGATTTCACCGGAGCGGGACCTCGGCGACCGCCCGGCTCTTGCATCGCGCCGGGTTGTTCTTGGGCTACGAGTTGCTCGAGGCGCTGCCGTCCAACCCTTATGGTCACTTCGAGGACAGGGAGATCGTAAACCTTCACACTCGCATCCTCGCCGACAACGATCGGACCTGGGCTGTCGGCGAACCGCTTTTGCCCGTCGTCGGGCAGCAGCGCTGGCATCTCATGCAGAGGATCATAGAACGGCGCAACTCGGAGCATAGGCTCTGGGGGTTCAAGGATCCCAGGACCTGCTTGTTCATGATGCTCTGGAAGCACCTGCTCCCTGGTGCCAAGGTCCTCATCGTCTACCGTCACTTCTCGGGCTCCACATACTCGCTGGAGCAGCGGCACTCCAGCGACATGTTCCTGGGGAGGGGCTCCGAGCATGTACACCGGCGGTTCTGGGAGGAGCCCGACTTCGCGCTCAAGATGTGGCTAGTGCACAACAACGCGCTGCTCGCGTTCGCCCGCACCTTCCCCGAGGACACCATGACTGTCTCGCTCGACATGATCAGGGACGGCTTCCCGCTCGTCTGGGCCCTGAACTGTCGGTGGAACCTGAACCTGGAGGACGTGCCCATCGCGGAGGCGTTCGACCAGAACATAAGCTTGCGCTGGGTCCGCCGGCAGCCGGTGTCCGACCGGGGCTTGATCGAGAAGGTCGAAGGAACCTGGCAGAGGCTGGAGGAGCTGGCCGGCGAGACCGAGATTCTGCTAGGAAAGGAAGCGCCCGTTGCCTGAGAACAACTTCTACACGCCAACCGATCTGGACCGGCTGAGGATGGAAAACGAGCTTCTGGCCTTCGAGGTGCGTTTCCTGAAGGCCCGGTCGGGTGGTCAACCGGAGATCGCGGGGTCCCCTGTATCGTTGAGCCGGATGACGCACCTCGAGGAGGCAGAGACGGACCTGAAGCTGCTCTTAAGACGGATACAGAACAGCCCGCTCGGTCCGGTCGCCAGGACCAACAAGAATTTTCGGACCCTGAACGATCGGTACTTGAAGCATCCCGACAAAGCCATGTCCATGTCTCCGCCGCAGCGGATCGCGTACCTCGAAGGGGCGGAGAGAGACCTGGTCTTGTTGCTTAGGCGCCTGGGCAGGGGACTCTTGGGTGTGCTGTTCCGCCGCAGGAAGAGCTTCCGCACCCTGCAAGAGCGCTACCTCTAGGCGAGGATGGAGGGGATCTCTACGGACAGGCCGGAACACCCCGTCTTCTACGCGGGCAGGTTCTCCGAAGAAGTCGCCGACGTCGGTCTACCCGGAGACCACACCGTCCTCAGCGAGTGGGACGTCCTCCCCGCACAGCTTTCGGCGACGCTGGAGCGGGCGAGCGTCCTCGTCGTCCTCGACATGCTCTCGTTCCCGTTCGAGTCCTTGACGGACGATCTGCAGGACGTGCCCCTGATCCTGCTTCTCCCGGCGGCACTGGATGCCACCTTTCTCGCAACCGTGTTCGACAAAGCCGCCTTCTCGAGGCTCGGCTTCTTCGACCGCATCGCGGCCGCAGACGATGACCTGTGGGCCGAGCTGCGCCGGAAGTACGGCCTCACAGAGGGCCAGCGCGTCGAGGTCGAGGACGGCCGTCCGGAGCACTCGGCATCGGAGATACAGGCCGTGCTGAAGACGGAGTCCGCGCTTCACGCGCCTTTCGGGGAGGGCGACTACGAGGCGGACATGTACTGGACCGAACGAGGCGACGCCCTCGCCGGCAACGCGCCGCACCGCGCGATCTGCAGCGTCCACCACGGACCGAGGTTCAACAAGGCGATACACAGGGTCCAGGCGAAGGCGCTCCGTCCACAATTCGCTGCGGCGCGCGGGACCCAGGCCGAAGAGGTCCCGTTCGACGTCCTCGAGGTCGGCGCCGGGGTCGGACGCTGGGCCGCGAGCTTCGACCTGGCAAAGACGCGATTCACCGGGGTGGATATCAGCGAAGGCATGGTCGAGGCCGCCCGCAAGAACTTCCCGCAATGCCGCTTCGACCTGCTCGGGGAGAAGCCGGTCCTCCCTTACGGCGACGAGAGCTTCGACCTCTCGTTCAGCGTTACAGTCATGCACCACAACCCGACGCCGACCAAGCGCGCCCTGGTCTCCGAGATGTGGCGGGTGACCAGGCCGGGCGGACGTCTGATGTTTTTGGAAGACTTCGTAAGCGGGGGGTGGTCCACGATGTCCACGGTGTATCCGATGTCGGTGAATACGTTCGTGGACCTTCTGGTCGAGGCGACGGCTGGGCAGGTGGTGCTCGAGCACGTCGAGTCTATTCGTTACCAGCACGACGAATTTACGAGGGGCGGTTTGCTTGGCGTCTCGAAGCTGGGGGTTACGAAGACTTGGTGAGCCTGGCCGACAGGGTGTTCATCATCTCCAACGACATCGTCCCGAGCCTCGGGATGCCCGTTGCGGCCCCTGGCCTCAGGGCGTTCGGCCTCGCCGAGGGACTCCGCGCCAACGGCGCCCACGTCAAAACGCTCGTGGTCAAGGGGTTCGTGGACAGGCAGTGGATGCGGTTCGGCAAGTCGGTGCCGCACCCGATGGGCCCGGACACCGAGGTTATCGGGAGCTTCAGGCTATCCCGATATTTAAAGACACACGCCCCTGCCACGGTCGTCATCATCAACAGCAACCAGGTGGACAACCTGGGGCCGATCCCCGGCATCAAGTACGTTCTCGACTTCTTCGCGCCGAAGATGCTGGAGATGCTTTATCACCACAGCGGCGAGTATCCGCAGAAGGAGATCAGCGAGCTCAGGCAACGTAAGATCCGGGCCATCAAACTGGCAGACGGCTTTATCGTGAACGGGGCGAAAAAGATACCGTACTTCCTCGCGTGGCTGCTCCAGGCCGACAGGGACATACGAGCTTTGCCCTTCGAGGTCGTCAACATGTGCGCCCCGCTGGGGTGGTCGGGCCCCCCGGAGGTCGGGCCGGACTCCGGCGGCCCCGTCAGGTTCGCCGTCGCCGGCTACCTCCACTCCTGGAGCACGCTCGGCAACTGGGTCAGGGTGATGGAGCGTCACCTCGAGCGGTCGAACGTCAGCCTCGACCTGTTGGTGCCGTGGCACTGGAGCGTCATGGAGTACGAGCACACGTCGAGGGGCGACCTCGACCGGCTCGCCGGCTACAGGGCGGTCACGACGCACGGTCCCATGACCTTCTCCAACTTCCAGAGGTTCCTCTCGGGCATCGACGTCGCCATAGACCTCTTCCAGCACAACCTGGAGAGGGAGTACGCCATGGTCACGCGCTCCATAATCGCGCTGGCGTGCGGGGTTCCCGTGCTTCACCCGCCCTTCACCGAGGTTTCGCCCATGATCGCCGAGTACGACGCCGGATGGCTCGTCGACCCCGAGGACACGGCGACGCTCGAAGCCGCTATCTCGAAGATCATCGACGACCCCGACGAGTTGCGCCGGAAGAAAGAGAATGCCAGAAAGCTCGCCGCCACGGTCATAGAGCCCGGGGTGGCGGTCAAGCCGCTGGTGCGGATGATGGAGGCCTGGTAGGTGGCCGACGCGAGACGCATGTACTTCATGACGCCGACGTTCCGCCCCGTAGGGGGGGTCGTGAAGATCATGGATTACGTGAACCACGCCAGGTCCCTGGGCTACGAGGCGGTCATAGCCTGTCCCGAGCAGTACAAGCCGGGGCTGCCCGTGTTCGAGATACCGCGCTTCTCCGACATTTCGCCGGAAAACGGGATCAAATTCACCGACCTGGAGAAGGTCTCCGTCGCGCCGCACGAGCTCGCCTTCCTCTCCTGGCCCACGCACTACGAGATATTGGAGCCGCGCCTGAGCCGGTGGACTCGCCACGAGCAGGTCATCTTCATCGTGCAGAACGTCCGCTGGGCCAACCCGGCCTTCACCAACGGGTACGCCGTGCGCCTGCTCTCGCGCCCGATGGCCCGGATCATGACCAACGACGTGGTCCTGGAGGCGGTGAAGCCGTACCTGAACCCTTCCTCGATGACCGTGGTCATAGATCTTGGCAACGATTCGGGCTTCTTCGCCAAGGAGAGAAGCGGCGGTTTTGGTCCCCCGATCAAGGTCGGGTACACGACGTGGAAATCCGATGTGGGCGACGAGGTCGCGTCGTTGCTCGCCGGATCGCCGCACTTCGAGTTTCGGGCGATCCGGAATCCGGTCAGCTGGGCCGAGCTGCGCGAGCTCTACCATTGGTCCGACGCGTTCCTCGCCACGCCGCTCGTGGAGGAGGGTTTCTACATGCCTGGGCTGGAGGCGATGGCCGCCGGTGCGGTCGTGATCTCCTCGGACGCCGGTGGGAACCGTGCCTACTGCCGCTTCGGCGAGAACTGCATCGAGGTCGGGATGAACGATGCCCAGGGTTACGTCAGTGCGCTGGAAGGCCTGCGCGCGGCGGACGCGGAAGAGATAGAGAGCTTGCGGCGCAACGGCTACCAGACGGTCGGGCGGCACACGCTCGCGCGTGAGCGGGAGCGCTTCGGGGAGTTCATGGAGCAGCTCACGGAGCATCTGCGGCGGCTCGGGCCCAGGGTGGAATCCCGTGGCCTATCGTGATCCCAGCTGGCACGGCGGCGCTCGGACGGTAAACTTGGCGGATTCGCGCCCGGTCCATTGTCGATCCGGTCGCCCGAGGTCCATAAGATCAGCATCGGGAGGATAGCGATGTACCCGGATTTCATAGGCATAGGAGCGCAGAAGTCGGGTACCACCTGGCTGCACCGCAACCTGCACGCCCACCCCCAGCTATGGCTGCCCCGAAAGGAAGTCCACTACTTCGACAAGAAGATAAACGACCGCTCCAACGCGCTCTCCCGACTCTTGGGCAAGGGCGACGAAGACGCGCGGTGGCGCAGGCAGACCTGGCACTGGCTCAAGGTCAATACCCTCAAGAGGCCGTCCCTCGAAGAGTTGCGCTGGACCTCCAAGTACTACATGAGGCGCTACAACGACCGCTGGTACGGCGAGATCTTCGAACCCAAAAAGGGCAGGATAGCCGGCGAGATCACACCAGCCTACTCGGTCCTCAGCAAGGAGAAGGTGGCACACGTCCACGATCTCGTGCCAGGGGCGAAGCTGATCTTCATGATGCGCAACCCCATAGAACGGGCCTGGTCGCAGGTCGTGATGAGCTTCGACAAGCAGGAGAAAGGGTCTGCGGAGTCGGCCTCCGAGGAGGAACTCCTCAAGCGGTTCGGGCGCAACAGCTCCAGGCTACTCACGGACTACCTGCGGACACTCGAAAACTGGAGCGCGTTCTATCTCGAGGAGCAGATCTTCGTGGGCTTTCTCGAAGACGTGAGCCTCTTTCCCGGCGAGTTGCTCGGCAAGATCTACGGTTTTCTAGGTGCCGATCCTTCCTTCGAGCCGCCGTCGTTGAACAAGAAGATCCACTCCCGCTCCTCTGACACCATGCCCACCAGCCTGGCTTCCTACCTGGCGCACGAGTACAGGGAGGAGGCCGAGCGCCTCGCCGATCTTTTCGGGGGTTACGCCTCCTTCTGGGGTTACTGCGCCAGGCGCCTGATCGAAGACCCCCCCAAGGAGGAACGGATAGCCTATCCTCTCTGGGGCTCGTCGCTGTGGGAGGAATGGAAGTCCTCCGTGCACGGGTCGAATGAGGCCGGGCTCAGGAGCGGACCGCTCTCGTCCCTCCAGGCCGTGCAGTGAGAAGCGTCGCGCGAAAAATGCCCGAGGGCGTCAAGGTTTACCTCAAGCCGCTGGTACGCAAGAAGAAGTTTCCCGACTTCCTGATCATCGGCGCCCAGAAAGCGGGCACGACCTGGCTGCACTACAACTTGCAAGCTCACCCTCAAGTGTGGATGCCGAAGGAGAAAGAGCTACACTACTTCGACGAGAAGATGGGGGCCAAAACCTCGCTCAGGTCCAAGCTCTGGGGTAAGCGCGCCATGGATGAGCGCTGGCGCCGGCAGGTCAGGCGGCAGATGGGCAGGTACTCTAGGTTCTCCCCGTCGGACGTCGCCTGGGACTTGAGGTACTTCCTCGGTTCCTGGAACGACCACTGGTACGCCTCCCTCTTCACCCAGGGCAGGGGCAAAACCCTCGGCGAGACGACGCCGGATTACTCGGTGCTCGACCGGAAGCAGATAGCCCACGTCCACCGGATCATGCCCGAGGCGAAGATAATCTTCCTGATGCGCAACCCCATAGAACGGGCCTGGTCGCAGAGCCTGATGGACGTGCGAGAGCGGAACATCGAAGACGTGACCGACGAGGAGTTCCAGAGGCACTTCCAGAGCGAGCGGTCGCGCATGTTCACCGACTACTTGAGGACGCTGGAGAACTGGGGCGCGTTCTTCCCCCAAGAGCAGATCTTCGTGGGCTTCCTCGAGGACGTCCACTTCTATCCCAACCGCCTGCTCGCCCGCGCCTACAGGTTCCTCGGCGTGGACCCCTCGGCCGACTACAGGGTGATCAGACGCAGGATTCACTCCCGCGACGTGGAGACGATGTCAACCCGCCTCGCCGTCGGCCTGGCCGAAGCCTACCTGGAAGACTCGAAAGCCCTAGAGGAGCGCTTCGGGGGCTACGCCACTTTCTGGCGCTACAGCGCCCAGAGGCTGCTGGAGGACCCGCCCGCGGAAGAGAGGATCGCCTACCCCCTGTGGGAGTCGCCCCTGTGGGACGGGTGGATAAAGGAGGCGGGGCTCGCCCCAGCGCCGGGCTCGACGGAGGCGACTCCCCAGAGCGGTCCTCTGCCCTCCGTCCGGGTGGTGGGCTGAGGGGCATCGCGACGCTAGTGGCCCCCGAAAGGGTATATCCGGACTTCGTGGGCATAGGGGCGCAGAAGGCGGGGACCACCTGGTTGGGACACAACCTGCAGCTTCACCCGGAGATCTGGATGCTGGGGATCAAAGAGCTTCACTACTTCAACGAGCGGATAAACGACCCGAAAAACCCCCTCTCGCGGCTCTACGGCAAGATATGGGGCAGAGGCACCGTGAACCGGCGCTGGCGCCGGCAGGTCAGGAGTCGCCTTCGCCGCCACCGGAAGCGTTTCTGCAGAGAAGGGTTCCTCTGGGATCTCAGGTATTACGCCGGCGCACCCGGCGACGGGTGGTACGCCTCGCTCTTCGAGCCGGGACGGGGGAAGGTGAAGGGTGAGATCACACCGGCCTACTCTACGCTCGGCCACGACAGCATAGCTCGCGTGCACGAGCTCCTTCCCGAAGCGAAGCTGATCTTCATGATGCGCAACCCGATAGAGCGGGCCTGGTCCCAACTCGTGATGCGGCTGGATAAGGCCGGCAAGAGGGACGTCGGCCCTTCCCAGCACAGGAAACTCCAGCGAAACTTCGAGAGGGAGGGGTACCGGGTGCGAACCGATTATCTGCAAACGCTAGAGAACTGGAGCGCGTTCTACCCGGAAGAACGGATCCTCGTGGGCTTCCTCGAAGATGTCCACTTCTATCCCGAGGAGCTTCTGCGCAGCATGTACGAGTTTCTCGGCGTGGACGCCTCCTTCAGGCCGCAGGGAATCGGCGCGAGGGTCCACGCCAGGTCGGCGGGACGGATGCTTACCGAATCAGCGCTCTACCTGGGGCAACTCTTCCGGGAAGAGCTCTCGCGCCTGAACGAACACTTCGGTGGTTACGCTTCGTTCTGACTCTACAGCGCCGAGAAGCTGGCCGAGAGTCACCCTAAAGAAGAGTACTTGCCGTACCCGCTGTGGGAATCGGCGATCTGGGAAGAGTGGGCCAACGAAGCAACCGGGAAACCAGAGTTCCAGAGCGGCACCTTGCCCTCAGTGAAGACCGTGGTCTGAAAGCGGGTATCCCGGGAGACCTTACAATTCCCGACCCGGATTCACGACCGCTTCCCCGTGTGCTCCCGTCTGGCATGGCGAAAAAGTATCCGCAACTGCTCGTTCAGCGAGGTGATGCAAAATGCGGAAGCGGAACATCGTTCTGACCGGCTTACCGAGGTCGGGTACCACGCTGGCTTGCCGTCTATTGAACACGTTGCCGGACACGGTCGCGCTCCACGAGCCCATCGCGCCCGGCAAGTTCGCCGACATGGAGGATGACCGGGCCGTACTCGAAGGGCTCGAGCGCTTCTTCCGTAGGATGCGACGTATGATCCGCAAAGAAAAAGTTGCGCTCTCGAAGAACGTGGGCGGCAACATACCCGACAACGCCTACGAGCAGGCGAGATCCGCGGTCGGGCCACGCTCCCACACAGGTGGAAAGGGAACCCAGAAAGGGAAGGCCGTCGTAGACAAGGATCTGGAAGCAGGTTTCCTGCTGGTCATAAAGCAACCGGCACTCTTCAGCGGGCTCTTGCCGGTGCTGGTAAAGCGATTTCCGTGCTACGCCATCGTTCGCAACCCCTTGGCAGTGCTGGCCTCCTGGAACAGTGTGGACCACAACGTGCGCGAGGCCCATTCCAGGGGGGCCGAGCTCTACGACGGAGAGCTGAGGCGCGAGCTGGCTTCCACGGAAGATCGCGCAGGCCGGCAATTGCGTCTGCTGTCTTGGTGGTACGAGCGGTTTTATGGCACGCTCGACGAGGACCACATCATCCGCTACGAGGACAGCGTTAGCTCCGACGGCAGGGCCCTCTCGGCCATAACCCCGGCTGCACGGACGCTGGACGAATCTCTCGCGAGCTGGAACCTCAACGCCCTTTACGACCGCGAGGAGATGCGTGAGCTCGGTAAACTGTTGCTGGACCAGGAGGGTGCCTACTGGCGCTTCTACGCCCGCGAGAGCGTAGAAAAGCTTATCGAGGGGATCGCATGAGCGAGGCGCGAGCCGGGCTAACAACCTCCGCTGCTCAGCTCTTGGGTTTGACGGCCTCGCTGGTGCCGAGTACCCGGCCCGAGTCGTCCTCGGCCCGCACGGCCACGTACGGCTCGTCGGTGCGGATTGCCATGGCCGTCTCGAAGCCCTCCCAGGGGACCGACCCGATCGGCTCGAGCTTGCCGGGTTCTGCCCCGGCGAGCACCCACCAGGTGGTCGCCTCAGTGGCCCCGTTCCAACTGGCATGGATGTTTACCTCGTCTCCCTGGCCCTTCTCGGCCGCCACGGCGGGGTCTTCGGCCGGGCGTCCGCTCCACGCCTGGCGGAAGGCCCGGTAAGATTGGGTCTCGCCCGCGAACTCGAGGTCGAAGAGCAACTCGCCGTCTTTGCTGTACTCGGAGCTGTACGGTTCGGTCCCCCAACCGATAAATACGTTGCCGTTGGAAAGCACCTGCAAGTTGCCCTGGGATGTGGATAGCGGTTCTCTGGGATGGGTGTACTCCCGCACTAGGGTGGCCTTCATCGCGTCCATGTCGAGAGCGACCACGATCCCGCGGGACTGGTCGTGCACCTCGGGCGGGGCGCCGTTGTCGAAGATGGTGATGGTGCCGTCTTTTTGACGGCGGGCGTCGTGCTGGGAGACGGTCCGGGTACCCGGCCCCATCTCGAAGTTACTCCGTTTTCCGCCGAGGCGCCACAGCACCTCGCCGCTCACGCGGTCGACCTTGTAGATGGCGTAGGTCCCCTTGGCGTCGATAAGGACGTTGCCGTCGGGTTCCAGCTCTATGGAGTTGATGTGAAAGTAGTCGAGGGGCTCGTCGGGATCTTCTGGCGGAGGGCGGTAGGATTCCTCGACGCCGACGTGGTCGAGGCTGCGCCACTCGAAGAGGACCTCCCCGGTTTCGAGGTCGAGCTCCTGGACGATCCCGTCCCACACCGGAGCGTTTTTCGGGCCACCGATGGGGGAGAGGTCCGCCCGGGTCTCGGTGTAGGCCGTCAGTAGCGCGGTGTCCTGGGGGGTGATGGAGAACTCGTGCAGGTCGCCCCTGTAGCCGTTGCCCGCCTTGACCCGGCGCACCTCACGGTAAGAGGAGTCGAAGATCACGTACTCGCCTTCGCCGTGCCCGGCCACGATCCCGCCCTGCCACCAGGTGAGCACCGGCTCGCCTTTGTAGGTCTGCACCTTGAAGTCCGTCGCGTACCTGTCCTTGCTGAACCAGACGAGGCGCCCCTGGTTATCCATGATCATGGGCCCGTCCTGCCCCTCTCCCTTCTTCACGGCGACGAAGACGTATCCGGGTGCCACGCTGTCGGAGGCCCGCACGTTGACCCCGACGGTGGGCGGTCGGAGGTCGGGGCGCGAGCGGAAGCTTTGTGTCGACCCCGATTGCCCGGAGGAGGCTATCGTCGAGATCCAATCGGCCGGTTTGCATCCCAGCGTGTTCGAAAGAACAGCCCCCACGGCGCCGGCGCCCGCAACCCTGAGAAACTCCCGTCGTGTGTGCCTGGCGGTGTGCTTCGTGTTCAAACTCTTCCTTCTCTAGCCATCAAACCCCGAAGGCAAACCCGGGGACCGAATCAGGACCGGGCAAGCGTAATCCGTCGTTGCCCTTGACGCAAGTAGGATCGCCGCAGTGAGGGTTGGACGACGAACGTCTAAGATATGGTGCCATGGCTGGGAATCTTGGACGAGAACGTTGCGTGCGGCCTTCGTGTCTCTGGCCTTGATGCTGTTTCTCGCCGCCGGCTGTGGCGCGGGCGACACCGATAAAGGCGTGGGTGGCGCGGCCCCCAACGCTTCGGCGCGTTCCGGGGAGGCGATTGGGGAGCGGTCAGCCGACAACAGGCCGAACATCGTGTTCATAATGACCGACGACAGGAAGAGAAAATGCTGGCCCGGATGTCCGTCGTCCGGTCGCGCATGGTGGACGAGGGCGTTACCTTCGACAACGCTTTCGTCACCCAGTCTCTGTGCTGCCCCTCGCGGGCGTTGGCCCTGCGGGGCCAGTAGCCCCACAACCACCGCATAACCGCCAACGACGTGCCCGACGGCGGCGCAGTGCGCTTCCGCAGGCGCGAGCTGGACGAGTCCGCGTTCGCCACGTGGCTTCAGGACTCGGGGTACTGCACCGGGCTGGTCGGCAAGTACCTCAACAACAACGAGAAGCGCTACATCCCGCCGGGGTGGGACGAGTGGGACGGTATGATCGGCAAGGCCTCGGAGCACCTGGTCAACGGGAACGGGCACCTCCACTAATACTCCCTCTCGACCCTCATGGCCGACGTGTACACGAAAAAGTTCCTGGACTTCCTGCGGCGGTCGACCGACGACGCCTCGGATCCCCCGTTCATGCTCTGGGCCGGCACCTTCGCGCCCCACCTGCCGGCCGATTACGCCGAGCGCGACGCCGACCTCTACAAGGACACGCCACTCCCCAAGCCGCCGTCATGCAACGAGGCCGACGTCTCGGACAAACCGGAGACGATCCGCGACACACCCCAGTTGACGACAGGCCAGATCGAAACCCTGAAGGGGCAGCACCGCGACCGGTTGCGCTCGCTCGGCGACGTGGACGAGATGGTCGGCGACATCCTGAAGTTGCTCAACGATAGGGGAGAATTGGACAACACGTACGTGGTGTTCACCACGGACAAGGGCTTGTAAACGGCCCAGCACCGGCTGACAAAGAAATCCACATCCTACGAGGAGGCGGCCGGGGTGCCGCTCGTCATCAGGGGCCCCGCGTTCCCGCCGGGGTGGTGCGGGACCAGCTGGTGATCAACATCGATTTCGCGCCCACCTTCGCCGATTGGGCCGACACGGGCGTCCCCGGCTTCGTCGATGGCCGGAGCAGCCTCGCTCCGCTTTTGCAGCAGGGCCCACCAACCGGCTCTCCGACTGGCGGACGGCCATCCTGAACGAACAGGATGAGAAACAAAGGTTCCATATCCCCGACTACGAGGCCGTCAAGACCAAGACCCACACCTACGTGCGCTGGAAAACCGGGGAGCGGGAGCTCTACGACCTGCAGAAAGACCCGTACGAGCTGGAGAACGTCAACGACAAGGCGGACCCCTCACCCTCGCGCGTTTCAAGACGCGGTTGCAGATGCTCAGCGTCTGCCGGGGTTCTGCGTGCAGGGCGAGCGAAGGACCGTAACCGGCGTCCGGCCGGTTGATAACCCCTCGACCCTTCTGGTAGTTTGCCCCTGTTGGTCCCCGATCTATAGGCTAAGGAGGTCTTCGCGTGCGTCTCAGAGAAACGTCGGCCGTGTACCTGATCCTCCCGTTCGTGCTCTCGTTTGTGCTCGCGGGGCTTCTGGCCGGCTGCGGCGGCGGTAGCGACCAGTCAGGGGACCAGTCTGGCGGGGGCCAACAGGAAAAACAGGAGGGTAAGGCTGGGGGCGAGGCCGCCAAAAAAAAGCCGCCCCAGAGGTTGATGGTCATCGGAACAGTGCGAGCCTACAAGGACGACAAGAGGAGGCTCTCCCTGCGCCCGACGTCGGACGCCCAGGGCGAGAAACCACTCGGTTTCAAGGTCAGGAAGAACGCCGAGGTCACGCTCGACGGGGAGAAGGCGGAGTTCTCTGATATACAGGAAGACCAACAGGCCCAGATCACATACGTCATAAAGAACAAGGTCAACA
The DNA here is from genome assembly GCA_046733115.1 of Actinomycetota bacterium. Lineage (GTDB taxonomy): Bacteria > Actinomycetota > Rubrobacteria > Rubrobacterales > Rubrobacteraceae > Rubrobacter_D. Next base: position 38,041 of record JBKPOM010000025.1, on the reverse strand, counting down.
GGGCGATCGTCGTTCACCTGTTCAACAAGCAGCCGGCCGGCGGAGACAAAAAGGGAAAGCAACCGTCCGGCGCGGGCGAGAAGAAGCAGCCCTCCGGGGATGCCAAAAAGACCGGCTAGGGCCGTCCGGCACACGAAAGCGGTTCCTTGCGCATGAGAATACTCCTAACGGGCGCCACGGGTTTACTCGGGGGCGAGATGCTGGAGCTTCTGCTATCCAAAGAGCACCGGGTCCGCTGCCTCGTTCGCCCGAACAGCCCGAACGCCTCGCGGCTCGACGGGGAGCGGGTTGAGGTCTGCCGCGGCGACGCCGCGGACGAGGGAGACCTCTACGGAGCGCTGGGTGACGTAGACGCTTTCTTGCACGTCGCGGGGATAGAGCATTCTCCTGCTGTCGTCAGGGCGGTCCGCCGGGCCTGCGTCGAACGGCTCGTGGTCGTGGGGAGCACGAGCGCGCACTCGGCCCACGCCTTCCGTTCCGGTCCGAAGCTCGAGATGGAGGAGGTCGTGCGCTCGAGCAGACTTTCGTGGACGATCGTGCGCCCGACCATGATCTACGGCTCCGAGCGGGACAAGAACATCCACCGCCTGCTCTGCTTCCTCGACCGCTGGCCCGTCTTCCCGATGTTCGGTCCAGGCACGAACCTCTGGCAGCCCGTCTACCACAGAGACTGCGCGAGGGGCATACTGGAAACCCTGAAACGCCCCGAAACCGTACACCAGATCTACGACCTGCCCGGCGCAGCACCCCTGACGTACCAGGAGCTTGTAAGAACGGCAGCCGCGGCCCTCGGAAGTAGGCCACGTATCGTCAACGTACCCATCGAACCCGTACGCCGGACCCTTGCCGCGGCGGAGCGGCTTCGCCTGCCCCTGCCTATCGACTCCGGCCAAGTGACGAGGCTGCGGGAGGACAAAGCCTACCCCTACGAGGACGCCAGACGCGACCTCGACTACGCGCCGCGCCCCTTTCGCGAAGGCGTAGCCCTAGAAGTCACCCGCCTGCGCAAGCTCGGGATGCTGCGTCGGTAGAGTGCTACACTGAAATCGCGTAGCACGAGAGGAGTAAAAGTGGCCAACCTGACGATAACCGTGGACGTGGAGACGGTAAAGCGGGTGAGGATGCGGGCGCTCGAGGAAGGTACTTCCGTGAATGCCTTATTGCGGGACTACCTGGAAGATTACGCTGGCGTTCGGAGTGAGCGGCGTGAGGCCTTGCGAAGGATACTCTCCTCTTCCAGGGAATCGACCTCGGGGTCGGGGCCCGGCGGGCGCACGTGGACGCGGGACGAGCTCTACGAAGAGAGACTCGGACGGTACGGGAAAACTTGAGGCGTTCCTTCTTCGATACCAACATGCTGCTCTATCTCTTCGACAACCGCGAGTCCGGCAAAAAGGCCGCGGCTCAAGAGCTTCTCGAGGAGGAGGTCGAGGCGGGTCGCGCATGCTTGAGCACGCAGGTCTTACAAGAGTTCTACGTCAACGCGACCCAGAAGTTGGCTCTCCGCTGCCCCCCGAGGTGGCTGGGGCGAGGGTCCGGGATTTCTCCAGCTTGCCCCTGGTGCAAATCGATGTCTCCTTGATCCTGGCGACCGTAGCGAGGAGTCAGAAGATGTCGTTCTCTTTTTGGGACGCCCTGATCGTCGAGGCTGCGCTCAAGGCGGGCGCCGACCGGTTGCTCACCGAGGACATGCAACACGGACAGCTCATCGAAGGCATGCGCGTTGAGAACCCGTTCTTGTAGGATGAGGGTGTCGTGGTGACCGGCCTGATCGCTGGGGGCGTGGCGTTCCTGGTCGCGGGGGCGCTCGTGCCGTTGCTCGTGAGGTTCGCTGTCGGGCGGAACCTGCTCGACGTACCGAACCTCCGCAGCTCGCACGAGGTCCCGACCCCGAGGCTCGGGGGGGTGGCGATATTTGTGGGTACCATTTCGGGCGCGGCGCTCCTGAGATCCGAGGGAATGGTGCCACTGCTCTTTGCGGCGGCGCTCGTCTGGGCCGTCGGGCTAGCGGACGACCTCTCCGGCCTCCACTTCGGCGTCAAGGCCGCCTTCCAGGTGCTCGCCGCCGCGGGCCTGTTGCTCTACGCCCCCCCGCCGACGTTACTCTCGGCCGCCCCCAGGGTACTCGGCATCCTGGTCTTCACCGTCGCGGTGTTCTGGATCGTCTCCCTCAGCAACGCCTTCAACTTCATGGACGGCATAGACGGTTTCACGGGCGGCATCGCGCTCGTGAACGCGCTCTTTCTGGCCCCGCTCGTCGGGACGGCCGGTGGCTTCCTGCCCGCGCTCATCGGAGCGACCGCAGGATTCTTGATCTGGAACATAAGCCCGGCCTCCATCTTCGTCGGAGACTCGGGCGCCTACTTTCTCGGCTTCACCCTGGCCGCGGCGGCCCTCTACGCGCCCGCCCCCTCGCAACAGGAGTGGACACCCTTGGGTTTCCTGGCCTGCGTTGTGGTCTTCACCCCCTACCTCTTCGACACGGGGTACACCCTGATCCGACGCCTCAAAGGCGGGGCCGGTAAGAACATCCTCCTGGCCCACAGGGAACACATCTACCAGCGCATCACACCTACCACCCAGATGCACCGTCGCACGAGCAACCTCTACTATGGACTAAGCATCATCGCCGGTTTCGCCGCACTCCTGATCTCCCGAGGCGACGCCTCATCCATCATAGCCGGCATCGCCCTTGCATCGGCCTGCTGCGCCCTCCTGGCCGCCCTGCCAAAGCTGGTCAGCGTTTAAGCACTTCAGCAGGTCAGCATGTCAGCGATGATGCCCGTAGTATCGCCCGCCGATACCAGCGGACGCGCCCCGCACAGAGCCTCATCGAAATAGTTAGCCGGCTAACTATCGACAAAGAAACCTGAACTGCTGAAGTGCTTAAACGCTGACACGCCGCCGCAGGCGGCGTGCTGTTAATATAGAGGCTTATGTGGCTTTTGCAGAGCATAGGGCAGAGGCTCCTGAGTCTACTGGATCGGATGCAGAGGGCTTTCCATCGCTCACCTCCCGCGTTCAGGCGCGGGGCGGCGATGCTCGTCGACGCCCTCATAGTCATCGAATCGTTCGCGGTGGTGCTCATCGTCAGGGTGTCGGGCGACGCCGAAGGGCCAAACTTTTTCTTGTTCTGGCCGTTCGCGGTGTTCTCGGCGCTGGCGTTTGTGCTGCTTTTGAACGAGACCGGTGTCTACAGGAGCATCCTGAGATACACCGGTATCTACCAGGGCGTGCAGGTGTTGAGTGCCACGGCCATAGCGGCCGGCGGGCTCTTCCTGACGGCGTTTTGCGTGGGCCCGGACGGGTTCGGGCTCACGGAGGCCAACCCTGTTCCGCTCTCGGTTCCCCTGGTCGGCTCGGTGCTCGCCTACGTGCAGCTCGTGGCCGTGCGGCTGTATCCGCGCGTCTTCTACGAACTCTCCCTGCGCGAGGTCGGGCGCAGGACCAGGGTAGCCATCGTGGGTACAGGGGAGCCTGGCGTGGCGCTTGCCGGGCACATCTGGCGCACGGCAGCATCTGAGACGCAGGTCGTCGGCTTCGTCAGCGATTCGCGTGCGGAGGTCGGTAGGCGCGTAGAGAGCGCGCCGGTTCTCGGGGTTGTCGAGGACCTCAAAGACCTCATCGCCCAGCATGGCATCGACCAGGTCATCATAGCCAGGCCGCAGGCCAGCAGGGAGGAGATGGATTGGATCTGGCGCACCTCCATTCGCGCTTCGGCCGAGGTGAAGGTGATGCCGGACCTCGGGGAGTTTCTGGCCGAGGGCGCCATCAAGTTGCGCGAGCTCCAAATCGAAGACCTCCTCGGGCGCGAGCCGGTGGACATCGATCTCGACGCCCTCTCCGGCTACATCAACGGCAAGCGTGTTCTGGTTACCGGGGCGGGGGGGTCCATCGGTAAGGAGCTTTCGCGACAGATCTCACACCTCGGGCCGGCGAAGCTGGTCCTGCTTGACCGCGACGAGAGCGGCCTCTACTACCTGAACGCGGAGCTCAGGCGCGAAGACTTCCACGACGCCGAGGTCTTCGTCGGCGACGTCACCCACGCGGAGCGTGTCAGCTTCGTCTTCGAGGCCTTCAGGCCGCAGCTCGTGTTCCACGCGGCAGCCTACAAGCACGTCCCCATGATGGAATTGCAGGCGACAGAGGCCGTCGTCAACAACGTCCTTGGCACCCTCAACGTCGCCCGCGCCGCCGGTGCCTATGGGACGAGCAAGTTCATCAACGTCTCCACCGACAAGGCCGTAAACCCCGTCAACGTGATGGGCGCGACCAAGCGGTTGGCCGAGATGGTCGTCAAGAACCTCTCCGCGGAGTACCCCGAGACCGTCTTCGCCTCCGTCCGGTTCGGGAACGTGCTGGGCAGCCGCGGCTCCGTCGTCCCGACCTTCCGCCAGCAGATAGAGGCCGGCGGCCCCGTAACGGTCACACACCCCGACATGATCCGGTACTTCATGACCATCCCCGAGGCGGTCTCCCTGATCCTGCAGGCCGGGGCGATGGCCGAGGGCTACGGCACCTACGTGCTGGAGATGGGCCGCCCCGTCGCCATCACCGACCTGGCGAGGAAGATGATCGAGATAATGGGCGCGCCGAACGTCAAGATCAAATTTGTCGGCCTGCGCCCCGGCGAGAAACTGAAAGAGGAGCTCTTCGAAGTAGGCGAAGAACGCGAGTCGACCTCACACCCCATGGTCTTCAAGCTCTCCTCCGAGAACATGACCCCGCCCGGCGACTCGAACCTCACCGAACTCGTCGACGCCATGGTCTTCCACGCGCACGGCCAGGAAGCTGGAAGGTCCCTCGAATACCTGCGCCGCGCCGTCCCGAATTACTCGGCAGGGGATCTGCCGGAAGTGAGTGAGAGCAGCCTCGATCGCCCGCTATAGCGGATAGGCTACAGGTAAGCTGGATGTTGACGCACGCGCGACGCGGCAACGTCGTCCGAAGCCTTGCCTGATGCCTGTTGCCTGAAACCTGAGGCCTACTGTCGCGTCGCCCTTCGGCCTTTGATGCCGAGGTACGCGAGATAGACCCCGATGGCGAGGCCGATCACGACCAGCGAGAAGTGGATGCCGGGGGCGACGAGGGTTCCGGCACGGAACTCGGCGAGGAAGGTGAAGACGCGCGTGCCCCAGGTGAGGAGCATGTAGATGCCGATCACTAGCAGGATCGTCGCGCTACGTCGGGAGAGCTTCACGTTGGCTTTGAGTGTAGCAGAGCGGGGCGTTGCGAACTAGCAACACAAAGGGGCAAAGGTTATACTGCCTGTAACGGTTGGACGATTTTTGTAACAGTAAGTATCTGGTGTAATAGAGTGTTCGGAGGGAAGGATCTTGGCTGAGTTGAAGCAGCGCAATCTTGACGAGGTAAAGGCTCTCGGCAGGGACGAGGCCGTCGAGATCATGCGTCAGGCCGGCATCGTAGGGGCCGGGGGCGGCGGTTTCCCGACCTACTTCAAGTGGAAGAACCCGCAGCCGAACCTGATCGTGAACTGCACCGAGTCGGAGCCCGGCTACTGGGCCGACAAGATGCTCCACAAAGAGTACTTCGACGAGTTCCTCACGCTCTTCGACGCGATGAAGACGATCTTCGGGATCGAGAACGTCATCATGGGCGTCCACTTCAAGGACGAGGAGTGGTTCTCCCGCTACGACGAGAGCACGAACGGCCTCTACGAGGTCGTCCACGTGCCGGACAAGTACTCGATGGGCGAGGAGAAGACGCTCATCAAGAACATCTTCCGCGAGAACAAGGAGAAGTGGGTGCCGCGCCGCGTCGAGCTGCCCGACGGCGGCAAGCGCCCCGGCCTCCCGCTCGACGCCGGTCACATCGTCAACAACTCGGAGACGCTTCTGAACATCTACAATGCGTTCTTCCTCGGCAAGCCGGTAACGACCAAGTATTTGCAGGTCTTCGGCCCCGACCTCGAGCTCAAGCTCTACGAGGTGCCGCTCGGGGCTTCCGCAACGGAGCTGGTGAAGCTGGCCGGCGTGGACGTCGATGCGGAGGCTGGAAACCTCTCGGTCATCGACGGCGGTCCCTACCTGAACGAGATGGGGATAGAGTCGCTGGGCGAGGGCGACGCTTACGTCCGGCGCACCACCAACGGTTTCCTGGTCATCCCCAAGGGCGTGGCTTCCAAGGAGTACGCCGGCATCAAGACCAGGCAGCCGGACGGTGTGATCTCGCTGGTCGGCAAGGTGGAGGGCGTGAGCATCCCGCTCGGCGGCCGCTTCCTCAAGCCGGCAACGGCGCTCGTTTCCGAAGGCGACGAGGTCTCCTTCGAGCAGAAGATAGGCGAGCCGGTCGACGAGGGCTTCTCCATCGGCGTCTGGTCCGGTATGGACGGCACCATCTCCGCCATCGAGGAGGATATAGTCCAGATCTCCGGGGGCGCGATGCCTCTGGAGGAGGCCGAGGCCGAGACGGAGGCGGAAGCGACGAGATAGGCTTCACGCTTCGGGCTTCAGCGAGGCCGGGGTCTACGCCTCGGCCTTTTTCATTCGTAGTCCTTGAAGCCTGTGAGGGAGACGCGTTCTACTTCCGGGATGCCGGAGAGCTCGGCGAGTGCGGAGTGAATGTCGGCGGACGGTTGCACGCGGACCTGGAGCTTGAAGCGGGCGCGATCCCCGTCTATCTCGGCGTCCATGCTGCGGATGGTGATGTCGTCGCGTTCGAGAACCTCGAGCGCGCCCGCGGGGCCGCCTTCTGTGGATCTCAGGTCTAGTTCGAGGTCGGCGGAGCCGAGGCGCATGGGGAAGATGACGGAGGACCGGAAGCGGCGCAGGGCATACAGCGTGGCCATGGCGAGGGCCGTCGCAGTGGCCGCGCCGAAGAGGTAGCCAGCGCTGACGGCCATGCCGATGGTACTCGCGGCCCAGAGGCTGGCCGCGGTGGTCAGGCCCCTCACGTCCCCACCCTGCCTGATGATGGCACCCGCCCCGAGAAAGCCGACGCCGGCTATGATCTGGGCGGCGATCCTGGTCGGGTCGAACTGGAGGCCACCTCCCCCGAGCGCCACCCGCGTGAACGGCTCGAAACCGTAGGCCGAGACAAGGGTAAACAGGGCCGCCTCCTGGCCGAGCAGGATGTGCGTCCTGAACCCGGCCGGCTGGTCACGGACCTCCCTCCCGCTCGAAACCGATGGCGCCGCATAGCAAGGATGCCAGCACAAGCCGTAGCACGACCGCCCAGGGTGGGATCGTCAACGCGGCCAAACTGATCTCTCTTTGAAGGCTTCAGGCTTCAGGAAAAGCTGCGTGCACGGCACGCGGTCGCGTGATCCCACCGGGAGAACGTTTTGCCGATCCGATCCGTGTTCCGTTATGGAGATACGTCCCGAAGGCCTGATGCCTGCAGCCTGAAACCTATTCATCCTCTTTGCGTGGCAACAGATTCTGGGCCCCACCATACAGGCGGGTGCGTAAATCCTCGAAAGTAATACCCTTGAGCGAGGGTAGCTCGTAATCCCGGAGCATCCTGGTAAGGACGCCGCCGCCGCCGAGCTCGACCCACTCCTCGACCCTCATCTTCGCCAGCGTCTCGACGACCCTTACCCACCGCACGGGGGCGACCATCTGTTCCTTGAGGGCATACTTGACGCCTTCGGCGCTCGTGAGCACCGCGCCGTTTATGGCGCTGACTATGGGGACCTGCGGCACGTGGAACTCGACGGAATCGAGGACGCCGCGCATCTTTTCGCCGGCCGCCGCCACGTATGGAGAATGGGCGGCGAAGGAGACGTTGAGGGGTACCTTTCTGCCCCGGATCTTCGAGACGGCGTCACCGAGGGCGTCGCGCAGCCCGGAGACCACCGTCTGGCGCGGGGAGTTGTAGTTGGCGACGACGGGCCCGTCGCCGTCGCCCAACGCCTTCTCTACTTCGGCGGGGTCCGTCCTCAGGACGGCGACCATCCCGCCCGGACACTCTTCGGCGGCCTCGGCGAGGAACCGGTCGCGCTGCGCTACGAGCCAGAGGCCGGTTTCGAAGTCGAAGCAGCCGGCCGCGTAGGCCGCCCCGTACTCGCCCAGAGAGTGTCCTGCCACAACGTCCGGACGCACCTCCATGATACGGCTTTCATCAGCGTCGTGGGCCGCGCGGGCGAAGATCTTGACCTGGTCGGGGACGCGCTCCCCGACGATGCGCCGGATCCCCGGCACCATCTCGGGCGCGGGCTCGGCTACCCCGCCGCCCTGCCCCGGAAATACGAACGCTCTCATGTTTGCCCGCCTGACCTCGATAACCTTGGGAAACACGACCCTACCCCGAAGGTGTAGATGGGATTTTTACCACAAGAGTGCCGCATTGGTGGCGCGGGTGCTTCTGCACGGTGTGGTTATTAGAAGTCACGAGGAAAGGCAGGCCTCGGGCCGAACTCATTCCTGGGTGCCCAAGGCTAGCGGAGAGAACTTCCTTCTCCATGGTACCGTCTGCTCGAGTTGCCCGGCGAGAGTCAGCAAAATCGTATCGCCGGCAGGCGGGCCCACGAGTTGGACGCCGACCGGCAATCCGTCATCGCCGTGAAACAGCGGCAACGAGATGGCAGGCTGGCGGGTCACGTTCCAAAGGGCGGTGTACGGCGCGAAGCGGTCGCTGAGGGAGAGGGCGTTCAAAGGGTTGGGCCGCTCCATACCCGTGATGGTGCCTATGGGCACAGGTCGCTGTGCGAGAGCCGGGGTGAGCAGTACGTCGTAGGACATCGTGTCGCTCACGACCTTGCGGGCGACTTGTTAGAGCCTGGCTAACGACCTCCGGTAAGAGAGGACGTCCAGGCTGCGGCCCTTCTTGTAGAGCGCCCAGGTCAGGGGCTCCACGTCCTCCGGCGTGGGAGGCCGTTCGAGGATGCCCTCGCCGGCCGCTACCCCCTCCGCCGCGAGCACCGCCCATACGTCGTCGAACGCCTCCCATTCCTGCTCCGTAAGCGGTTCCAGGTCGATGGTCTCGATGTGATGTCCGAGGTCCTCCAGAAGCCTCGCGGCATTTTCGGCGCCGCGTGCACACGTGGGATCCAGGTCCGCGGGAACCGGGGGTTCGAGAAGCAATCCGACGCGCAGGCCCTTCGGCGGAGCCCACAGAGCTTCGCGGACCGGCCGCGCCGGCGGTGGTGCCCAGGTCGCGTCCCCCGCTCGTAGCCGGCGAGAACGTCGAGGAGGGCAGCGGTGTCTGCGACGGTGCGCGTCAGGACGCCCTCGGTCACCAGCGGGTCGTCGCCGCGGTCCGGGCTAAACAAAACGCGTCCCCTCGAAGCTTTGAGCCCGACGGGGCTACAGCAGGCGGCGGGTATGCGCAGCGAGCCTCCCTATCGCTGCCGTGGGCCAGGGGACTACGCCCGCGGCGACCGCGGCGGCCGACCCACTCGAGGACCCACCAGGGGTCAGCGAGGTGTCCCAGGGGTTGCGGGTTGGTCCGCCCAGGCGCGGCTCCGTTGTGGGCAAGATGCCGAATTCGGGCATCGTCGTTCGGCCCACTGGTACGAAACCGGCCTCCTCGAGCCGCGTGACCGAAGTGCTGTCGTGGTTGGGGATATAATCTTTGAAGAGGGTCGAGCCGATACGCATGGGTTTGCCCCTCTCGGGTGTACCGTCCTTTATGGCGATCGGCAGGCCGGCGAAGGGCCGCGGTCGTTCGGGGAGATCGTTTCGGCCGCAGCGAGTGCCCTCTCGGCGTCGACGAGGCCGAAAGCGTTGATGCAGCCTTCCTGTTCTTCGAGGGGAACGAGCGCAGCCTCGACGAGCCCCCGGGCGTGTACCTGGCCCGAGCGGAGCACGTTCGCGAGTTCCAGCGCAGGCCGCACCAGAAGGTCCCCGATCAAGGCACCACGACGCGAAGCGTCCCGGACAGCACCCGCGCCTGGAAGCGGCGGGTATTCGCGAGCATCTCGCCATCCACGTGGGCGGGCACTTCCTCGGCGAGTTCTACCTCGACCTCCCGCGCGCGGGCCGTGTGCACCTTTCGCTGTCTGGACAGCGTGCCCCTGAGCGCCGCCGGGATGAGACGCAGGACCTCCGCCCGGTTCACCTCCTCGGACCAGATCACATCGAACAGACCGTCATCGAGTACGGCATCGGGGGTGAGCCGGAACAGGGAACCGTAGGTGGTGCCGAGGGCCACAGCGACGAGTATGGTCCTGGCCTTGATGACCCGGCCATCTAGCGTGAGTCTGGCCTCGTGGCACCGGAAGTTCTTGAGCAACCGCCCGACCGACCACAAATACCGTCCCGTCCCCCCGAGATACAACGGTGCCTCGGCGACGCCGGCCGCGACCTCGGCGTCGAATCCGATGCCAAGCCCGTTGTTGAAAGGGACCCCGTTCACCTCCGCCGTATCCACGACGCGAACTTTTCCTCCGACGAGCACCTCCAGAGCCCGCCGCAGGCTCGTGCCCACCTCGAGGGCCTTGACGTAGTCGTTACCGCTACCTGCGGGCAGGATACCCATGATCCGGCCCGTCCCGGCGCACGCCGCCGCCACCTCATGCACCGTCCCGTCGCCACCAACAGCCACGACCGGCACCTCCTCGGACAATCCGCCCACGATGCCGCCCGCATGTCCAGCTCCCTCCGTGACGTGCCAGACCGGTCGCAACCCTTGCTCCTCGAGAAACCGCGAGACAACAGCCCGTAGCCCGCCGGTCCGACCCTTGCCGGCCGACGGGTTGAGCACCAGATGCGTTTCTCCTCCACCGAAAACCACATCCGGAAAATACCAGAACCGCAACCCAGCGGCCCGACCACAGCCTTATTCAATCTATACCTGAGATATAACTCGCCGCATCGTTGGGTACATGCAGGCAAGGTCGAAGGTCATCTCCCACCAACTCGGTTCTCGGCATGGGCACGGCGCTCCCGGGCACGAAGGGACGAGACATATACGCTTTTGCGGGTAAAACGCGGGGCTGGCTCCCACGGAGCGATCATCGATGGATTTCGCGAAGCCTCCATAAGCTCTGAACCTCCGTTCGATATGGAGTCAAAGTCGAGGTAGAGAGCAACAGCGTGCTTCGGGTGAGAGTCGCGCAGGGTTGGGAAAGGAGTACAATACGGGCCTACATGGCCGAACCCATCGAAAATTGCCTGCACCTTGAGGGTCTGAGGGTTGCTATCCATTCGGAGTACCGCTGTCCTGTATGTGAGGAAAGCATGGACCTCGCGGGCGTTGCGAGGTGGGTTCGGGACGCCGAAAGGAGCCGCGATGAGGCTTACTTTATTGTTAAAGGTGACGGGTTCGGAGAGATAGCGCGAGAAGAGTTACAGCGGGAAGTCTACCGGCGACGGAGGGTAATGTACGAGCTGGAGAACGTGCCCCGAGTGGTGACGGCGAAGCCGGAGATGATCCTGGTTATCCACGATGCTGTGAAGGCGACTTACGAGTGCCGGATCTTTTACAAGGAACCGCGGCCGGCGGGGGTCGTGGAGCAGGCGAGCGTCGGAGCTGGAATCGAAAGAATCCTGGAGTTGCGTTCCGACGCCGACCCGGTGGTAAGGCTCATCTCCGAGAAGGTCGAGGAGTTTCACGCCTTCCGTTCCAAGCTCTCCGAAGCCGGGGCGCTAGCGCCGGAGCGCAGGGTATTCTACGCGAACGAGCTCTGAGTGCTGGCAGCAACGTTGCCGAGCGGCTAGAATTGACCGCCAGATGGATACGAACTCAAAAAGCGCGGTCGCATGAGCGGTAGCACCTTCATAGCCCTGGTCGTCATGATCCTGATCCTGCTTTTCATCCTCATGTCGATAGGACCCCTGATCTCGGTGTTTTAGCACGCCGCCTTCGGCGGCTTGTCGGCATTTCAGCACGCTCCCTTCGGTCGCTTTCAGCACGCCGCCAGGCTTCGCCAAGCAGCTTGTCAGGTTTTTGTTTCTACCCATGGGTCATCGCTCGCATGCGATACGGGTTCGTCTGCGCGGTACCGTGTTCTGACGTTCCACGGAAACGCCGCCTCCTGCACACGTCATTCCCGCGAAACTTGTCCCTATGAAAGCGGGGAGCGGGAATCCACCGCTACGAGGAGGAGGTCGATGCGCGACGACGAGTTCTGTGGTGCCGTTGGCATTCACCCGGACTCGGTACGAAGCGTTCAGGGGCTATTGAACGGGTAGTTCGCTAGCATCGAGTAGTTGACTCCGTTCTTTCCGGGCGTGCTCTCCACTAGCTCCACGCCGGATACTGCGAAGCGGAGTGCGGGCGGGGAGGTTTCTGGGGTGTCTAGCTTTGTCGGGCGGGTCCGCGTGCGGCCGAGGGTGAGGTGGGGCGTGTAGGGGCGGTTTTCTCGTTCGAAGCCGGCGGGTTCGAGGAGAATCTCTACGTCTTCGGCCACGGCGCGCAGGTATTCGGAGCCTTCTCCGACGCCGGCCCAGAGGATGCGGGCCTTTTTTTCGGAGGGGAAGGCTCCGAATCCGGAGGTAGAGACTTCGAACGGTTCGTGCCTCTCGTGTATCGGCTCGAGTGCCTGCTTCACGCTGTCGAGATCGTCCTCTGCGACGTCGCCCAGGAACTTCAGGGTCAGGTGGATCTTTGCCTGGCTGACGAGGCGAAAGTCTCTGCTCGTTGGCAGGTCTCGGGCCGCTTTGAACAACGTTTCCTGCACTTCCGGCGGCGGGAAGACGGCGACGAAGGTACGTAGCATGGTATCAGGCGGGGCCCGATTTTTGGCCGTTGTCGTGTGCTGTGCGACCCAGGGCGGCGCGATTGGCGATCAGGGCTGCGGTGGCCCCCGCGCCGACGCCGTTGTCCACGTTGACGACCGAGAGACCGGGGGAGCAGGTCTGGAGCATCCCAAGGATGGCCGCTGTGCCGTCGCCGCCGAGGCCGTATCCGGTGGAGGTCGGAAGCCCTATGACCGGCACCGGGACGAGGCCCGAGACCACGCTCGGCAGCGCGCCCTCCATCCCGGCGGCGACGATCAGGGCGTCTGGGTCGAACTCCCTTAGCTTTTCGAGCGGGGCTGCCAGGCGATGCACGCCCGCCACCCCGACGTCGTGGAAGCTCATCACGGATGCGCCCATCTCCCGGGCCACGGCGAGCGCCTCTTCGAGTACGGGTAGATCGGAGGTGCCAGCGCTCAATGCGCCAACACGGCCCCCGCTCGGCGACGGTTCGCCGCCACCGACGATCAGGGAGCGTCCGGCCTGTCGAAGCGGTGTCTCGGGGAGCGCCGCGCGGATCTTAGTTTCGTGCTCCGGGGTGGGGGCGCTTACGAGCACGCGCTCGCACGACTCCAGCAGGGTCGTGCAGATGCTGGCCACCTGGGCGAGGCTCTTGCCGCGGGCGTAGACGATTTCGGGGACGCCCTTCCTCGTCGAGCGGCCGAGATCCAGGGCCGCGAACTCGTCCAGGTAGCGGACCTCGCCCCTTTTCAGGCGTCCGACGGCCCTCTCCGGAGAGAGGGTGCCGCTCGCGACCTCGGCCAGGGTCCTCTCGAGTTCGTCCATGCCCTCCGCTTCCGATTAGAGTAAGGTTGCCGGCGGGTAAGAATCTAGCACGTTCCTAGCTCAGATGGCGTAAGGAGAGAGCCTGTGACGATAATCGAGTTGATCATCTCCCTGGCGGTGATACTCGGCGCCGCGGCCCTGTTCACCAACGCCGTCGAGATCATGGGCGACCGGCTGCACCTCGGAGCCGGGGCCGTGGGGAGCGTGCTCGCGGCCGTTGGCACGGCGTTGCCTGAGACCATGATCCCGGTGGTCGCCATCGTCGGCGCGTTGCTGGCCGGCTCAGGCAGCGCCGCCGCGGGCGCGATCGGCATAGGTGCGATCCTGGGCGCCCCCTTCCTGCTCGCCACGCTGGCTCTGTTCATCGTCGGGATGGCGGCCCTGGGTTACAGGGGCCGCCGGCAGACGGGGAGCGAGATCACCGCCGACAGGCAGACCGCCATCCCCGACCTGGTATTCTTCCTGCCCTGCTTTACCCTGGCCGCCGTGGCGGGCGTCCTGCCCCTCCCCCTGCTGGTGAAGATCCTGCTGACCGTGGCGCTGCTCGCCGCCTACGTCCTCTACGTGGTGAGAACCCTAAGGAGTGGCGGCGAGGCCGAAGGGGATGTTCCCGAAAGGCTCACGCTCTGGCCTTTCCGCTCTCAGGCGCCGACCTGGGCCGTCGCCGCGCAGCTGGTAGGGACGATCGTGGTGATGGGCTTCGGCGCCCACCTCTTCGTGGGAGCCGTGGAGCACCTCTCCGTGGCCATCGGTATTCCCGCGGGCATTATCGCGCTGGTCCTCGCGCCCCTGGCCACCGAGCTCCCGGAGAAGTTCAACTCCGTGATCTGGCTTCGGGACAATAAAGATACCCTGGCCATTGGCAACATCACTGGAGCCATGGTCTTCCAGAGCACCATCCCGGTCTCGATCGGGGTGCTCTTTACGCCCTGGCAACTCGACTTCTTGAGCGCCCTCGCAGCCGCCTTCGGCATCGCCTCCGGCATAGTCTTTTTTGGGTTCCTGCTCCGTAAGGCCCCACTTAAGGCCTTCTATATGCTGGGAGCAGGGTCACTCTACATAGCGTTCGTCGTGACGGCGGTCGTCTACCTCGTCGGCGCCTGAAATGAACGCAGCCCTCGATTACTTTTCGTACTTTCCTGATAAGATCAGTGGCCTGTCACACGGTCAGGGAGGATAGCGGGTCAGATGGAGTTCATGACGGGAGAGTGGTTTGGCCGGCTCATAGAGGTATTGGTCGTGAACCTAATCCTCTCTGGCGACAACGCCGTGGTCATCGCGATGGCGGCACGCACTCTTGAGGGCGCCAACCGGAGAAAGGCCATCGTGCTTGGCGCTGCCGGAGCCGTGGTGCTCAGGCTCATCTTCGCCGGCATCATTACGTTGCTGCTTGAGGTGCCTTTATTGCAGGTGGCGGGAGGATTGTTGCTGGTCTGGATCGCCTGGGGGCTCATCCACGACGATGGGGGGGACGAAGAGGACAAGGTAAAGGCCGGCTCGAGCATGTGGCATGCCGTCAGGATCATAATCGTGGCAGATGCGGTTATGTCACTGGACAACGTGATCGCGTTGGTCCAGGCCGCCAGGATCGGGGGCGAAGTCGAGTTCGGGCTGCTCACCATCGGGCTTGCGACCACGATACCGCTCGTGATCTTCGGCGCCGCGCTCCTGACGTCGCTCCTGAACCGGTTCCCCATCCTCGTCTACGTCGGCGCCGGCTTGCTCGTCTACCTGGCCGTGGAGATGCTCTTCCAGGACAAGGTGCTCCACCCCTACCTGGAACCCTACCAGAGCATCGAGTGGATCATAGGCCTCATCGCCGCAGGTATCTTTATCGCCTTGGCGTGGCTCTGGGCCCAACGTTCAAGCCCGACGGAAGCGGGCTAAACAAGGCTTCAGGCTCCAGCGGGGAAGACCAACGGCCGTATCGGCCTGACACGAACCGCTCGTTCGGCTACAAGCTGACGAGCTGAAAGCGGAGGCCGCAGGTCGGAGCGTGCTTGAATCAGCGGTTCAACAGCCTGGCTAGAAGCCTCCTGTTCTTGAGGCGATCGAGCTCGGAGGAGCTCTCCTGCAGTTCCTGTTCCACGCGGGCTATGTGCTCGATTCTCTCCATCAGCATCAGCCTCTCCTCGGCGGCGGCACGGAGTTCGAGCACTTCTTCCGTCAGGCGCCTGCGCTCCTCGATCGAGTCTTTCAGTTCTCTCTGGAGCCGCACGTTTGAGGCGCGGACCTCTTTCAGTTGGCCGGCCAGCCGTCCTGCCTCCTCGCGCGAGCGGGCCAACGCATCCGCGATCGCAGCCGCCCCGGCCCGACTGCGAACGGTGTCCAGGGGAACGTTCCCATCGGCATCGCCCAGCTTGCGCGCCTCCTCTTCGGGCACGTCCAGAAAGCGGGCCGCTTCGGCCACGGAGATGGAGAGTTCGGGCACGGGTCAGTCCACGTCCGGATCGGCGCCGGGGGAAGGCTCGGCCGCGTGCCCCGTCTCGTCTATGGCGTCCCCGATCCTCCCTAGCTCCGCCTCTCCACCCTCGTAAGAGACCGCGACGAGTCCCTTCTCCGAGTCCACGTTCACGAGTTCCACGAACTCCAGGCGCGTCAAGGCCCGCTCAAGGTTCTCGGCTTCCTCTGCACCCGCGAGGTCGCTTATCAAGAAAGTCACGTCAGGCACGTCGCTCCCATCGGTCGCTTAGCATTTCAGCAATTCAGCCGGTCATCACTTCAGCTCACTGTCGGCGAGACTGCTACACGGCCACACCGCTCTCTCAAGATCGTAAGTTTGGTCCATCCTCGTTCGGTTGTCATCTCTGCTATCCGCCGACTACATACTTGCTGACGACTGAAATTCTGAAATGCCGAAGTGCTACTCTTGCGTCTGCTCCCGGGGACGCACGGTGAGCGAGAGCTCTTTGTTGCCCCGCAACACGCGCAGCGTGGCGTCCCGGCCGATGGACGATGCGTCGAGCAGGTTCAGGAGGTCGTCGTTGGAGTGGACGGGCTCCCCTTTCAGGCCGATAATGACGTCGCCAGGTTTCACGCCTGCTCGCTCGGCCGGGCTGTTCGGGGCGATGTTCCTTACACCGGCCCCGCCCTCGAACTCGCCGCGCGCCTGGCGGCTCTCCACAACCACGCCGAGGTAGGCGCGGCGCACCCGGCCCTCCGTTACGAGGGTGAAGACGACGCGGCGGAACGTGCCGGAGACAGGAACGGCGAAGCCTATGCCTTGCGCGCCGCCGATGATGGCCGTGTTTATGCCGACGACGCGTGCCGAGGCGTCGGCCAGTGGGCCGCCCGAGTTGCCCGGGTTGATCGCGGCGTCTGTTTGGATCACGTTCTCTATAAGCCTGCCGCTCTCGCCCCTGATAGAACGCCCGAGGGCGCTGACCACGCCCGCCGTGACGCTTCGTTGGAAGCCGAGAGGGTTTCCGATGGCGACGACAAGCTGACCGACCACGAGGTCCCCGGCGTCGCCGAGCGTGGCTACCGTCGGCTCCTCCTCGGGGTCGAAACGGACGACGGCAAGATCGCTCGGCGGGTCGTCGCCAAGCACCTCGGCGGACGCCGATGACCCGTCCGCGAGCGTTACCTGTATATCTCCATTGGGGTTTCCGGCCCTGCGGCTGCGCAGGCCGCGTACCACGTGGCTGTTCGTGACGGCCGTGGCGGAACCGCCTTCCACGCCGAGAATTACGCCGCTTCCCCCGCCGCGCCCGTCGGGCAAGCCGACCAAGATCACGGCCGGCTCCAGTTTCTCCGTTACGTCCCGCACCGCCCGCGAGTAGGCGTCGAGCTCCGCGTTCCCGAGCCTCGAACTCGCCGATAAATTTTGGAAGATCTCCATGGGTTATTTGTACCGCACCACCCTGGGCGCGCCACCCGGAAGAACGGCCAGGTATCGTTGTGTTCCGGCCCTCATCAGAACAGTGTGCTAGCTTTCGCCGATGGAAACATCTGAAGCTTGCGCGATAACCCGGTGAAGACACACTCCCCGGCGGGCCTTGTCGGCGGCCCGTCTCGTCCGAGATTCCCAGACGCGCTCGTGTTGCTCTCCTGCGCGGTGGCCACGATCGTTCTCCTGCCTTTGGGGAACATCTCCGAGGCCTTTCCTCCCATCGCCTTTGCGGCCACGCTCATGCTCTTTATGGCGCCGGGGATGCTCGTTTCGTACTGGCTTCTCGTGGACGATCTGTCCGGCTTCGCCCACTTACCCGTGGGCTTCGTGATCAGTACCGGAGTGTTCGGACTACTGGGCGTGCCGGCCTTGATCCTGCACCTCAGCACCGACGCTTACCTCCTGGCCGCGGGCATCATGCTCTGCGCCTTTCTCGCCGTTGCAACGTGGAGAACCTTGCGCGGGAAACCGCACGCCGCGGAACTATCTGCGAAGCACACGTCTTACGGGCTTTCTGCCGGCCTCTTATGGATGCCGTTCGGCTTGTTGTGTGGGGTTCTGGCTTTCGTTGGGATCAGGAGGGTGCCCAACAGTTACGACGACGCGTGGGTCTACCTGTCGTGGGTAAAGGACTTCTCTGAGTCAGACAAGCTCGCGTTGCGAGATCCCTACTTCGGCGAGAAGGTCGCAGAGTTCTCCCGCGCGAAGATCAACGGGTGGTTGTTGGAGCAGGCAGCCCTCTCTCGCGTCTCCGGCCTCGACACGATCGAACTGGTGCTCAGGTACCTGACGCCGACCCTCGTCGTCGTTGCCCTGTTGATGGTCTATGCCCTGGCTCGCACTCTAATAAAGAGCGAGCGAGCCGCGGTCCTCGCCGCCACCGTCTACGTACTGTTCCACGTTGTCTTTATCCAGCCTTCCGTACAGAACGTTGGGGTGGAGCTGGCGGCGCGTGTCTCGGAGGACAAGTACGCCGCGCGGTTCCTGATCCTACCCGCGACCCTTCTCTTCGGCGTGCTCTTCATCGAGAACAGGAGGTGGAGATACCTCGGCCTTTTCACGTTCTTCTGCTGGACTGCGGTGGCCGTACACCCTTCCGTACTGCCCGCCATCGGCTTGTGCATGCTTGGCTTCGGCGCGGCACACGTGGCGGTGAACTTGCGCCTGAGGTCGGCATGGACCGGGATGGTTGCCCTCGCGCTAGGGCTGTGGAGCGTCGTCCTCGGACCGGTACTCCTGGTGTTCGCGGGCGGGTCTCCGGCCGCCGTGCTCTTTTCGGCGGATATCAACGCCACGCCTCCAAAGGTGCTCGAGTACACGGTCTTCATTACTGAGGGCTGGAGGCACATCTACAGGCTAAGCGATGGCCTCTACATCATGCACCCGTGGCTGTTGATGAACCCCCTGATACTCGGCGCTTACGTGTTCGGCGTTCCTTTCCTGATCTGGCAGGTGAGAAAGAGTGCGGCGGCCCAACTCCTCCTCGGGGGTCTGGTTGTAGTAACCGTCGCGGTGTACGTTCCTCCCGTGGCCACCTTCATGGGAGATAATATCATCGTCCCAGGTCTCCTCTGGCGTCTCGCCTGGCCCATACCGCTGCTCGCCCTCGTCGCCACCGGCTGGATGGTATGGGAGGCTCTTGGCTACGCCGAGGCGCGCTCGAGCGGGCTTGGAATAGGCCGAGGTGCGATCAGGGCTCTGCCGTTAGCACTCGTCGTCCTCCTCACGGCCGCCGCCGCGCCATCCTCGGTAGAGAAGGCCGTTGGGCTCTACCATAAATACGAAGTCGCGAGGACCTCCGACTACGACCCCGACCCAATCTTTCCCTGGATAGGTGACAACATACAGAAACCGGGCGTGCTGCTTGCGCGCGACAGCGCGAACAACGCCATCCCGGCGTACTCGACCGCGTTGAACGTCGTAAGCCAGAGGGGGGAGGGCATGATCAGGGACCGCGAAGAATTGGAGAAACTGGCTGGCTCCCGCATCGACATCCCCCAGCGCTACCTCGATGTACACAACTTCTTCTTCGGGCCTACCCTGGACAGACAAGCTTACGGCATACTGCGCAGCTACAACGTAGACTACCTGATGGTCTACAGGGACAGTCCGCTTGACGAGCGCTTGATAACCCTGCCGGGTTTTTCTCTCATACAAGAGGCACCCAGAAAAAAGTACAGCCTCTACAACGTGGACCTCAAAAAGCTCGGTAAACCGGCGAGTGGCCCCGATCGTCCCCAGGAGACCGCGCCGCCCGAGCCGTCCGGGTGAACCTGGCCACCAGAAGGTGGAAGGTGAAGAAGTCCCTCCGCAGGATCTTGCGCAGAACCATATAATCCACGCCATGAGTCCTCTAGACCCTCGTCTCTCTGCCGCGATACTGGCCGCCAGATCGGCGCGGCTCGCGAGCAGGACGCTGAAGACCGGCGGAGGATCGACGGTGCCAGGAGTCGTTGCGCGCAGGGTGGACCCGAAGGTCCTGACCAAGCTCTCGCGCCGGCTGCGCTTGGGGTCGGCGGCGATCACGGGTACCAACGGCAAGACGACAACTACCAGGATGGTCTCCAAAATATTGCAGGTCTCCGGCATCGGGGCCGTGAACAACTCGACGGGGGCGAACCTCGTCACCGGCGTGACCGCGGCGCTCGTCGCTGACTCAGGCTTGTCGGGGACACCGTCCTCGGAGATTGGGCTATTCGAGGTGGACGAGGCGAGCGTTCCGAGAGTAGCCGCGGAGGCGAAGATCGGAGTTCTCGCGGTCCTCAACCTTTTCAGGGACCAGCTCGACCGCTTCGGGGAGCTCGCCTACACGGGCAAGGTCATCGCTTCGGCCTTCGGGGACCTACCGCAGGACGGCGCGGTGGTCCTGAACGCCGACGACCCCCTCGTCGCGAGCCTGGGGCGGTTCGCCAAAAGACCCGTCTTCTACGGCGTGGACGAGCCCACCCTCGACATCGGACATCTGCAGCACGTTGCCGACTCCAAGGACTGTCCCGTGTGCGGGACGGCCCTCGACTACGAGACCGTGTACATGGGGCACGTCGGCGTCTACGACTGCCCGCGCTGCGACTTCTCGCGCCCCGAACCCGACTATCGCGCGAGCGGGGTGCGGCTAGAAGGAGCCCGAGGCTCGGAGTTCCTGCTCTCGACCCCGAAAGGCGAGACGGAAGTGAAGATAGGGCTCCCCGGTCTCTACAACGTCTACAACGCCCTTGCGGCGGCGGCGGTGGCAGGCGAGGCCGGGGTCGGGCTGCCGGAGATCTCACGCGGACTCGGTGAGTTCGGGGGGGCTTTCGGGAGGGTCGAGCGGGTGAAGGCCAGGGACAGGGAGGCTTTCCTGCTCTTGATCAAAAACCCCGTGGGGTTTAACGAGATCCTGCGCACCTTCGTGACGAGCACCGACGCGAAAAACGTCCTCATCGCCATAAACGACAACGACGCCGACGGCCGCGACGTCTCCTGGCTCTGGGACGTGGACTTCGAGATGCTCGCCGACGCACGCGCCGAGGGAGAAACGGACGCCGCCCCTTTCACCGTTAGCGGCATCAGGGCCCAAGACATGGCCGTGCGCCTCAAGTACGCTGAACTGCCCATCGGCCCCGTCATCCCCGACCGAGAGGAGGCCATAAAGTCGGCGCTACAAGCGACCCCACCAGGCGAGACGCTCTACGTGCTGCCGACGTACACGGCTATGCTGGAGATCCGGAAGACGCTAAGCGGGCTGGGATACACGCATCCGTTTTGGGAGGAATAAGGCAGCAGGTTTCAGGTATCAGCCATTTTATCGGAGAGTATCCCATCAAAGTGTCAAATGCGGTAGTTTCCAACGCAAGTTCACTCACGGGGCTGGAGTATCCTTACCGAAGTACGCTGGCCACCGCTGTTACCTACAACCTTATGCCTAGCGACGACCGAAGGGAGGAGCGTTGCAGCTAACCATCCACCACCTCTACGCCGACATGATGAACCTCTACGGCGACCGGGGAAACGTGATCTCCATCGAAAAGCGCTGCGAGTGGCGCGGCATTGCCGTGGATGTCTTCGACGTGGGTCTGGGAGAGAGGATAAAGCCGACCGGATGCGACCTCTTCCTCTTCGGTGGCGGCCAGGACAGGGAGCAGGCGCTGCTCGCAGAAGACCTCGCGGGCTCGAAGGGCGCGGATCTGAGGGCCATCGTGGAGGACGGCGGCGTAGTCCTCGGGGTGTGTGGCGGCTACCAGCTGATGGGCCATTCTTATGAGACGCCCGAAGGCGAAAAGCTGCCAGGCGTAGCCATCTTCGACCTTCATACGGAGCCGAGAAAGCCTGATGAAGAGCGCCTGATCGGGAACGTGCTCGTCCGCGTCCGGGCTCCCGAGACGGGCGAGGTGCGCGAGATCGTCGGCTTCGAGAACCACGGCGGACGTACCTACCTGGGCCGAGACCTGGAGCCACTGGGTGAGGTCGTCGTTGGTTACGGCAACAACGGCAAAGACGGCACCGAAGGAGCAAGAAGGCTGAACGCCTACGGCACCTACCTGCATGGTTCCCTGCTACCCAAGAACCCCTGGCTCACCGACCAGCTCATCCTGAGCGCCATGCGCCAGGCGGACGAGAGCTTCGAGCTCGAACCCCTCGACGACACCATCGAGCGCAGCGCTTTCTCGTCGGTGGCCGGACGCGTGGCCGGCAGGTGGTAGCGCACTTCTTGAAAATGCCAGCCCTGGCGCGCGAGGGGTTACGGTTTTTGGCCTGCGAGTTGCGCCCTGAACTGCTGAAGCCAGAAACCTGATGACTGATGCCTCTTCAGAAGCTCTCCACCGCGGGTCGCAGGTCGAGTTCCAACGTCCAGGCCGTGCGATCCTGAGAATGGAGTTGCCAGTAGGTCTCGGCGATGGCGTCGGGGGAGAGGAGGGTGTGAGCCTCGCGGTCGGGCGACATCTCGCGCATCCTGGGGGTGTTGATCTGGCCGTCCACGATGACGTGCGAGACGTGTACTCCCTGCGGCCCGAACTCCCGTGCCATGGACTGCGCGAGCGCACGTAGACCGAACTTGCCGACCGCGAGCGCCGAAAAATTCGCCTTACCGCGCAGCGCCGCCGAGGCGCCGGTAAGCAGGACCGTTCCCCCTCCCGCCTCGACCATCGCCGGTAGTACCTGTTGGGCCGCGTAAAAGGCTCCCGCGCAGTTGGCCCGGAAGCAATCGTCGAACTGCTCCGGTGAGAGATCCAGGATTCCGCCCATCTGGAAGGCGCCAGCGTTGTAGACGAAGACTTCCGGATCCCCGAGTTCGCCACGCACCCGTTCGAAGGCCCTTGCGACCGAGTCGGGGTCCGTGGCGTCGGCCGAGACGGACAGCGCCGTGCCCCCGCCGCCTTCGATCTCCTCCCTCACATCAGCAACGCTCTCCTCCTTGCGCGCCATGAGGGCCACGCCAAAGCCTTCGCCTGCGAAACGCCGGGCTACCGCCGCACCGAGCCCGGGCCCGACCCCAAGGACCGCAGCCACCCTGTCGCTCATACGCTCCTCCTCTTTTCTGTCCACGCGCTTCCGTTCGGGAACTCGTACTCTTCCAACGATTCCGGTTTCATCTCGATGCTGTAGCCGGGGGCTGAGGGCGGCAGATAGCTACCGCTCTCGATCCTCACCGGGTCGACGAAGTGCTCGTGGAGGTGGTCGACGTACTCCAGGACGCGGTCCTCCAGCGATGCGCCGACCGCTATGTAATCGAAGATGGAGAGGTGCTGGACGTACTCGCACAGGCCGACGCCGCCGGCGTGCGGGCACACGGGCACGCCGAACTTTTTCGCCATCAACAAGACGGCGATGACCTCGTTGACGCCACCGAGGCGGCAGGCGTCTATCTGGCAGAACGAGATGGCATCGGCCTGGAGGAGCTGTTTGAAGAGGACGCGGTTCTGGCAGTGCTCTCCCGTGGCGACGCCTATGGGTGCTGCCGCCTTCGCGATCGCGGCGTGGCCCAGCACGTCGTCGGGGCTCGTCGGCTCTTCGATCCAGTAGGGATCGAACTCCGCAAGGCGTTTCATGTTTTCTATGGCCTCATTCACGTCCCAGACCTGGTTCGCGTCCAGCATCAGGCGGCGGTCGGGCCCGATCTCCTCGCGGACGATCGCGGCCCTCCTCGCGTCGTCCCCGATGTCCATACCGACCTTGATCTTGACGTGTCCCCACCCCGCACTCACAGCCTCCCGCGAGAGGCGCCTGACCTTCTCGTCGGGATAGCCGAGCCAGCCCGCGCTCGTCGTGTACGCCGGGAAGCCATCCCTTAGCATCCCGGCTTCCCTGTCGCCTTTCGTCGTCTCGTTCTCGCGCAGGATGGCGAGCGCCTCTTCGGGTGTGATCGCATCTGTAATGTAGCGAAAGTCCACGCAGGAGATCAGCTCTTCCGGGCTCATGTCGGAGAGGAGCTTCCAGAGGGGCTTGTCTTCGACTTTCACGTACAGGTCCCATACGGCGTTGACGATCGCGGCTGTGGCCAGGTGGATCACACCCTTCTCCGGCCCGACCCACCTGAGCTGGCTGTCTCCCGTGACGTGGCGCCAGAAAGCTCCCATGTCCTCCGCAAACGACTCTAGCGTCCTGCCGACGACGAGCGGGGCGAGCGCCTCGATGGCCGCGACGCACAGCTCGTTGCCGCGCCCTATCGTAAACGTGAGGCCGTGGCCTTCTAGGTCGGCGTCGGTCTTCAGGACCGCGTAGGCGGCCGAGTAGTCGGGCGCCTGGTTCATCGCGTCCGAGCCGTCGAGGTTCTCGGAGGTCGGAAAGCGGATGTCGCGGGCTACTACTTCCGTGATGGTGATGGGCACCTCTACCTCTCCTCTTCGTCCAACCTCAGCCCCAGGACGACCAGGTCCCTCTCGACGCCGTCGAGTTCGGCGACGTTCGGGAAATGGGCCCATTTCCGGAAACCCATCTTCTCGAAGAGCCTAACGCTGGCCTCGTTGTGGGCGAAGGCCCCGGCGGTGAGGGTATTCAGGCCGAGTTCGGGGCCACGGCGTACGGCCTCTTCGACCAGGCGGCGTCCTATTCCCTCGCCGCGGTGGTCTTCCCTGACGTAGACCCCGATCTCGGCGGTGGCGTGGTAGGCGGGTCGCCTGTCGTAGAAGTCGCTCAGGCTCAACCAGCCGATTATCTCCTCCCCGCTTTCCATCACCCAGATCGGACGCCGCGAGGGCTCGTGCTCGTCGAACCATGGCGACCTCTGCTCGACGGAGACGGGTTCGGTGTCGGCGGAGACTGCCCTACTGGGGATGGTGGAGTTGTAGATCTCCACGATGGCAGGAAGGTCTTTGGCAACAGCGTCGCGTATCTTCATAAAGTAGAGCCTTTACGCGCCAACACCCACAGCCAGGTCCCGGCATCGCCCGTGCGCGGTTCGACGGTGCGGTGGTGGGCCTCGCTCAACGGGCCGTCACGCCCCCGTCCACGATCATGCACGCCCCGATGGTCGAGGCCGACTCGTCGGAGGCGAGGTAGGCGGCCATCGCGGCGATCTCCTCCGGCGTGACGAACCTGCCGTGCGGCTGGCGGGCCTGCATGTTGGCCCGCGCTTCTTCTGGATCGTCGTAGTCTGCGGTGATGCGCCCGATCCAGGGCGTGTCAACCGTACCGGGGGCGATGCAGTTGACCCTCACGCCCTCTTCGACGTGGTCAATGGCGGCGGCGCGGGTGATGGCGAGGATGGCGCCCTTGGCCGCGCTGTAGACGGCCCTGTCGGGGATCCCGACCAGCGCCGCCACCGACGACATGTTGATGACCGACCCTCCCCCAGAATCCCTGATGGCCGGGATGGCATACCTCATCCCGAAGAATGTACCTCTGAGGCACACGTCCATCACCATCTCGTAGTCTTTTTCGGTGGTGTCCGTGCTGGTGCCTGCCACGCCTACTCCGGCGTTGTTGACCATCACGTCGAGGCCGTCCCACTCGTCGACCGCTGTTCCCACCAGCGCCTCGACCTCCTCGGAGTTCGTGACTTCCGTCTTCCGGAGGAGGGTTTCGCCGCCTATCTCCCTGGCGACAGCTTTCGCCGCCGCCTCGTCCACGTCCGAGACGAGCACGTTGGCCCCCTCCGCGGCGAGCCTCAGGGCGATGGCGCGTCCGATGCCCGAGCCCCCGCCGGTGACTATGGCCCTCTTGCCCCTCAAGCGTTCCATTCCACCCCCGAAGACGTAGGAGCGATCAGTATAATGACGCCCGGACCGGCGGCGCAAACGCGCTGCCAGAGGGAAAGGAGCCGCTTTGAACCCTTACGCGAGTTGGATACAGGACCTCCCTCAGGTGGACACGCCCTTCGAGGGCCTGGACGGACGGATGATCTCAGGCCCCGACGGCCAGGCGGTCTTCTTCCGGGCCGCAGAGAGGGTCGAAGTCCCACCCCACGCCCACGACGCACAATGGGGCACGGTCGTGACCGGCTCGCTGCACCTGACCATCGACGGCGAACAGGCTGACTACACCCCCGGCGATACTTACGACATACCCGCGGGGGCAGAACACTCGGCCATCCTCGAAGCCGGAACCTGCGTCATAGACGTCTTCAAGGACCCCGACCGCTACAGCCCGAAAGAGTAGCACCAGCCCGGGGCGGTGACGCATCAGCAACAGGTAGTGCCGTGGACACAGCCAGGCTGGTTCGAGCGGGCGAACGCCTGGGTCCACGCCGAGCTCGAGCGCCACGGCGTAGCCGTGGGCGGTCCCATCGAGCAGCCGCACTCGTACCCGTGGTCGACCGTGCTGCGCGTGCCGACCGGCGAGGGCAACATCTTTTTCAAGGCGGTCTCGCCGGTGCATCCGCACGAGCCGGCGCTGCTAGAGGCGCTGGCGCGCTGGCGACCCGCTAGCGTCCCCCGATTATTGTCGGTCGATACAAAACGAGGCTGGATACTGATGCGCGACGCCGGACAGAGGCTGCGCGAGATGATCCGCCCGGCCAGGGACATGCGGCCCTGGCTCCCCGTGCTGCCTCGCTACGCCGAGGTGCAGATCGAGCTTACGCAGCGGGTCCCCTACCTCCTGGCGCTCGGCGTGCCGACCGGCGCCTGCCGGCCCTTTCTACCTTGTACGAGCCGCTTTTGGCCGACGTGGACGTCTTGCGGATCGACCAGACCCCAGGGCTGACGCGCGCCCAGTACGAGCGGTTGCTCGACCTGACCCCGCGGGTCGCCGGGCTTTGCGAACGCCTGGCCGGCTACCGTATCCCCGAGACGCTCAACCACGGCGATCTCACCGACGGCAACGTGTTCGTCGGCGACGGAAGCCCCGTCTTTATCGATTGGGGCGACGCCTGCCTCTCGCACCCTTTCTACTCGTTGCGCACGGTGCTGGTGAGCGCGGAGATCAGCCTCCGCCTCGAAGAAAACTCTCCGAAACTCCATCCCTTACGCGACGCATACCTAGAGCCGTGGACGCGCTACGAATCCCGCGAGGACCTGCTGGAAGCCCTGGATCTATCCAGCCGGCTGGCCAACATCAACGGCGCCCTGACCTGGCACCGCCTCGTGTCGAGCCTGGAAGGAGCCTCCAGAGAAGCGTACGCCGAACCGGTACCGACCCTGCTCCAGGAATTCCTCGATACCGTAGGGCCGTGAAGCGAGCACTCCCTACTCCCTTCTCGCGTTCGAGGCCGCTTGCCGCTAGCCGGCGCGTCGGGGTATAGTGCGCGGGTCAAGGGAAGTCTGCGGCGCTCGGGTGGAAGTTCCGTGGGGGGTCGCGCGCATGTCGGGAGAGGAGAAGCATGGCCGGTAACGTCAGCCCGGAGGCGGCGCCTCGCAACAGGTACGTCCCTCGGGGACACGCGCTGTCGTGGTGGATGCTCGTGGTAACGACCGGCGCCATCCTTATCACCTCCATAGACCGCGTGCTGTTGCCCACGGTCTTGCCGGGCATCCTGGGGGAGTTCGACCTGAGCCCGACCACGGGCGGGGTCCTCGTCGGCCTCAGCTTCGCCGGCACGATGGCCGGCGGCCTCATCCTCGGGGTGTTCGGCGACTCTTTGGGCAAGGGCGTCAGGCGGGCGTACACCTGGGCCGTCGCCGTGGCCATCGTGGTGATCTCCGCCATCCTGACGGCCGTCTCGCGGACGCTCCTCCAGCTGCAGATCCTGCGGTTTACCATGGGCGTCGGGACCGGCGGGATGGAGCCCGTCAACGTGGCCATGGTCGGCGAGTGGTGGCAGAAGGAGGACCGGGGCTTCGCCGTCGGCACGCACCACACCGGCTTCCCCATAGGCCAGTTCTTGGGGCCGGTCCTTATCGGGGCCGTTCTCTCCGTGGCCACGTGGCGGGCGGTGTTCCTGTTCATCCCGCTGCTCGCCATTCCCATCGTGATCCTGCAGATAGTGCTCGCCCGTAGGGAGAACCTCAGGAGGGTGAACGCCTGGATCGAGGACCACGACATGACCCCCTCGGTGACGGAGGAAGAGCTCGACGAAGAGCGGGAGGAGAGGCCCGTGGCGACCGCATGGGAGGCGATGAAGCTGGCGCTCACCGAGCGCAACGTGAGGCTCTCGGTCGTCGCGAACTTCTTGTTTCTGTGGGCCGAGACCGGTGTGATCTCTTTCCTCACGCTGCAGCTCACCAGGGAGGCCGGCCTCTCGCTCGCCGCCGCTTCCGTGGTCTCCGGGGCCTCGGGCATAACGGGTTGGATGGGTCAGATCTTCTGGGGCACCGTCTCCGACCACAAGGGACGCAAGTGGTCCTTGGGCATCCTCGCCGTCGGCTGGGCCGTAACCGTTCTACTCATGATCTTTATCAGCAGCGGCGTCTTGGGTTGGATCATCCTTATAGGCTGGGGCGTCTTCCGCAACTCGCCCTTCCCCGTGATGTACGCCTCGATAATTGATGCCGTCCCTGAAGGCGCATCTTCCGGCCTCGGCCTGATGATAGGCATAGGCCTCGGCTCGGCGGGCTTCCTGGCCGCGCCCGTGGCCGGATATATCGTCCAACACTACGGCTTCACCTGGCACTACATCTTCATCGCCGCCATTTGCCTCCTGACGCTCGTGCCCATCTCGCTGATCCGGGAGACCTCGGCCGGCCAGGAGAGATCGGCCACTGCGCAGGAGGCTTAGTGGAAGGACTAATCGGCGGCTACGAGTGGATCGACCTCTCCCACACGCTGGAGGAAGACATCCCCGCCTACCCGACCCACGCTCGCTTCGGCAGGACCCTCTACGAGTCCTACGAGTACGGCGACGACGCCCTCCACTACGGCCTTACCATGAGCGAGCACACCGGAACCCACATGGATGCCCCCATCCACTTCATCCGAGAGGGACCCGCCCACTACGGCACCGACGAGATCCCGCTCGAACGCCTGGCAGGCCGCGCCGCGACCATCGAGGCCACCGACCTCGGTGCCGGCGACCTTCTGGATGTGGGGCGTATAGAAGCGTGGGAAGCCGAGCACGGCTCGATCGAGGCTGGGGACAAAGTCCTGATCCGCTACGGATGGGACCGCAGGTGGACAACGGGTCCGGAGGGACGGCGTTTCCTCGAAGACTGGCCCGGTCTCTCCGGCGAGGCTGCCGGGTATCTGGTTGATAAGGGCGTCTCGCTCCTCGGATGCGACACGCTCGCGATAGACGCCACGATCAATACAGAGAACCCGGCCCACTACGCGCTTCTCGGCAACGAGGTGTACATAGTCGAGAACCTGAACAACCTGGGTCTGTTGCCGCCGTTCTGCCACTTTCTCGCGTTGCCGCTGAAGATAAGGGGTGGTTCCGGCTCGCCCGTGAGGGCCGTCGCGCTCGTGCCGCGCTGATCGCCGCGCGACGGTGCCGGACGTACAATAGGCCAGGGACGTTCGCTACGGGAAGGTAGGAAATATGAAGGGTATCGTCTGGCACGGGCCCGAGCAGATGTCGGTCGACGAAGTACCTGAGCCATCCGTCGAGCCCGGAACCGTCGTGGTCCGCCCGACGGCGACCGGGATCTGCGGCTCTGAGATTGAAGGCTATCTGGGCAAGATGGGCAACCGTACCCCGCCCCTCGTGATGGGCCACGAGTTCGCCGGCACCGTCACGGAGGTGGGGGAGGGTGTCGATGAAAGCCTCTTCGGCCGCCTCGTGGCCGTGAACCCGCTCTCCTCCGACGGAACGTGCCCTCTTTGCCGGGTCGGGTTGACCAACCTGTGCCCGAACCGGAAGCTGGTCGGCATCCACTCCCCCGGCGGTTTCGCCGAGTACACGCTCGCGCCCGCGTCCAACGTCTACCCACTCCCCGACGGCGTCGAGGCCCGCACCGGCGCGCTTGCGGAGCCGCTGGCCAACGGCGTCCACGCGGCGAGGCTCGGGCTCGCTGGCGCTTCGGTGGAGCACGCCGTCGTGATCGGGGCCGGCACCATCGGCCTTATGTGCCTGCAGGCCGCGGTCCTGGACGGCGTACCCGAAGTCCACGCCGTCGAGCCGGTGGAAGGACGCCGCGAGCAGGCGCTCGCCCTCGGCGCAGAAGCCGCCCACGAGTCAGGCGAGGAGGCGCGCGAGGCCCTCGACGGTCCGACCGAAGGACTCGGCGTGGACCTCGTCATAGACGCGGTCGGGGCCGAGGCGACGCGGCGGATGGCCCTTGAACTCCTACGGCCCGGTGGTCGGGCCGTTTACATCGGGCTGCACGACGACGACACGACGCTCGGGTTTCACGACGTGGTGCGCAGCCAGCTCGACCTGCAGGGCTCGTATGCGTACACGGCCGAGGACTACGAGCAGGCGCTCGAGTGGCTCGTCCATGGAAAGGCCGGCATCGGGGAGCTACCGCCCGTTTTGCCGCTTGAGGAGGGGCCGGAGGCGTTCGCCGATCTCGTGCGCGGTCCGTCCGAGCAGATCAAAGTCTTCCTCGCGGAGGGACAGTAGTGGAGGGCGCGAGCCTGTTCGGCAAGACAGCGCTCGTCATCGGGGCGAGCAGTGGCATCGGGCTCGCCACGGCCAACCTCTTCGCCGATGCGGGCGCCGAGGTCCACGCAGCGGCCCGTCGCAAGGAGGCGATACAGGAGAGCGCCGGAGAGGACGTCGCGGCGCACGCGCTCGACATCTCGGACAAGGACGCCGTCTGGCGGCTCGTCGGGGAGGTCGGAGAGGACGGCGGAATAGACATCCTCGTGGTCGCGGCCGGGATGAACGTCCCGGACCGGCGTCTTGAGCAGTTGACGGCCGATAGGTGGGACGCCATGGTCTCGGTGAACCTCAGCGGCGCTTTCTACGCGATAAGGGCCGCGCTCCCTTACCTGCGGGACTCGCAGGGGCTGGTCATTCTCATCAGCAGCGTCTCGGGGAGGTGGCCCGACGCCTCCGGGCCGGCCTACCAGGCCACGAAGGCGGGGATGGTCGAGCTAGGGCACGCCGCCGGCTTCGAGGAGCACGTAAACGGCGTGCGATTCTCCTCGATCCTGCCAGGCATCGTTGACACTCCGATCCTGGACAACCGCCCCGAGCCACCGCCGAAGGAGGTCCGCGACGCTGCCCTAAAGCCCGAGGACGTGGCGCAGGCCTGCCACTTCCTGGCTGCGCTGCCGCCGCACGCCTACGTACCCGAGCTGACGATGATCCCGACCGCGATACAGGCCCTCGGCAAGACTTCGACGGCGACGCCGCCGGTCTCGTAGGGCGATGAGCAAGCTAGAGACACAGCGAGGAGATCCGGCATGACTTCGGAAAACGGTAGGCCCGCGCGCCGCTTCCGCTCGCGCGAGTGGTTCGACGATAACCATCGCAGGGACCAGTGCGCGTTGTACCTGGAGCGGTATATGAACTACGGGATCACACCCGACGAGCTGCGCTCGGGCAGGCCCATCGTCGGCATAGCCCAGAGCGGCAGCGACCTCGCGCCGTGCAACAGGCACCATCTGGAGCTCGCAAGCCGCGTGCGCGACGGGATACGCGACGGTGGCGGGATCCCAATAGAGTTCCCTGTGCACCCCATCCACGAGAACTGCCGCAGGCCGACCGCCGCGCTGGACCGCAACCTCTTCTACCTGGGGCTCGTGGAGGTCCTCTACGGCTACTTCATCGACGCCGTGGTGCTCACGACCGGCTGCGACAAGACGACGCCGGCCTCGATCATGGCCGCCTCGACCGTGGACATCCCCGCCATCGTGCTCTCAGGCGGTCCCATGCTCGACGGCCATTTCGAGGGCGAGCTCGTCGGCTCGGGCACGGTGATCTGGAAGAGCCGCCGCCGCCTCGCCGCCGGCACGATCGACGAAGAAGGGTTCTACGGGGCGGCTTTGGCCTCC
Source organism: Actinomycetota bacterium (assembly GCA_046733115.1). Taxonomy (GTDB): domain Bacteria; phylum Actinomycetota; class Rubrobacteria; order Rubrobacterales; family Rubrobacteraceae; genus Rubrobacter_D. Next base: position 6,490 of record JBKPOM010000025.1, on the reverse strand, counting down.
GCGCCGTCGGCCGGCCACTGCAACACCATGGGCACGGCCTCGACCATGAACGCCCTCGCGGAGGTGCTTGGCATGTCCCTGCCCGGGTGCGCCGCCATCCCCGCCCCTTACCGCGAGCGCGGCCAGATGGCCTACGAGACGGGAAAGCGCGCGGCCGAGATGGCCTACGAGGACCTGCGCCCGTCGGGGATCCTAACGCGCGGGTCCTTCCTGAACGCGATCGTCGCGACCACGGCCATCGGAGGCTCGACCAACGCCCAGCCGCACATCATGGCCATGGCGCGCCACGCCGGCGTCGAACTCGAACCCACGGACTGGGAGCACGGCTACGATGTGCCCCTGCTAGTCAACATGCAGCCGGCAGGTAAATATCTGGGCGAGCGGTTCCATCGTGCGGGTGGTGTGCCCGCCGTAGTAAACGAGCTCTTGCGGGCCGGCAAGATTGATGGCGAAACCATGACCGTCACGGGACGGACGCTGGCCGAGGGCGTAGCGGGGCGCGAGAGCGTTGATCGGGAGGTGGTCGCGGCCTACGACGAGCCGCTGCAACGGCGCGCTGGCTTCCGGGTTCTCTCAGGCAACCTCTTCGACTTCGCGATCATCAAGACGAGCGTCATCTCCGACGATTTTCGCGAACGCTTCCTGAGCGATGAGAACGTCTTCGAGGGCCGCGCGGTCGTCTTCGACGGCTCCGACGACTACCACGAGCGCATCAACGACCCCGGGCTGAACATCGACGAACGCTCCATCCTGGTGATAAGGGGAGCGGGCCCGATGGGGTGGCCCGGCTCGGCCGAGGTCGTCAACATGCAGCCCCCCGACAGGCTCATAAAGCGTGGAATAGAGACGCTTCCCACCATCGGCGACGGCAGGCAATCGGGCACCTCGGACAGCCCCTCGATCCTGCACGCCGCCCCCGAGAGCGCCGCGGGCGGCGGCCTGGCATGGCTCAGGACTGGTGACACCATCCGCATCGACCTCGACAGGGGACGCTGCGACATGCTGGTCCCCGAGGAGGAGATAGAACGCCGCAAGCGAGAGGAAGGCGTCCCCGACTACCCCGAAAGCCAGACGCCCTGGCAGGAGATCTACCGCTCCTCGGTGAGCGGTCTCGACGGCGGCGGGGTGATGGAAGCCGCCCTGAAGTATCGCGGCATCGCGTCGAAGACGCCCCGCCACAATCACTGATTGGAATAGGCAGTGGGGAGTGGGGAATAGGGAATAGGGAAGGGGCCTCGCCAATTCCTACTCCCCACAGCTTACGGCTGGCGCAGAGGTGTCGCGATGGAGCGCATGATGATAGTGGAAGACCACTCGGCCTTCGCGCAGGCCCTGAGATTCGTCCTCGGAAAGGGCACGGAGATCGCCCTCGCCCGCACGCTGGAGGAGGGGAGGGCTATGATCCGGACCGCAGAGCCTTTCGACGTGGTGGTGCTCGACCTCTCACTCCCCGACGGAGAAGGGACGGAGCTCGTACCCGAGATCAGGCACCGCCATCCCAAAACGCGCGTCGTCGTCCTCAGCGCCAGGGAAGACGTAGCCGAGGTCGCCGCGGAGGCCGGGGCCGACGCCGCGATACCCAAGGAGACGCCCCTGCCCGACATTATCTCTACGCTGAGACGGCTCGCAGACTGAGGCTACAGGTATCAGGCTTCGGACTTCAGGAAAGAAGGTCGTCTTCCTGGCAGAACATAGAAAAGAACGGCGTCGCGGTTCTGGATCAGGAGATGGCCGCGGTCTGCGGATCGGGTGAGTATCTGCTCGGCCTCATCGATCGTGAGCGAGGTCCTTAATGCGGTCTCCACGGGCGTGATGCTGCCGCCGGCATCCAGTATCGTCATGAGCAGTAGTTTGTCCCCGCCCGTTTTCGGCCCCGTGCTCTCGGGAATGCGCTTCTTCAGCAGCCAGCCCGAGTAACTGAGCAGCGTGCCCGCGGGCTTCCGCGGCTTCCTTTCGTCCCGTCGTCTCCGAAGGTCCACGTAGCCCGCGTTTCGCCTCCTGCATTGTTTTCCCCGCCCGGAGCCATTATGTTACCGGAGCATCAATTGTAGAGGAGGAAGGCTACAGGGAGGTAACGGTCGGATGGCTCTCTCTGAAGAGGTGGCGTGGGTGACGGGGAGCAGCACGGGGATCGGACGCGCCGTCGCGGTCGAGCTCGCCAGAGGGGGACGCAGGGTGGTGGTCCACTACAACGCGAGCGAGGACGAGGCGCGGGATGTGGTCAGGGAGATCGAAGGTTCCGGAGGGGAGGCTTCGCTCGTAGGCGGTGACGTCTCGGATGTGGACGAGGTCGGGCTTATGGTCGGAGAGATACAGGACCGTTACGGGCGGCTCGACGTGCTGGTCAACAACGCCGGGTCCCTGATCGAGCGCCGCAAGCTCTCCGCGATGACGGAGGACCTCTGGGACCGGGTCATGGACGTGAACTTGAAGAGCGTCTACCTGGTCTCGCATGCGGTGCTCCCGCTGATGAAGCAGGGGGGGAGGGGTAAGATCATCAACATGACCTCCGTCGCCGCCCGCAACGGCGGCGCTCCCGGCTCGGTCGCCTACGCCACGGCCAAGGGTGGTGTCAGCACCCTGACCCGCGCCATGGCCAAAGAGCTCGTCTCCGAGAACATCCTGGTGAACGCGGTCGCCCCCGGCGTCATAACGACCCCCTTCCACGACCGCTTCACGCCCCCCGACGTACGCGAGAACCTCAAGAACACCATACCAATGGGGCGGGAAGGCACTCCCGAGGAGACCGCGGGGGTCGTCGCGTTCCTCGCTTCTCCCGCGGCCGACTACCTGGTGGGTGAGATCATCGAGGTCAACGGCGGCCAGCTCATGAGCTGACATCCGCACACCCTGCACAACGGCCCGCGCCATGGTTGCGCCTGCCGCTGGTAGCCCTTATGCTGATCTTTACAAGAGTGGTCGGCTCGCCAGGGCGTAGATCCCGGAAACGACCTCGGATAAGGAGAGAGGCATGCGTAGAGCGATGTTATTGGGGACGTTGATGACGCTCGCATTATGCTTGGCCAGCGGGGTGGCGCTGGCCGCGACCATCAACGGCACCAACAGGCCGACTTCCTGGTCGGCACCCGTCAGGCCGACACCATCAAGGGCTTTCGTGGGGACGACATCATAAGTGGCAAGGATGGAGCTGACACGCTCCGCGGCTACGAGGGCAACGACATAGTTATTGGCGGGGACGAAAACGATTCCATGTTCGGCGGCCTGGGCGATGACGAGTTGCGCGGCGGCCCCGGAGACGACAAGATGTATGGCGGTCCGGGAAGGGATACCCTGTATGGCGGAGAGGGCAATGACATCGCCGACGGTCAGGCCCAGAGCGACACGCTGAACGGCGGTCCCGGGCGGGACAACTTGATTACCGGCCCTGGAAGCGAAGACGCCGTTTTCGCGGAAGACGGACAGCAAGACCTCATCTGTATCGATCCTCGCTCGGGCGCCACCGTAGAGAGTGATGACCCCGAAGACGTGATCATTAGCAGCAGCAGCTGCTAGCCGAAGGCCCACAGCGGTCGGCGGATCGCGGAAGGTCGATCCTTTCGCGACCCGCTCCTTAGTGGAAGACTTCTTCTACACAGGCGGTGATGGCCTCGCCGAGCTTGCGGTGCTCGGTGGCGTCGAGGTGGATGCCATCCACATCGCTCGAAACGATAACGGTGGAGGCGTCGAAGTACTCGCACCCGTACTTCTCGGCGAAGCGCCCATAATGTTCGGAAAACCGCCTGGACTTCTCGCCGGCTCCCTCGAACATCTCGGCCATGTCCGTGAGCGTCGCGACCGGCGGGGGAGAGATCAAGAGCACCACGGGAGCGCCGCCCCCTGGCCCGCACCCGCTCCTCGAGACCATCTCGGCCAGTTCGGCCGCCCCCTGCGCGATGTCCGAGGCCGAGCTACCGAAACGTGTCTTCAGGTCGTTGGTCCCGAGCATGAGCGCTACGAGGTCAACCGGGCTGTGCGACTCCAGGCAAGGCCTCAGGTAGGTCCTGCCGTTCTTGTGCACGCCCTCTATGGGATCGTCCCACACGGTCGTCCTGCCGGATAAACCCTCCTCGATCACCCTGTAGTCGTCGCCCAGCTTCGTCCTCAACACCCCGGGCCAGCGCACCTCCTCGGGAAAGCGCTCCCCAGTCTCAGGATCAAAGCCCCAGGTGTTCGAGTCCCCGTAACAAAGTATCGTTCTCACCCTACCCCCCTCGCACCCGAAAGAGACGAAGCTCTTTGTTGGCGTACAAGACTCATTGTTGGTGTGATCCACAGGCCGGGTCAACCCCAGACCGATAGAGCTAATCACGGGGGAGAGGCGGCTGCTGTATAGTTCCTGTAGGGAGAGCGCGGATCGAGAAGGCCTCACGGGCACGACCGGGTGGACGGCGGACCGTTGTCAAGGAGCGTAGGCGTGATCGAGGGGCCATCCGGGGCTATCCCGGGAATGGTATGGGGGTCGCTACCGATATGCGGAATGGGTATCACGGCCCGTGCGGCTACGGCCGGGTAGAACGCGGGATCCTCCCGAAGCGCACGGACGAGGGCGTACGATGACGGGCGAGCGGGGAGACACGAGACCTGGTAGTCGTGTCATCCTGTTGGGGGATGACGGGCTTGGGGTGCGCGTGCTTCAGGAGCTTCGCGAGCTCGGGATTGCTGTGACCGCGGTCTGCACGCGGCCGGAGGCACCATTCTCCCAGGCCGCGCAGGCCGCCCAGGTGCCGCTGTTCATCGGCGACCCCGAGAATGTGGACACGCTCAGGGAAGCGGGCGTAGGGGAGGCCTCCGTGTGCGGCCTGCTCGGCGACGCGGACCTTATCAACCTGCACGTCGCCCTCGAGCTGCAGGAACTGGCTCCACGGGCCAGGGTAGTCATGCGCCTCTTCAACACCTCCCTCACCGGCGCCGTCCGCGACATGCTGGGAGACGTGGCGGTGCTGTCGTCAACGGAGCTCGCCGCCCCCGCCTTCGTCGAGGCGGCGCTCCGTGGCAGCGTGGGCTTCGAGCTGCGGGCGGGGACCGGCACGTCGCCGTGCAAGAGGTTGACCGCGAGCATCCCGACCTCTGGCTGGCGCTCGCGGAGGCCGAATCCGCGGAGGGTGAACCCGCGGTCTTTCCCGTCGACGCCCCGCGGGTGGTCGGCATCGTGGATCGCGGTCCGGCAGAGACGAGTGAACCAAGTTCCGAGTCGGCGGGCGGTCTCGATGCGCTCGCCGCCACACAGAACGAGGGATTCCTCACCATGGCTACGCGCCTGTCGCGGACGAGTTGGGTACTGATCCAGGGGACGGTCGGCATCCTGGACCGCCGTCTCGCGGTCGTCGGGGTGATGTTCGGGCTCCTGATAGCGGCCAGCACGCTGGTGTTCGACCGTTACCTGGGCGTCGGCCTGCTCGATGCCCTCTACTTCGTGGTCGTCACGTTCGCGACGGTGGGCTACGGGGACATCAACCTGCTGGGGGCTCCGGCGGAGGTCAAGGTGTACGGGATCGTCGCGATCATGTTCGGCGGGCTCACGCTCGCGCTCGCCTTCGGGCTGGTCACCGACGCCATCGTCGGAGCCCGGCTTCTCCGGGCCCTTGGCCAGTACCCGATGCCCAGGCGCGACCATGTCGTCGTTTGTGGCGTTGGTACGACAGGCACCACCATCATCGAGGCCCTGGACAGGACGGGAGTCCGCTGCGTCGCCGTCGAGCGCGACGAGGACGCGCTCGACGCGGCTTTCGTCAAGCGTTTGCGTCTCCCCGTCGTCATCGGCGACATAGCGGCAGGGACGACCCTCGACGGTCTTCGATTGGGGTCGGCGCGGGCGCTCCTGGCGGTGACGAAGGACGACATGGCCAATCTGCAGTGCGCGTTGCTGGCCCGGGCGCGGGCCCCCGGACTGCGGGTGGTGCTGCGCATGTTCGACCCGGATCTCGCCGCGCGGGTGGAGCGCACCACCGGCATCTATCTGTCCCGTAGCGTGTCCGCGCTGGCCGCCCCCGCCTTCGTCGCCGCCATCTTCGGCCGCCGGACCGAGGCCGTGCTTCCCGTCGGCGCCGAGGTCTTGCAGATCGTGGACCTGACCGCCGAACGCACGATAGACGTGAGAACCCTGGAGAAGACGTGCCAGGCGCGCGTGATGGCGGTGGGCGCAACACCGTTTCCGGTGTTGGACCTGGAGGTCGCTCCCGGTGACAAGATGCGGGTGGTAGGTACCAGCCGGGGTCTGGTGGAACTGGCCCACCTCGTCGCGCCGTCCGCCCTGACGGCCGCGAGCGACATCAACGACCAGCAGGACGGAACCGCGCGCTAAAAGGCGAACCGTAGAAGAGCCACGGATCCTGAAGGCCCCGTGAGAGCGTCCCCATCGAGAGAAGGCCAACGCCGCCGACGGTCCGAGTGAGCTTGAAACACGTTGCACTATCCGGTACAGTGTTGGCGTTTTCAGACCAGGGTGTTAGGTTAGTGTATGCTTGATAGGTGGCCGTCCGAAGGGAAGAAA